>NZ_JAIZRS010000070.1:0-1402 GCF_020419985.1 Burkholderia sp. AU32262
GTCAGACCGCCCAGCACGAACAGCCGAACGCGCCCCAGAAACCCTTCGCGTCCGACGTCGGCAATGCGTTCGCCCATGCGCTCGCGTGCGCATGCTGGTGAACGTTGCATTCGTTCGCGCAGCCGCACATCGCGGCGGCCGCCGCGCGCTGCAACGGCGCGCCGGCGCGCTGCGTCGCGCCCCAGCCGCCATAGCCGCCGAACTCGCGCACCGGCGACCAGTCCGGCATCGCCGGCGGAATCGGCGCGTCGTGCGACGCGAACGGCCCCGCGCCCCACACGATCTTCCCGTCGACCACCGTCAGCAACGCGGTCGTGCCGGCGATATCGTCTTCCGCGCACGCGAAGAAATCGCGATCGGGGACCACGAGGTCGGCAAGCTGCCCCACCGCGATGCGCCCTTTCTTGCCTTCCTCGTTCGAGAACCACGTCACGTACTCGGTCCACATCCGCAGCGCGGTTTCGCGATCGAGCAGGTTGCGCTGCGGATACAGGCGCATGCCGCCGACCGTCTTGCCCGTCACGAGCCACGCGAGCGACACCCACGGGTTGTACGACGCGACGCGCGTCGCGTCGGTGCCGGCCGACACCTTGAGCCCCTTGCCGAGCATCTTCGCGACAGGCGGCGTCGCCTCGGCGGCCTGCGCGCCGTAACGCTCGACGAAGTATTCGCCCTGGTACGCCATCCGATGCTGCACCGCGATGCCGCCGCCGAGCGCGGCGATCCGGTCCATCGATTTCTCGGAGATCGTTTCCGCATGATCGAAGAACCAGTTCAGCCCGTCGAGCGGGATGTCTTCGTTGACCTTCTCGAACACGTCCAGCGCGCGGCTGATCGTTTCGTCATAGGTCGCGTGCATGCGCCACGGCCAGCGGTTTTCCGCGAGCACGCGCACGACGCCTTCGAGATCGTCCTCCATCTGCGCGGGCAAATCCGGCCGCGCGACGCGGAAATCCTCGAAGTCGGCCGCCGAGAACGCCAGCATCTCGCCCGCGCCGTTATTGCGGAAGTAGTCGGTGCCGTCGTGGTACTTGACGCTCTTCGTCCAGTTCACGAAGTCTTCCTTCTCCGCGTTCGGCTTCTGCGTGAACAGGTTGTACGCGATCCGGATCGTCATCTCGCCCGCGTCGTGCAGCTTGCGGATCACTTCGTAATCGTCGGGATAATTCTGCGAGCCGCCGCCCGCGTCGATCACGCCCGTCACGCCGAGCCGGTTCAGCTCGCGCATGAAATGGCGCGTCGAGTTGTACTGATACTCGAACGGCAGCTTCGGCCCCTTCGCGAGCGTCGCGTAGAGGATCGTCGCGTTCGGGTTCGCGAGCAGCAGGCCGGTCGGATTGCCCCCGGCATCGCGCAGGATCGTGCCGCCCGGCGGCTCCGGCGTGTCCTTCGTATAGCCGAC
>NZ_JAIZRS010000071.1:0-1399 GCF_020419985.1 Burkholderia sp. AU32262
CGGATCGCGGAAGGTTGTCCGGGTGTTGGACGTCCCGGTCGCTGCATTGGAGAAGGCGCTTAGGCAAATCCGGGCGCAGGATTCAAGGGTGTGGCGCGAGCTCCTTCGGGAGCGAAGCAATTGGAAGTGGTTCCAAGAAAAGCCTCTAAGCTTCAGTCTAACGATGACCGTACCGCAAACCGACACAGGTGGGCGAGATGAGTATTCTAAGGCGCTTGAGAGAACTCGGGAGAAGGAACTCGGCAAATTGGTACCGTAACTTCGGGATAAGGTACGCCCTTGTAGCTTGACTGGCCTGCGCCAGGAGGGTGAAGGGGTTGCAATAAACTGGTGGCTGCGACTGTTTAATAAAAACACAGCACTCTGCAAACACGAAAGTGGACGTATAGGGTGTGACGCCTGCCCGGTGCCGGAAGATTAAATGATGGGGTGCAAGCTCTTGATTGAAGTCCCGGTAAACGGCGGCCGTAACTATAACGGTCCTAAGGTAGCGAAATTCCTTGTCGGGTAAGTTCCGACCTGCACGAATGGCGTAACGATGGCCACACTGTCTCCTCCCGAGACTCAGCGAAGTTGAAGTGTTTGTGATGATGCAATCTACCCGCGGCTAGACGGAGAGACCCCATGAACCTTTACTGTAGCTTTGCATTGGACTTTGAACCGATCTGTGTAGGATAGGTGGGAGGCTATGAAACCGGAACGCTAGTTTCGGTGGAGCCGTCCTTGAAATACCACCCTGGTTTGTTTGAGGTTCTAACCTTGGCCCGTGATCCGGGTCGGGGACAGTGCATGGTAGGCAGTTTGACTGGGGCGGTCTCCTCCCAAAGCGTAACGGAGGAGTACGAAGGTACGCTAGGTACGGTCGGAAATCGTGCTGATAGTGCAATGGCATAAGCGTGCTTAACTGCGAGACCGACAAGTCGAGCAGGTGCGAAAGCAGGTCATAGTGATCCGGTGGTTCTGTATGGAAGGGCCATCGCTCAACGGATAAAAGGTACTCTGGGGATAACAGGCTGATACCGCCCAAGAGTTCATATCGACGGCGGTGTTTGGCACCTCGATGTCGGCTCATCTCATCCTGGGGCTGTAGCCGGTCCCAAGGGTATGGCTGTTCGCCATTTAAAGAGGTACGTGAGCTGGGTTTAAAACGTCGTGAGACAGTTTGGTCCCTATCTGCCGTGGGCGTTGGATATTTGAAGGGGGCTGCTCCTAGTACGAGAGGACCGGAGTGGACGAACCTCTGGTGTACCGGTTGTCACGCCAGTGGCATCGCCGGGTAGCTATGTTCGGAAGAGATAACCGCTGAAAGCATCTAAGCGGGAAACTCGCCTTAAGATGAGATATCCCTGGAGGCTTGACCTCCTTGAAGGGTCGTTCGAGACCAGGACGTTGATAGGTC
>NZ_JAIZRS010000072.1:0-1355 GCF_020419985.1 Burkholderia sp. AU32262
GGAGGTATCCGGAATTTAGTGTGTGAGGCGGGTTGAGATTCAGACTCCAATGTTGAATCGTTCTGGGTAAAGCAGTGCGAACTGAGTCATGGCGCTCTTCCAATCGTGCCGGGAACCCGTCCACTTGGCTACGACGTTGCGCAGCGCCAGCCAGATCAGCTTGAGCGCGGCCTCGTCCGACGGGAAGTGGCCGCGCGCCTTAATGATCTTCCGAAGCTGCATGTGCAGCGACTCGATCGCGTTGGTCGTATATACAATTTTCCGGATGTCGGGCGCGAAGGCGTAAAACGGAATCACCTGATCCCAGGCCCGGCGCCAGAGCGCGGCAATCGGTGGGTATTTCGTCCCCCACGGGCTCGTATCGAACGCATCCAGCGCCACGGCGGCCGCTTCGGCCGACGGTGCCCGATAGACCTCCTTGAGCGCCGCTGCGACGGATTTCCGGTCTTTCCAGCTGGCGAAGTCCAGCGAGTTCCGGATCAGATGCACGATGCAGGTCTGGACCGTCGTTTCCGGGAACACCGTGTTGATCGCTTCCGGGAAGCCCTTCAGTCCGTCGACCACGGCAATCAGGATATCCTGCACGCCACGCAGCTTCAGGTCGTTCACCACCCGCAGCCAGAACTTGGCCCCCTCGGTCTGCTCGATCCAGAGGCCCAGCACGTCACGTGTGCCGTCGCGGCGAACACCCAGCGCCAGGTAGATCGCCTTGTTGCGGACCACGCCTTCGTCCCGGATCTTGACGCGCAAGGCGTCGAAGAACACCACCGGGTACATCGGCTCGAGCGGCCGCTGTTGCCACTCGCGCACTTCGTCGATCACCGCGTCAGTGACGGTACTGATGAAGTCCGGCGATACCTCGATGCCGTACATCTCCTGCAGGAAGCCCTGAATCTCCCGCACGCTCATGCCGCGTGCGTACATCGCGATGATCTTGTCGTCGAAGCCGGTGAAACGTCGCTCGCCCTTGGCGATCAGCACCGGATCGAAGGTGCCTTCGCGATCGCGCGGAATCTCGACGTCGAGCAGGTCGTCGTCGGTCGCGATGCGCTTGCGGCTGGTGCCGTTGCGATGGTTCGTGCGGCCGGCCGGCTTGGCTTCGCCCTTCTCGTAGCCGAGGTGGTGGGTCAACTCGCCACCCAGCGCACGCTCGAAGATCGCCTTCTTGAGCGCAGCGAGCTGCTCGTTGATCGTCGCCCGATCCAGCGTTCCGGGCACCAGTTGCTTGATCAGTTCCGGGTCCAGGTTCAAGCCCTTGCCCGGTTCTACGGTCGCTTCTTCCTTACGTTTGCGTGGCATAACGTGGCTCCTTGGCCATCAGTTTATGCCTCACACACAAAGGTTCGGATAGGCTC
>NZ_JAIZRS010000073.1:0-1334 GCF_020419985.1 Burkholderia sp. AU32262
TGTGTCATACCCGGATTCAGATGTCCACCTTCCAGCTATTTAAAAATGTCCGGTTTTAAGGTTGGTTTTGCTGTGTCTTTTTCCTCGTTTTGACCGTTACGCAGTGTCGAAGGTCGGCGCCTGAACGGGCAGGGCGCTCACGCTTGTTTCTCCAGCTTTTGCAGAACGACGGCCAGGTTTGTCTGCTGGCTTGGCGGGTTGCCTACGTTGCGCCAGATCCACGATCACATGCTCGACGTCGGCCTGCGTGATCTCGCGTTGCTTCTTCTTGCCTGGTTCAGCCTCGTTTCGGTTAGTTCGCGTCGAGTCGCCACGATGCGTTCGAGACGGCGCTTTACCGATTCGGCTGTTATCACGTTGCGCCTGAAGCGCTTGCGCGACCTGCAGTACATGACTCAAGCGCTTGTGCTCGACGACGGCACCTTGATCGATTTCGGCCAGACGGTCGTATTGTCTGCAGCGCAACACACGATCGTCAGACCGGATTTCGATCCGCCCATCCGGGTACTCCCACACCTCGATCGTTCGATCGATCAGCTTCCGATTCTCCGGCGTGTCGTCCAGCAAATACATCACCCGGTCGTACTGAACCGTGAGCGACTTCGTCACTTTCCGCGGCTCGCGCCACGTCAGCGCCCGGTCCAGACTCTCGTCGGCCCGCAACGGCCGGTGCGCATTGAAGTCGCTCTTTGGCGGCTTCGCGAAGCGCGTGTTGTAGGCGGCCATGAAGGAGGGCGCGTAAGCGTTGGCGTCGGCCATCGTGTTGATCCCGCGCAATCGCATCTCCTTAACCAATCGATCCTGCAACGTCAGGTGCGCTCGCTCGACGCGCCCCTTGGCCGAGCTGCTGTTCGCGCAGAACGTGTCGATGTTCAGTTCGTACATAGCCCGGCCGAACGGTGTCACGCGGTTACCGGTCTTGCCTGGCGTCACGTTGCGGAACACGCTGGCCTTGTCGCTATAGAACGCCCCAGGTTTGCCGTGCCGCTCGATGTACGCTCGCGTCGCTTCGAAGTAGCTGAAGGTCGATTCGGTCTGCGTGAAGTGCAGCATCATCAACCGGCTCGTCGCGTCGTCCACATACACCAGCAGTGTGCAGGCCGGCGCCCGTTCCTCGAACCACCGATGGTCGCTGCCGTCGATCTGGATCAGTTCGCCCAGACACGCCCGACGCGCGCGCGGCTGGTAGACCTTCGGCGGCCGTTGTCGGCGCGGAATCCAGAGCCCAGCGTCCGTCATCAGCTTCCTGACCGTCTCCTTGGCCAGCCGAATGCCGTGGCATTCGTACAGCTTCTCGCAGGCCAGCGTCGGCCCGAAATCGGCGTAGCGATCGC
>NZ_JAIZRS010000074.1:0-1237 GCF_020419985.1 Burkholderia sp. AU32262
CTCAATTGGAATACGGCACAACGCGAGAACTCAACCTGTAGCGGCTGTCGAGAGACAGACTCGTTATAGGGTCAAGCGAACAAGTGCATGTGGTGGATGCCTTGGCGATCACAGGCGATGAAGGACGCGGTAGCCTGCGAAAAGCTACGGGGAGCTGGCAAACGAGCTTTGATCCGTAGATGTCCGAATGGGGAAACCCACTCCTTTTGGAGTATCCATGGCTGAATACATAGGCCATGCGAAGCGAACGCGGTGAACTGAAACATCTAAGTAACCGCAGGAAAAGAAATCAACCGAGATTCCCAAAGTAGTGGCGAGCGAAATGGGATGAGCCTTGCACTCTTTATTTGTATTGTTAGCCGAACGCTCTGGAAAGTGCGGCCATAGCAGGTGATAGCCCTGTAGGCGAAAACAGTATGAAAGAACTAGGTGTGCGACAAGTAGGGCGGGACACGTGAAATCCTGTCTGAAGATGGGGGGACCATCCTCCAAGGCTAAATACTCGTGATCGACCGATAGTGAACCAGTACCGTGAGGGAAAGGCGAAAAGAACCCCGGGAGGGGAGTGAAATAGATCCTGAAACCGCATGCATACAAACAGTCGGAGCCTCGAAAGGGGTGACGGCGTACCTTTTGTATAATGGGTCAGCGACTTACGTTCAGTAGCAAGCTTAACCGTATAGGGCAGGCGTAGCGAAAGCGAGTCCGAATAGGGCGTTCAGTTGCTGGGCGTAGACCCGAAACCAGGTGATCTATCCATGGCCAGGATGAAGGTGCGGTAACACGTACTGGAGGTCCGAACCCACTAACGTTGAAAAGTTAGGGGATGAGCTGTGGATAGGGGTGAAAGGCTAAACAAACCTGGAAATAGCTGGTTCTCTCCGAAAACTATTTAGGTAGTGCCTCGTGTCTCACCTTCGGGGGTAGAGCACTGTCATGGTTGGGGGGTCTATTGCAGATTACCCCGCCATAGCAAACTCCGAATACCGAAGAGTGCAATCACGGGAGACAGACATCGGGTGCTAACGTCCGGTGTCAAGAGGGAAACAACCCAGACCGCCAGCTAAGGTCCCCAAATATAGCTAAGTGGGAAACGAAGTGGGAAGGCTAAAACAGTCAGGAGGTTGGCTTAGAAGCAGCCACCCTTTAAAGAAAGCGTAATAGCTCACTGATCGAGTCGTCCTGCGCGGAAGATGTAACGGGGCTAAGCTATATACCGAAGCTGCGGATGCGAGCT
>NZ_JAIZRS010000075.1:0-1152 GCF_020419985.1 Burkholderia sp. AU32262
ACTGGTTCTGGATGTCCGAGAACGAGAGGGAACCCGTCGTCAGCGAATTCTTCGACGCATCCGCGCTACTCGCGATCAGCCCGCCTTTCAGGTCGGTATTGCCGGTGACGTTGATATTGAAGCCGCCGTCGCCCGCGCGAATACCGGCTTGCTCGTTGACGCCCGCATAGCTGCCCGACGCATTCCCCTTGCTCTGGCTGAAGCTCGCGCTGGCGCCACCCTGACTGATGCTGAAACCGCCGCCCGAACTCGACTGATGCGCCGCGCTCGACAACGTGTCCTGGACGCTCACAATGTTCAGGTTCCCGCCCACATCGGCATTCACCTGATTGCCCTTCACGTTCGAGCCGATGATATTCGTATCGCCGCCCGAAATGATCGTCACGCCGTTTGCCGCATTCACGTGACTGTTGTTCTGCGTGGCCAGATCGCTGTTGCCGTCGCCATTGGCTTTCGACATCGCCGCCGAGATACCAAAGCCGCCCGTGCCGACCGACACGCCCACGCTCGCACTCTTCGACTCGTTCGTGCTGCGCGTCGAATCCGTATCCGTCGTATTGACGATATTGACCTGATTCTTCGCCGCCAGAATCACATCGCTCGCGTTCACGTTCGAGCCGGCGATCGTCACATTGCCGCTGCCCGGCTCACCGTTGCCGGTTGCCGCAAATGCCACCGTTCCGCCGGCGTTCACATTCGAGCCGCGATTCGTCACGCTGTTCTCGGTAAACGCGCTCTTGCTATGGCTGCTGCCGACGCTGAGTTCGACCTTGAATTGGGGCGTCTGGCCTGCTCCCAGCGCGTTGACCACGTCGCCTGCAGCCACGTTCGCATCCCACGCCGCACTCGCCGCGGCCATCCCGTGCAGCGCTGCTGCACGGCCATCCTGGCTATTACTGGACGCACGCGATTGACCCACCGCATTCGACACCGCATCGATCACCGGCGCTTTCAACGCCAGCGTCAGGCCGCTCTTCGACACTTCCTGCGTCTCGCCGTGGTGGTTCTTGTCCTGCGCGGCGTCGATCGTAACGTTCGCGCCTGTCCCGCTGAGATTCTTCGCCGCGATCAGGTCGCTGCCGGTCACGTGCAGATCGTTGCCAGCCGCGATGCTCAGGTTGCCGTTCAGCGAGCCGATCGTGCTGGCGTTGT
>NZ_JAIZRS010000076.1:0-1060 GCF_020419985.1 Burkholderia sp. AU32262
ATCTTCGCCAGGTCGAATCCACAGTACTTCAGGAACTGACGGTGGTGACCGAAGCGGCGCAGGTCGCCGGCCTCGGCGAGGATAGTCATGGCGATCACCGAGCCAATGCCAGGCAGCGTCTTCAGATGGGCGAAGTCGATATTGTCGTGAAGCTCCGCCTCGGCGCGCGCCTCGATTGCCGCTCGCAGTACGTTGAGCTCCTGGTACCGGCGAAGGGTAATACGGAATGTCTCGACAGCCAGGCAATCCGGCGCGTGAGGCAAGGCAGCGGTGTGTGCAGCTGTTTCCCATATCTCTTCGAGTTTGGCGCGTTTGTTCACCTTGCGGCCGACCAGATCCCATGCAGCAGCCACAAAGCTCTCGCGATCCAGGGCGCGTACATGCGTCGGCGTCGGAAACTCGAGCAGAAAACGCACGAACCATTCGTTGCGGGTGGTGCACCAGTAGCGGTGCATCTCCGGGAAGTACAGCGGCAGGCCGTGGTTGATCAGAGAGTGCTGCACCTTGGTGCGTGCGCGGGAAACTTGGTAGTAGGTCTTTGCAAGTTCCTGCAGGTCATGATGGCCGGCGATCTGCGGGTCCACGTAGCGCTGATATGTGCCACGCCTGAGCATTTCCAGGATGACCTGCGCGTCCTTGGGATCGTTCTTGTCCCAAGAGTTGAACATCGCTTCGCGATACCGCGCCTGTGCCACGGAATTGATGCTGACCACCTCGTGCCCAGCTGTGAGCAGGCGGTGAGCCAGCGGGCGATGGTAGTCGCCGGTCGGCTCAAGCGCTACCCGGCAATTGCCGGGTAGCGCTTGAAGGTAACTCAACAGCCGGTCGAAGTCAGGAGCGCTGTTGGTCATCCGGAAGCGCTGACGCTTCCCGTCCGACAACTCGATCAACACAGCGTTCGAATAACGGGCGATGTCGATTGCAACCAGGTTCAGGGGCAGCGTACCTTCCAGCAAGTCGGCCATTTCGGTTTCCTCCGGCGGGCGGTGAACGGGCAATCCAAAGGATGCCCGTTACCCCTGATGGCTGACATTCTGCATGTACTACGGCCCGGAGTTCG
>NZ_JAIZRS010000078.1:0-784 GCF_020419985.1 Burkholderia sp. AU32262
TCTCGCCGCTGAAGATCGCGCGAACCCGCACGAAGAACATCGGGATCATGAAAATGGCGAGGAACGTCGCCGTGATCATCCCGCCGATCACGCCGGTGCCGATCGCGTGCTGGCTCGCCGAACCCGCGCCGTTGCTGATCGCGAGCGGCAGCACGCCCAGCATGAACGCGAGCGACGTCATCAGGATCGGACGCAGTCGCAGGCGCGCCGCCTCGATCGCCGCGCGCACCGGCCCCATGTTCCCGCCCGCCTGCAGCTCGCGCGCGAACTCGACGATCAGGATCGCGTTCTTCGCGGACAGGCCTACCGTGGTCAGCAGGCCGACCTGGAAGAACACGTCGTTCTCGAGGCCGCGCAGCATCGTCGCGAGTAGCGCGCCGACCACGCCGAGCGGCACGACCATGATCACCGAGAACGGAATCGACCAGCTTTCATACAGCGCCGCGAGACACAGGAACACGACGAGGATCGAGATCGCATACAGGATCGGCGCCTGCGAGCCCGACTGGATTTCCTGGAACGACAGCCCCGTCCACGAATAGCCGATGCCTTCCGGCAGCTTGCTCGCGAGCGCTTCCATCGCGGCCATCGCCTGGCCGGTCGACTTGCCTTGCGCGGCCTGCCCCTGGATCTCGATCGACGACACGCCGTTGTAACGCTCGAGCTTCGGCGACCCGTAGATCCAGTGGCCGCTCGAGAACGCGCTGAACGGCACCATCCCGCCCGAGCTGTTGCGCACGTACCAGATGTTCATGTCCTCCGGCGTCATCCGGAACGGCGCGTC
>NZ_JAIZRS010000079.1:0-768 GCF_020419985.1 Burkholderia sp. AU32262
GACGACGCGGAACTGCTCGAGCTGGTCGAGATGGAAGTTCGCGAACTGCTGTCGAAGTACGACTTCCCGGGCGACGATACGCCGATCGTGAAGGGTTCGGCAAAGCTGGCGCTGGAAGGCGACACGGGCGAGCTGGGCGAAGTGGCGATCATGAACCTGGCAGACGCACTGGACACGTACATCCCGACGCCGGAGCGTGCGGTTGACGGCGCGTTCCTGATGCCGGTGGAAGACGTGTTCTCGATCTCGGGTCGCGGTACGGTGGTGACGGGTCGTGTCGAGCGCGGCATCATCAAGGTCGGCGAGGAAATCGAAATCGTCGGTATCAAGCCGACGGTGAAGACGACCTGCACGGGCGTGGAAATGTTCCGCAAGCTGCTGGACCAAGGTCAGGCAGGCGACAACGTGGGTATCCTGCTGCGCGGCACGAAGCGTGAAGACGTGGAGCGTGGCCAGGTTCTGGCGAAGCCGGGTTCGATCACGCCGCACACGCACTTCACGGCTGAAGTGTACGTGCTGAGCAAGGATGAAGGCGGCCGTCACACGCCGTTCTTCAACAACTACCGTCCGCAGTTCTACTTCCGTACGACGGACGTGACGGGCTCGATCGAGCTGCCGAAGGACAAGGAAATGGTGATGCCGGGCGACAACGTGTCGATCACGGTGAAGCTGATCGCTCCGATCGCGATGGAAGAAGGTCTGCGCTTCGCGATCCGCGAAGGCGGCCGTACCGTCGGCGCCGGCGTCGTCGCCAAGATCATCGAGTAA
>NZ_JAIZRS010000007.1:0-312474 GCF_020419985.1 Burkholderia sp. AU32262
GCACGCACACGCCGATCTCGGCGCCTTTCTCGGCGGCCAGCTGCTTGAGCCGGATCGCCGCCGACAGCCCGGCGGGGCCGCCGCCGACGATCACGACGTCGTATTCCATCGATTCGCGCGGGCCGTATTGCTCGATGAGGCTTGCGGGGGTCATTGGCGTTCCTCTAACCGTTAGAATGCTTTTATTCGGGAGCGTATTGTCTGCGAAACGAAACGCTTGCCGCAACAACATGCAGGTAGATTAGCACGATCGTTCTATTTTTGTGCTAGGGTAATGCCGCTCGGGCTGTGCCAGCCCGGGCTGGCGCAACGACATCGAAAGGGGATGTGCAAATGGGTCGATCGATCAATCTGGAAGGCAAGGTTGCGCTGGTCACGGGCGCGTCGAGCGGCCTCGGGCAGCGTTTTGCGCAGGTGCTGTCGCAGGCCGGCGCGAAGGTCGTGCTCGCGAGCCGCCGCGTCGAGCGCCTGAAGGAACTGCGTGCGGAGATCGAGGCCGCGGGCGGCGCCGCGCACGTCGTGTCGCTCGACGTGACCGACGTCCAGAGCATCAAGGCGGCCGTCGCGCATGCGGAGACGGAAGCCGGCACGATCGACATCCTCGTGAACAATTCGGGCGTGTCGACGATGCAGAAGCTCGTCGACGTCACCCCGGCGGATTTCGAATTCGTGTTCGATACGAACACGCGCGGCGCGTTTTTCGTCGCGCAGGAAGTCGCGAAGCGGATGATCATGCGCGCGAACGGCGGCGGCAACGGCAAGCCGCCGTGCCGGATCATCAACATCGCGTCGGTGGCCGGGCTGCGCGTGTTTCCGCAGATCGGGCTGTACGCGATGAGCAAGGCGGCGGTCGTGCAGATGACGCGCGCGATGGCGCTGGAGTGGGGCCGCCACGGCATCAACGTGAACGCGATCTGTCCCGGCTATATCGATACCGAAATCAATCATTACCTGTGGGAAACCGAGCAGGGCCAGAAGCTGCAGTCGATGCTGCCGCGCCGGCGCGTCGGCAAGCCGCAGGATCTCGACGGGCTGTTGTTGCTGCTCGCGGCCGACGAGTCGCAGTTCATCAATGGCTCGATCATCTCCGCGGACGACGGCTTCGGCCTCGCGTGAGCGGATGACATTTCGCAACAAAGAAGACTGCAATGAGCGCCACAAGCGATTACTCCCCCGTTTTTGAGATGTCGATGCCGATCCGCTGGGGCGACATGGACGCGTTCGGCCATGTGAACAACACGGTCTATTTCCGCTACATGGAGCAGGCGCGGATCTCGTGGTTCGAGCAGCTCGGCATTGCGGGCGGCAACGGCGAGGGGCAGGGGCCCGTCATCGTCACCGCGTCGATGGAGTTCCTGAAGCAACTGCACTATCCGGGTGACGTGATCGCGAAGATGTCGGCTGCAAAGCCCGGCCGAAGCAGTTTCGACACCGGCTTCGAGCTCACGCGCGCGGACGATCCGCAGCATGTCTATGCACGCGGCAACGCGCGCTGCGTGTGGGTCGACTACGCGCTCGGCAAGTCGGTGCCGCTGCCGCCACTGCTGCGCGACACGATCGAGCGCGCGCTCGCGACGAAAGTCGGCTGAGCGCGGATACCGGCAGGCCGGCGCAAGGCCGCCGGTGGCACGCCGTGCCCGATATTTCCCCGGATCGGCCGCCGCGCGCGGCCGATCGTCATTCGCGCGTCGCGATGCTATGCAATGCGCGTTTACTGCCCGAGCAGGCGCTGCAGCAGTTCCGGCGTGTTGTTCGTCCAGTATTTGCGCATCAGCCGCGCGCGATAGATGTCGACCGTGCGTGAGCTGATGTCGAGCACGCGCCCGATCTGCTTGCTGGTCTTGCCGGTCGCGAGCTGGGCGGCGATCTCGCGCTCGCGCGGGGTCAGCTCGACCGCGACGCGGCGCGTCGCGCTCAAATCCTCGAAGGTCCAGACGCCCGCCGAGAGCGGCGCGGTGCGGTCGAGCGCGCGGCCCGTCACGTGGCACCAGAACAGCTCGCCGTCCGCGCGTTTCATGATTCTGTCATCCGAGTAGACGCCGTTCGCGACCATCACGCGGGCGATGCGTTCGCCGATGCGCTGGAATTCGTCCGTCGACGGGTAGAGCACCGCGTACGATTTCCCGATCAGGTCGGCCCGTGCGCAGCGGAAGATCGACGCGAGCGCGTCGTTGCAATCCTCGATCACCCGGTCGCGCGACAGCACGAGGCCGAGCGGCGCGAGGTGGAAGGCGGTCTGGTAATCGAGCTCGGGCATGGCGCAGGCAAGCGGAGGCAAATGCTTATGTATTTTTGCGTATTGTGCCGCATCGGCGTCACATCGTACCCTTTCAGGCATCTCGCGGCGGTGTGTCGCGACATAAAAACAGCGCGCTTCGACGCAGGCATCGCCGCGCATGCATAGAATGGTGCGGCGGGCTTGCGCCACGTGGCGCGTGAACCGGTTTTGCTGGTTTCCATAGAGGAAGGGACAACAGATGAACAAAGTCTATCCAAGCGCGGCTGCCGCGCTGGAGGGGATCGTCCGCGACGGACAGACCTTCGCGGTGGGCGGCTTCGGCCTGTGCGGCATTCCCGAGGCGCTGATCGCGGCGTTGCGCGATTCGGCCGTCAAGGGCATCACCTGCATCAGCAACAACGCGGGCGTCGACGGTTTCGGCCTCGGCCTGCTGCTGGAAACGCGCCAGATCAAGAAGATGATCTCGTCGTACGTCGGCGAGAACAAGGAGTTCGAGCGCCAGTATCTGGCCGGCGAGCTCGAGCTCGAATTCACGCCGCAGGGCACGCTCGCCGAAAAGCTGCGCGCGGGCGGCGCGGGCATTCCCGCGTTCTTCACGAATACCGGCTACGGCACCGTGATCGCGGAAGGCAAGGAAACGCGCCAGTTCGGCGATCGCCACTACGTGCTCGAGCCGTCGCTGACGGCCGACGTCGCGCTCGTCAAGGCGTGGAAGGCCGACAAGTCCGGCAACCTGATCTACCGCCGCACCGCGCGCAACTTCAACCCGATGTGCGCGATGGCCGGCAAGATCACCGTGGCCGAGGTCGAGGAGATCGTCGAGAACGGCGCGCTCGATCCGGACCACATCCATACGCCTGGCATCTTCGTGCAGCGCATCGTGCTGAACGCGACGCCTGAAAAACGCATCGAACAACGCGTCGTACGCGCGAAAGGAGACTGACATGGCCTGGAATCGTGACCAGATGGCCGCGCGCGCGGCGAAGGAACTGCAGGATGGCTTCTACGTGAACCTCGGCATCGGCCTGCCGACGCTCGTCGCGAACCACGTGCCGGAAGGCGTCGAGGTGTGGCTGCAGTCGGAGAATGGCCTGCTCGGCATCGGCCCGTCGCCGACCGAGGACGAAGTCGACGCCGATCTCATCAACGCCGGCAAGCAGACCGTCACGACGCTGCCGGGTTCGTCGATCTTCTCGTCGGCCGATTCGTTCGCGATGATCCGCGGCGGCCACATCAACCTCGCGATCCTCGGCGCGATGCAGGTCAGCAAGCAGGGCGACCTCGCGAACTGGATGATCCCCGGCAAGATGATCAAGGGGATGGGCGGCGCGATGGACCTCGTCGCGGGCGTGAAGCGCGTCGTCGTGCTGATGGAGCATGTCGCGAAGGGCGATCAGCACAAGATCCTCGACGAATGCAACCTGCCGCTCACGGGCGTCGGCGTGGTCGACCTGATCATCACCGATCTCGGCGTGATCGAGGTGACGCCGGCCGGGCTGAAGGTGCTCGAGCTCGCCGACGGCGTGAGCGTCGACGAGATCCAGGCGAAGACGGGCGCACCGCTCGACGTCAGTGCCGTGGCCTGACATTACCTCGTTGCGTCATCCTCGACGCCCCGCGTTCCCGACGGAACGCGGGGCGTTTTGTCATGACCGCATGTGTCACGCAATCGCGCCGCCGCCGTCGATCAGCACCGTCGAGCCAGTCGCATAAGGCGTTGTCGCCAGGTACACGATCGCATTCGCGACATCCTCCGGCTGACCGACCCTGCGTGCCGGCAGCCGCTGCGCGGCGCCCGCATACATCGCGTCGCGTGCGTCGGGAGCGAGCTTGTCCCACAGCGGCGTCGCGATCAGGCCCGGCGACACGGTATTCACACGCACCGGCGCGAGCTCCAACGCCAGCCCGCGGGCGAGCGCCTCGAGCGCCGCGTTGATCGCGCCTTGCAGGACCGACGACGCGCTCGGCCGCACGCTGAGGTAGCCCGACACGAACGTCAGCGAACCGCCGGGCGCGATATCGATCGCGCGGGCGATGCGGTAGGCGCCCCAGAACTTGCTGTCCATCGCCGCCTGCGCGTCGTCAAGCGGCAGCGCGCGGACCGGGCCCGTGGCCGTCTTCGCGGCAGAAATCACGACGTGGTCGAACTGGCCGGCGCGGGCGCAGAATGCATCGACGTTCGCCGTATCGATGATGTCGAGCGTTTCGGTTCGCACGTGCTCGCCCGGTATGGCGTCGATATCGAACCTGCCCGGATCGCGCGACGCGATCGTCACGCGCGCGCCGCGTTGCGCGAATGCCGTCGCGGTGGCGGCGCCGATGCCGGAGCTTCCTCCGACGACGAGTACTTTCTTTCCGTGGAGCGGATCATTCATGAAGGTCTTTCCTGGGTGATGAGTTGAACGGCATCCGGTCAGATCGTTTCGGTTTCGCGCAGCGTCGACGGGCTATGCAGCGCGAAGCGCGCAATGTCGTCCTTGCGCATGAAAGCGACACCCGGGTGTGATCGCGCGTAGTGCAGGAAATCGTCCCACGCACGGACCATCTGCGGCGTGCCGCTGATCCGGTCGTGCGCACTGATCGACATCAGCCGCCGCCTGTGGCCGGCTTCCGCGTACAACTGGTCGAAATCGAGCTTGATCTGCTCGACGAACATCGTCGGCGAGTAGTTGCGGCCTTCGATCAGCAGGATGTCGTTGTTGCGCAGCGTGTACGGAACCACCGCGAAATCGCGACCATCGACGGTCTCGATGAACGGTTCGTCGCGACTGACGTCGTCGATGTGATACACGTAGCCGAGTTCCTGCAGCAGCGACAACGTATGCGGCCCGCGCCGCAGCCAGTTGCAGTTGTAGCCGGTCGGGCGCTGGCCGGTCACCGCTTCGACCATGTCGCGCGCTTCGGTCAGGAAGCGGCGCTCGTCGTCGCGGTTCATCGCGAATTGCGCGCGCCACGTCGGGCCGTGTGCGGCGGCTTCGTGGCCGCGCGACACGATCTCGCGCGCCAGTTCGGGGTGCCGGCGCGCGGCTTCCCCGATCATGTGCGACGTCACTTTCACGCCGTGTCGATCCCACAGGTCGAGCAGGCGCGGAATGCCTTCCCGGTAGCCATACGCGAACCAGGTGGCCGACGCGAGATCGATCGGCACCGACGGCGGAAACGCGACGGCCGGAAACGGGCTGTCCGCGCCGGTCGACGGTTGTCCGCCCGCCTCGAACTGCATCGAGATCGAGATCACGAGCCGCGCGCCGTCGGGCCAGAACGGCGTAGCGCCCGGCGCCGCGGGCGCCGGCGTCGGCGTCGGCGCGGCGGTGGCAGGCAGGGGCGTGCCTGCGGCCAGCACGACGCCGGCGGCGAGCCCGGCGCCGGCCTGGGCCAGGAACGTGCGGCGCGGCAGGGGTGTCGCGGGCGTGTCGTTATCGTGAGTCATCGTCCCCTCCGTCAGCCGACGAGCCCGAGCTGACGCATCAGCGTCAGGTTGTCCTCGATGTGCCAGTTTTCCGCGATCCGGCCGTGATCGATCCGGTAGATATCGGTCGCGATGAAGTCGATTGCCTGTCCGCGCCCGGCCGTTCCGTTGAATGCGCCGGTGAAATGCCCGCGGAAATGCAGGTGCACGACGACCCGGTCGCCAGCCACGATCATCTGTTCGATGTCGCAGCGCAGGTCCGGGATCGCGCCGCGCATCGTGCCGGAGGCCGCGATCGGCCCCGCTATGCCTTGTTCGCGGCCGGGCGGCAGGGTTTGGTCGGTGAAGTCGTCTGCGAGCGCCGCGCGGGCGAGGGCGGGGTCGCCGGTATTCCAGAAGCTGCCGTAGCGGCGCGCGGCCAGGATTTGCGCGCGAGCCTGCGCGGCCGGCAAGCCTGCCGCGACGGTCAGGCTGTGCGGCGAGACGAGATCGGCGGCCTGGGACGCGGCGGGCCAGAGTGCCACGACGCAAGCGGCTGCCGCGAATGCGTGCGCGACGGGGCGGGCGGCCGAACGAAGGCGGATCGACATGATTTCGAGGGTCCTGTGAAGAGCGTCATGCGACGACGCGGAACAGGTATGGTAGGTTTCCGTTCTACATGCAAATACGGGCAAAAGGCGAATGGATTCTTCGAAAAAAGGAAAGATTGAAGCGAGGCTGGCACCATGACGCTCATCGACGATTTCCCGGCGCTCGATACCTTCGCGCGGATCGTGTCGGCCGGCAGCCTGTCGGCGGCGGCGCGCGAGCTCGACCTGTCGTTGTCCGTCGTCAGCAAGCGGCTCGCGCATCTCGAGTCGCGGCTCGGCGTGCGCCTGCTGCACCGGACGACGCGGCAGCAAACGCTCACCGACGACGGCGCGCAGTTTCACGCGCAGGTGCTGCGCATCCTGGCCGAGGTCGAGCATGCCGAAACGCTGATGCGCGATCGTCGCGGCACGGTCAGCGGCGTGCTGCGCGTGACGGCGCCCGGCGAGCTCGGCCGCCTGCGCATCGCGCCGCTCGTGGCGGCCTTTCAGCAGCGACATCCGCAATTGACCGTGCAGCTGGTGCTGACCGATGCAGTCGTCGATCTGCTCGCAGCCGACATCGACGTCGCCGTGCGAATCGGCAATCTTGCCGATTCGACGATGATCGCGCGCGAGCTGGCGCCGAATCATCGCGTGCTGTGCGCGTCACCGGGCTATCTCGCGGCGCACGGGCGGCCGGCTCATCCGGCCGAGCTCCGCGCGCACCGATGCATCGTGATGGGCGACCAGCCGCGTGCCGAATGGCGGTTCGACGGCGCGCAAGGCGGCGTGGCGGTCGAGGTGACGGCCGCGCTGCTGACGAACGACGGCGGCGCGGCGCGCACGCTGGCGCTCGAAGGCGCGGGCATTGCGTTGAAGTCGATCTGGGACGTCGGCGCCGATCTCGATGCCGGCCGGCTCGTGCGCGTGCTGCCGGCCTTCGAGGCGCCCGCGGCGCCGTTGCATGCCGTCTATCCCGGCGGCCGCCATGTGCCGTTGCGCGTGCGGACGTTCGTCGATTTCCTGCGCGAGCAGTTGCGCCACGCGTGGCGCCGCGACGCTTGAACCCGTCCCGGGCGGTGCGCCGGGCGCGTGGCGCCTCGTGATTCCGAAGCGGTTTACAATCGTTTGCATCGGGCGCCGCAAGCGTTGCCCTGCGCGTCGCCCCCGTTCGACAGGATGCCAACGATGCCAACGACCCCAGCGAATCCTGCGGTTCCCCGCCAGCGGCGCGTGCAGTGCGCGAGCGCGGCCGGCCTTCACCATGTCGCCTATACCGAGTGGGGCGATCCCGCGAATCCGCGCGTGCTCGTCTGCGTGCACGGCCTGACGCGGTCCGGGCGCGATTTCGACCGGCTTGCCGCTGCGCTGTCGGATACGTATCGCGTCGTCTGCCCCGACGTCGCCGGGCGTGGCCGGTCCGATCGGCTGGCCGATCCGCGGCTCTATGCGATTCCGCAGTACGTGGCCGACATGGTGACGCTGATTGCACGGCTGGACGTCGAATCGGTCGACTGGTTCGGCACGTCGATGGGCGGGCTGATCGGCATGGCGCTCGCCGGGCTGCCGGGTTCGCCGTTGCGCCGGATGATCGTCAACGACGTCGGCCCGCGCATCGAGCCCGATTCGCTGACGCGCATCGGCGAGTACCTCGGCGTGCAGCCGCGCTTTGCGACCGAGCAGGAGGGAATCGACTATCTGACGTCGCTGTCGCTGCCGTTCGGTGCGCTGAGCGCCGACGAGTGGCGCGAGATCAACGGGCCGCTGCTGCACGAATTGCCCGAAGGCGGCTGGACGATGCGCTACGACCCGCGCATCGCCGAGCCGTTCAAGGCGACGACGCCCGAGCTGGCCGCGCTCGGCGAGGCCGCGCTGTGGCGCGCGATCGAGACGACGGACGCGACGCTGCTCGTCGTGCGCGGCGAGACGTCCGACCTGCTGTCGCGCGAGACGGCGGATGAAATGGTGCGTCGCGGCCGGCATGTGACGCAGGTCGAGATTCCGGGCGCGGGCCACGCGCCGGCGTTCGTCAGCGCCGACCAGATTGCGCTCGCGCGGCGGTTTTTCGTCGAAGGCGACGCATAAACGCGTCATAATATGCGGTTCGGCGGCACGTGGGCCGTGCCGCCGCCCGATTCCTTACCCATCACGACCGGAACATTTCATGGCAGTCATTCGTCACCACGTCGGGGCCCGTCTCTCCGAAACCGCGATCCACAACGGTACCGTGTATCTGGCCGGCCAGATCGCCGAAGACACCACGCAGGACATCCGCGGCCAGACGCGCGAAGTGCTCGGCCACATCGATCGCCTGCTCGCCGAAGCGAACAGCGACAAGGCGCATCTGCTGTCGGTGCAGATCTACATCTCGGATCTCGCGAACTTCGAAGGCATGAATGCGGAGTGGGACGCATGGGTCGCACCGGGCAACACGCCGCCGCGCGCGACCGTCGAGGCGAAGCTCGCCGATCCGGCGCTGCTCGTCGAGATCGTGGTCGTCGCCGCGCAGCGGAGCTGAGCGTTATCCGACGATGACCGTATTCCGGCAGGCCGTGCCATGACCGAATCCGTTTCCGCTTCTCCCGTCGCGGCGCCGTCGTTCGACGACGTGCTCGCGTTCGTGCGCGAGCGGGCCGGCGACGCGCGCCTGTCGTCGGGCGAGCTGCTCGCCGATCACTCGGCGGGCACGGCGGCGATCATGCGCACGCTGAACGTCGATCCGCACGCGATGCAGGCCGCCGCGCTGTTCGTGCTGACGCCGCACCTGAGCGACCCCGAGCGCGAGCTGACCGAGCGTTTCGGCGACGAGGTCGCGCGGCTCGTGGCCGACGTGCGCAAGCTGTTGCGGCTCGGTACCGTCAGCCTGCGCGCCGCGCAGAACGCGAAGCCCGACGCCGGGCGGGACGCGGCGGAGGAGCGGCGCACGCAGATCGAGGCGCTGCGCAAGATGCTGCTCGCCTTCGCGCAGGACATCCGCGTGGTGCTGATCCGGCTCGCGTCGCGGTTGCAGTCGCTGCGCTACTACGCGGCCGCGAAGCTCGATCCGCCGCCCGACGTCGCGCGCGAGACGCTCGAGATCTATGCGCCGCTCGCGAACCGTCTCGGTATCTGGCAACTGAAGTGGGAACTCGAGGATCTCGCGTTCCGCTTCGAGGATCCCGTCACCTACAAGCGGATCGCGAAGCTGCTCGACGAAAAGCGCATCGAGCGCGAGGCGTACGTCACGCAGGCGATCGCGCGGCTGCAGCACGAGCTCGCGCAGGCGCACATCCAGGCCGACGTGAGCGGCCGGCCGAAGCATATCTATAGCATCTGGCGCAAGATGCGCGGCAAGGAGCTCGATTTCTCCGAGCTGTACGACGTGCGCGCGTTTCGCGTGATCGTGCCCGACATCAAGGATTGCTACGCGGTGCTCGGCATCGTGCATCACCTGTGGCAGCCGGTGCCGAAGGAATTCGACGACTACATCTCGCGGCCGAAGCCGAACGGCTACAAGTCGCTGCATACGGTCGTGATCGGCGACGACGGCCGCGCGTTCGAAGTGCAGATCCGCACGCAGGAGATGCATCGTTTCGCGGAGTATGGCGTCGCCGCGCACTGGCGCTACAAGGAGGCCGGCGCGCGCGGCTATGGCGGCCAGTTCTCGGCGAGCGACAAGTACGACGAGAAGATCGCGTGGCTGCGCCAGTTGCTCGCATGGAAGGACGACGTCGAGGACGGCGCCGAAGTGTCGGGCGATCAGGCGTGGGCGCAATTGCGCGAGACGTCGCTCGACGACGACCACATCTACGTGCTGACGCCGCAGGCGCGCGTGATCGCGCTGCCGCAGGGCGCGACGCCGGTCGATTTCGCGTACCACCTGCACAGCGAGCTCGGCCATCGCTGCCGTGGCGCCCGCGTCGACGGGGCGATGGTGCCGCTGAACACGCCGCTCGCCAACGGCCAGACGGTCGAGATCGTCGCGGTGAAGGAAGGCGGGCCGTCGCGCGACTGGCTGAACCTGCAGCTCGGTTACCTGAAGAGCTCGCGCGCGCGACAGAAGGTGCGTGCGTGGTTCAACTCGATCGAGCAGGAAGAAAACGTCGCGCACGGCCGCGCGCTCGTCGAAAAGACGCTGCAGCGCGAGGGCAAGACGTCGGTCAACCTGGACAACCTCGCCGCGAAGCTCGGCTTCAAGTCGCCCGAGGAACTGTTCTCGGTCGTCGGCAAGGAAGAGTTCAGCCTGCGCAACGTCGAGCACGCGCTGTCCGATGCACCGCCGCCGGAACCGGCGCCTGAGGCGCCGGCCGATTTCGAGAAGCGCAGCAGCGGTGCGAGCGTCGCGCACGGCGCGTCGACCGGCGTGCTGGTGGTGGGCGTCGACGCGCTGCTGACGCAACTGGCGCGCTGCTGCCGTCCGGCGCCGCCCGATCCGATCAGTGGTTTCGTCACGCGCGGCAAGGGAATGTCGATCCACCGCAGCGACTGCCCGACGTTTCGCCGGATGGTCGAGCGCGCGCCGGAGCGCGTGCTGCAGACGACCTGGTCGGCCGACGTGCTGGGCGGGCGCGGCGCGTCCGTCTATCCGGTCGATCTGATGATCGAGGCGGGCGACCGGCAAGGGTTGCTGCGCGATATCTCCGAAGTGTTCGCGCGCGAAAAGATCAACGTCGTGGGCGTGAAGACCCAGAGCCGCCGCAATGCGGCGTTCATGCAGTTCACGGTCGAGGTATCGAATTCGGCGCAGGTGCAGCGCGCGTGCACGCTGCTCGGCGAGGTGCAGGGCGTCGTGCGGGCGGGGCGGAAATCGTGATGGGGTTGGAACGGCGCCATTTTGCTGCGGCCGCATAAAACACTTGCCAAGCCGGCCGCCGCCCCATATAATCTTAGCTTCTCTAGGCTCGTAGCTCAGCTGGTTAGAGCACCACCTTGACATGGTGGGGGTCGTTGGTTCGAGTCCAATCGAGCCTACCAACGAATTGAGAATGCCCGGCCTCCGGGTGTTCGAAGCAGTACACAACTCAACGCGAACAAGGCGAATACGGTTATGACACCGCGAACGTTGACCGAAACCACTTCGGAGCGACGCTAGTCGAGGAACGTTTTCGCCCTTTCAGTTTGAGTGAAGTATCGAATGCGGCCCCTCGAAAGCGGGGCCGCATTTTTTTTGTCGCGAAATTTTCATGCGTGAGTTCGATCTCGCGTACCTGGTCTGCCGCCCACTGTCGGCATCACGGAGAGTGCTATGGTTTCGATACGCTTGCCTGACGGCTCAGTTCGACAATACGAGCATCCGGTGACAGTCGCCGAGGTTGCGGCCTCGATCGGTCCCGGTCTTGCGAAGGCTGCGCTTGGTGGCAAGCTCGATGGCGAGCTCGTGGATACGTCGACGGTGATCGACCGCGACGCGTCGCTCGCGATCGTCACCGACAAGGATGCCGACGGCCTCGACATCATCCGCCATTCGACCGCCCACTTGCTCGCGTATGCGGTGAAGGAACTGTATCCGGACGCGCAAGTGACGATCGGCCCGGTGATCGACAACGGTTTCTATTACGACTTCTCGTACAACCGCCCGTTTACGCCGGAAGATCTGGAAAAGATCGAAAAGCGCATGCAGGAACTCGCGAAGAAGGACGAGCCGGTCACGCGCCGTGTCGTGTCGCGCGACGAGGCGGCCGGTTACTTCCGCAGCATTGGCGAGAAGTACAAGGCCGAGATCATCGAATCGATTCCGCAAAGCGACGAAATCAAGCTGTACTCGCACGGCGGCTTCACCGATCTGTGTCGCGGCCCGCACGTGCCGTCCACCGGCAAGCTGAAGGTCTTCAAGCTGATGAAGGTCGCCGGCGCGTACTGGCGCGGCGATTCGAAGAACGAGCAGCTGCAGCGGATCTACGGCACGGCCTGGACGAAGAAGGAAGACCAGGACCAGTACCTGCACATGCTCGAGGAAGCGGAAAAGCGCGACCACCGCAAGCTGGGCAAGCAGCTCGACCTGTTCCACATGCAGGAAGAGTCGCCGGGCATGGTGTTCTGGCATCCGAAGGGCTGGGCGCTGTGGCAGCAGGTCGAGCAGTACATGCGCCGCCGCGTCAACGAAGCCGGCTATCTCGAGATCAAGACGCCGATGATCATGGACCGCTCGCTGTGGGAAGCGTCGGGCCACTGGCAGAACTATCGCGAGAACATGTTCACGACGGAGTCGGAGAAGCGCGACTACGCGATCAAGCCGATGAACTGCCCGGGCCACGTCCAGGTGTTCAAGCACGGCCTGCGTTCGTACCGCGATCTCCCGCTGCGCTACGCGGAATTCGGCTCGTGCCACCGCAACGAGGCGTCGGGTGCGCTGCACGGCCTGATGCGCGTGCGCGGCTTCGTGCAGGACGATGCGCACATCTTCTGCACGGAAGACCAGTTCATCTCGGAATCGATCGCGTTCAACACGCTGGCCATGAGCGTGTACAAGGATTTCGGTTTCGATCACATCGACATCAAGCTGTCGCTGCGCCCCGATCAGCGTGCGGGTACGGACGAGACGTGGGATCGCGCCGAGCAGGGTCTGCGCGATGCACTGACCGCCTGTGGCCTCACGTGGGAAGAGTTGCCGGGCGAGGGTGCGTTCTACGGCCCGAAGATCGAGTACCACATCAAGGATGCGCTCGGCCGTTCGTGGCAGTGCGGCACGCTGCAGCTCGACATGGTGCTGCCGGAGCGCCTGGGCGCCGAGTACGTGGCGGAAGACAACAGCCGCCGCCGGCCGGTGATGCTGCACCGTGCGATCGTCGGTTCGATGGAGCGTTTCCTTGGCATTTTGATCGAGCACCATGCTGGTGCAATGCCGGTTTGGCTCGCGCCGTACCAGGCAATTGTGCTCAATATCGCCGAAAGTCAGGCCGAATATGCGCAGTCTCTGGCCCAATCGTTGCAAAAACAAGGGGTTAGAGTGGCGGCCGATTTGCGCAACGAGAAGATTAGCTATAAAATACGCGAGCACACGCTGGAAAAGGTGCCTTATCTCCTCGTCGTGGGCGATAAGGAGCGTGATGCGCAAACGGTAGCCGTGCGTGCCCGTGGCGGCGTCGACCTTGGCGTTATGCCGGTCGAAGCCTTCGTTGAGCGTCTGCAGGAAGACCTGCGCTCGTTCAAGTAACCGCCCTGGCAGCGCGGCTCGTTTTTTTAATTTTTAGAGGAAACGTAACATCGCTACTGATAAGTCGTCGCACCGCATCAACGGTGAAATCACTGCGCCGGAAGTGCGCCTGGTCGGGATCGAGAATGAACCGCTCGGTATCGTAAAACTCGCTGACGCTTTCCGTAAATCGGAAGAACTGGATGTTGACCTGGTGGAAATCGCGCCGCAAGCGGTGCCGCCGGTTTGCCGTCTGATGGATTACGGCAAGTTCAAGTACCAGGAATCGAAGAAGCAGCACGAAGCGAAGCTGAAGCAGAAGGTCATCCAGGTCAAGGAAGTCAAGTTCCGTCCGGGTACCGATGACGGGGATTACAACGTCAAGCTCCGCAATCTCGTGCGCTTCCTCGAAGAGGGCGACAAGACGAAGATCACGTTGCGTTTCCGCGGCCGCGAAATGGCTCACCAGGAAATCGGTATGCGGATGCTCGAGCGTCTGCGCACGGATCTCGACGAAGTCGGCCAGGTCGAGCAGATGCCGAAGATGGAAGGGCGCCAGATGATCATGGTGCTCTCGCCGAAGAAAAAGAAGTAACGGGCCCGCGCGCATCGCGCGCAGGTTCGACAGTGGTTCGGCGCGTTGCCCGGTCAGGGCGGCGCGCCAGCAACGACGGCGGCTGCGCAAGCGGTTCGCCGTACACAAGTGGACTGGGTTTCGAAGGGCGGGTCAAGGGCGCAAGCCAACCGCACACCCATCGCCATCTAATAAACTGGAGTTGTTCGTCATGCCTAAGATGAAGACCAAGAAGAGCGCTGCAAAGCGCTTCGTGGTGCGTCCGGGCGGTACCGTCAAGCGCGGTCAAGCCTTCAAGCGCCACATCCTGACCAAGAAAACCACGAAGAACAAGCGCCATCTGCGCGGCGCAACGGCAGTTCATGATTCCGATCTGAACTCCGTCCGCGCGATGCTCCCGTTCGCGTAACCCCTCAACTGATACTCCAAGGAGAGAAACATGCCTCGAGTCAAACGTGGGGTAACCGCACGGGCCCGCCACAAGAAGATCATCAACCTGGCCAAGGGTTATCGCGGCCGTCGCAATAACGTCTACCGCATCGCCAAGCAGGCGGTGATGCGCGCTGGTCAGTACGCGTACCGCGATCGCCGCAACAAGAAGCGTGTGTTCCGCGCACTGTGGATCACGCGTATCAACGCGGCAGTTCGCCAGCACGACATGACCTACAGCGTGTTCATCAACGGCCTGAAGAAGGCGTCGATCGAACTCGACCGTAAGGTGCTGGCCGACATGGCGGTGTTCGACAAGGCTGCTTTTGCTGCGATCGTCAAGCAGGTGAAAGCCGCCGTTGCAGCCTAATTGCGAAATTAGCACTGCGTGGTTAGTTGCAGCGAGGTTCCGGTAGTCTCGGCCGCTGCAGCGAAAACGGGGCTCTTCCGAGCCCCTTTTTTGTTTGGTGGGTAGATTTTCTCGCCAAGACCGAATGACGTTGGAAATGATGGGATCTATGGATCTGGACCAGATTGTCGCCGACGCGCAGCAGTCCTTCGAACAGGCTGCCGACATCACCACGCTCGAAAACGAGAAAGCTCGATTTCTCGGTAAATCGGGTGCGCTGACCGAGTTGCTCAAGGGCCTCGGCAAGCTCGATCCCGAAACACGCAAGACCGAAGGCGCACGCATCAACGTCGCGAAGCAGCAGGTTGAAGCCGCGCTCACCGCCCGTCGCCAGGCACTGGCCGACGCGCTGCTGAATCAGCGCCTCACCGCCGAAGCGATCGACGTGACGCTGCCGGGCCGCGGCGCCGGCACAGGCAGCCTGCACCCGGTGATGCGCACGTGGGAGCGGGTCGAACGGATTTTCGGCTCGATCGGTTTCGACGTGGCCGACGGCCCCGAAATCGAGACCGACTGGTACAACTTCACGTCGCTGAACAGCCCGGAGAACCATCCGGCGCGTTCGATGCAGGACACCTTCTACGTCGAAGGCAAGGATGCCGACGGCCGCCAGCTGCTGCTGCGCACGCACACGAGCCCGATGCAGGTGCGTTATGCGCGCATGAACCATCCGCCGATCAAGGTGATCGCACCGGGCCGCACGTATCGCGTCGACAGCGATGCGACCCACTCGCCGATGTTCAATCAGGTCGAGGGGCTGTGGATCGACGAAAACATCAGCTTCGCCGATCTCAAGGGCGTCTATACCGACTTCCTGAAAAAATTCTTCGAGCGCGACGACATCCTCGTGCGCTTCCGTCCGTCGTATTTCCCGTTCACGGAACCGTCGGCCGAGATCGACATGATGTTCGAGCAAGGCAAGAACGCCGGCAAGTGGCTCGAAATTTCCGGGTCGGGCCAGGTGCATCCGACCGTGATCCGCAACATGGGCCTCGACCCCGAGCGCTACATCGGTTTCGCGTTCGGCAGCGGCCTCGAGCGCCTGACGATGCTGCGCTACGGCGTGCAGGATCTGCGGCTGTTCTTCGAGAACGATCTGCGTTTCCTGCGCCAGTTCGCGTAACGCTGCTCGCCGCGCCGACATGTGCCCGTGCATGCCCCCGCCGGACGTTCCCGACGGGGCCCGGGCGCCGATCTAACCTGTTTCGAACGTAGACATCCATGCAATTCCCTGAATCCTGGTTGAGAACCTTTGTCGACCCGCAGCTGACGACCGACGAGCTGTCGCACGCGCTGACGATGGCGGGGCTCGAAGTCGAATCGCTGAGCAAGGCGGCGCCGCCGACGTCGAAGATCGTCGTCGGCCGCGTGCTCGAAGTCGTCAAGCATCCGGATGCGGACAAGCTCAATGTCTGCCAGGTCGACGCCGGCACCGGCGCGACGCTGAACATCGTCTGCGGCGCGCCGAACGTGGCGCCCGGCATCAAGGTGCCGGTCGCGCTGGTGGGCGCGGAACTGCCGCCGGCGGAAGAGGGCGGCAAGCCGTTCGCGATCAAGCTGTCGAAGCTGCGCGGCGTGGAGAGCCAGGGGATGCTGTGCTCGGCGCGCGAGCTGAAGCTGTCGGAAGACCACAGCGGGCTGCTGATCCTGCCGGAAGACACGCCGATCGGCCAGGACATCCGCGAAACCCTCAATCTCGACGACACGATCTTCGAAATCAAGCTGACGCCGAACAAGGCCGACTGCCTGTCGGTGTTCGGCATCGCTCGCGAGACGGCCGCGATCACCGGCGCGCCGCTGACGCCGGTCGACATCCGCCCGGTGAACGTCGAGCTCGACGAAACGCTGCCGGTGCGCATCGCCGCGCCGGATCTGTGCGGCCGTTTTTCGGGCCGCGTGATCCGCGGCGTGAACGCGCGCGCGAAGACGCCGCAGTGGATGGTCGAGCGCCTCGAGCGTTCGGGCCAGCGCAGCGTGTCCGCGCTCGTCGACATCTCGAACTACGTGATGTTCGAGCTCGGCCGCCCGTCGCACGTGTTCGATCTCGACAAGATCCACGGCGGCATCGAGGTTCGCTGGGGCAAGCGCGGCGAATCGCTGAAGCTGCTCAACGGCAACACGGTCGAACTCGACGAAACGGTCGGCGTGATTGCGGACGACCGTCAGGTCGAAAGCCTGGCCGGTATCATGGGCGGCGACAGCACGGCCGTCACGCTCGATACGACCAACATCTACCTGGAAGCCGCGTTCTGGTGGCCGGACAGCATCCGCGGCCGCGCGCGCAAGTACAACTTCTCGACCGATGCGGCCCATCGCTTCGAGCGCGGCGTCGATTACGCGACGACCGTCGAACACGTCGAGCGCATCACGCAACTGATCCTCGAGATCTGCGGCGGCAAGGCCGGCCCGGTCGACGATCAGGCGGTGAACCTGCCGCAGCGCGCGCCGGTGAAGATGCGCGTGTCGCGCGCGAACCGCATCATCGGCGTGAAGATCGGCGCCGACGAGATCGCGAACATCTTCACGCGCCTCGGCCTGCCGTTCGAGCGTGAAGACGACGCGTTCCTCGTCACGCCGCCGTCGCACCGCTTCGACATCGAGATCGAGGAAGACCTGATCGAGGAAGTGGCGCGCATCTACGGCTTCGAGAAGATCCCCGCGCGGCCGCCGGTCGCGACGAGCGAAATGCGCGCGACCCACGAGACGCGGCGTTCGATCCACGACATCCGTCACGCGCTGGCCGCGCGCGACTACGCGGAAACCGTCAACTTCAGCTTCGTCGATGCGGAGTGGGAGCGCGATTTCGCGGGCAACGACAACCCGATTCGTCTGCTGAATCCGATCGCGAGCCAGCTTTCGGTGATGCGCACGACGCTGTTCGGCAGCCTGATCGCCGTGCTGCGCCACAACCTGAACCGTCGCGCCGATCGCGTGCGCGTGTTCGAGTCGGGCCGCGTGTTCGTCGCCGATCCGTCGGTGAAGGCCGGCGAGCTGGCGGTCGAGGGTCATGCGCAGCCGAAGCGCGTCGGTGCGCTTGCGTACGGTCCGGCACTCGACGAGCAGTGGGGCGTGGCGACCCGCGCGGTCGATTTCTTCGACGTGAAGGGCGATCTCGAAGCGCTGCTCGCGCCGGCGGTGGCACGCTTCGTGAAGGCCGAGCATCCGGCCCTTCATCCGGGCCGCAGCGCCCGCATCGAGGTCGACGGCCGCGCGGTCGGCTGGATCGGCGAACTGCATCCGCGTCTGATGCAGAAGTACGAGCTGCCGCACGCGCCGGTGATGTTCGAGATCGACGCGGACGCGCTGATCGCACGTGCGCTGCCCGCGCCGACCGACGTGTCGAAATTCCCGCCGGTCCGTCGCGATATCGCCGTTGTCGTCGATCAGGCGGTCGAGGTTCAGGCACTTTTCGACGAAATGAAGAAGGCGCTTGCCGAAGAGGCCTGCCGATTCGTTCAGAAGGTTGTACTCTTCGACGAATTTCGTGCAAAATCAAATACTTCCGGTGGCCTTGCCGCGAACGAGAAGAGCCTTGCATTCCGCGTGACGCTGCAGGACGCGGCTGGCACGCTGCAGGACGAGGTCGTCGATCAGGCGATCCAGACGCTGGTCGAGCGGATGGCGCGTGCCGGTGCGCGTCTGCGCGGCTAGGGAGAGGGCCCGCCCGTTCGCGGGCGGCTTTTTTCCATCGTAAGTTTTGATTCAACGCGCTGTATGGCAGATATGAACGACATGACCTCGAGTGAATTCGAAGCCCTCCTGACGGCGCAACGCAGCGCGATGAACCGCGACGCTTCGGCGCCGGCGTCCACCGAGACGCCGACGCTGACGAAGGCGGAACTGGCGGAGCTGTTGTTCGACAGCGTCGGGCTGAACAAGCGTGAAGCGAAGGACATGGTCGAGGCGTTTTTCGAAGTGATCCGCGACGCGCTCGAAAACGGTGAAAGCGTCAAGCTGTCGGGGTTCGGCAATTTCCAGTTGCGCGACAAGCCGCAGCGTCCGGGCCGCAATCCGAAGACGGGCGAGGCGATTCCGATCGCGGCCCGCCGGGTGGTAACCTTCCACGCGAGCCAGAAACTGAAGGCGCTGGTCGAAAACGGCGCGGAGTAACACGCGCCGGCGCCCCTGCGCGGCCCCGCGCATCCCTTACCGACGGTTAACCGACGATGACCACCACGGTTGAGAAAGTCGTTTTGCCTCCGATTCCCGCGAAGCGCTACTTCACGATCGGCGAAGTCAGCGAGCTGTGCGGGGTCAAGCCACATGTGCTGCGTTACTGGGAACAGGAATTCACTCAGTTGCGGCCGGTGAAGCGGCGCGGCAACCGGCGGTATTACCAGCATCACGAGGTGCTGCTGATCCGGCGGATTCGCGAGTTGCTGTACGAGCAGGGCTTCACGATCAACGGCGCGCGCAACCGGCTCGATTCGCCGGGCAGCGAGCGGGCCGCGGCGGAGCCGGTCGACTCCGACGCGCAGGCAAACGATGCGCGTGGGGCGGGCAAGCCCGGCGAAAACGTCGACGTCATCGCGTTGCGGCAGGCGTTGCTCGACGTGATCGACGGACTGAAACACGACTGAGTGCGCGCCGCGCAGGATGCATTGGAAAGCCCGGTTGGCGATCTGCCACCGGGCTTTTTTCATGCGGGCCGTGCTTGCTTGCGGATCAGCGCGACGCAAGCGGATTCTTCTGTCCGATGTCGACGACCAGCGTGCCGTCCGGCAGCATCCGCACCGAGCCCTGCGCGACCTGGCTGCGATAGTCGTACAGGTCGAACCGCATCGGCCCGGCCTCGGCCGAATTCCGGATCAGCGCGCGCACGTTCAGTTCGAGGACGTTGAACATCTTCATGTCGCCGCCTTCCATCCACATGTAGCTCGGCGCGTCGATCTGCGGCCGCTTCGGCACGGGCGCGCCCGCCGCGCGCCGGAACGTGAGACGCAGTCCACCGCGCTCGACGGTGGCCTGGGCGAGCTTGCCGTTCAGCACGGGCGGCGGGAACACGGTGTACTGGTCGAGCACGAGCGTGTCGCCGCGCAGTTCCGCGCCGCGTCGCCGCAACGGCGTCAGCGATGCGAGCTCGATGCCGAGCGAGCGCAGCAGCGTGGCCTGCGGGATGCCGAGCACCGACACCTGCGACGGCGTGAAGGCGAGATGCCGGTCGTCGAGCACCGTCAGCGAGCCCTTCATGTCGGTCGGCAGCCAGACACCCGGTACGTGATTCCACAGCTTGATGCCGCCCTGGACGCGCAGGTCCTGGCCGTCCGCGCTCAGTTGGAGGTCGTTCAGCGAGCGCGGCGAATAGTCGAGCAGGTAGTCGTTGAACAGCGCCGACATCGCCTTCCACGACTCGACGACCGTGCCGCCGAGAATGCGGATGTCGTACTGGTTCGGGTCGTCGAGATCGACGGGTTCGCCCGGGCGCTTCGACACGAGTTCCACGTCGAGATCGTCGACATGAAAGCCGATGTCACCGGACAGGTTGAAATCGACGTTGCGCAGATGGATCGTCGGGTTGCGGTTCGACACGTACCGTTCGTTGAGCGGCGTCGACGACGTGCGTCGCATCGCGACCTTCTGCATGCCGGGCCGCATCGCGTCCGCCGCGAGCGCGGACGCTTCCCAGTGCTGGCGCACGTCGCGTAGCGCATTCTGCTGCGCGGCGAGAAAGCTGTCGTTCAGGCGCGCGGCCGCGTTGCCGAGCGCCGCGCCGCTGCCCGGGCCCGTATACGAAGGCATCCGGATCGTCATCGCGCCGCTTTCGTCGAAGTTGAAGTAGCCGGCCGATACCTGGTCGCGATAGTGATACAGGTCGAACACGAACGTCTGGTCGCGCTTCGACGGGTCGACCGGCCCGATCAGGATGTCCGCGTTCATCGGCATCGAGCGCATGAATTTCACGTCGCCGCCGCGGATGACCATCGCCTGCTGCGGCGCGTTCGCGGGCATCGCGAAGCCGGCATGCGTGCCGTCGTCGAGCTTCAGGTCGAGGCCGGCCGGCGTCACGCGCATGGCGGTGATCGTGAGTTTCAGGCGCGGCGGCGGCATCAGCTTGTCGACGGCCATCACGAGATCGTCGCCGGCGAGTTGCGCGATCGGCGTCTGCACCTTCAACAGGTCGGCCATTTTCACGTTGGCCGCGCGCATCACCGGCTGCGCGTCGAGGCCCGACACGCGTACGCCGGTCGGGTGGAACACGAGCTGGCTGCCGTCGCGGACCGCGAGCGTGCCGGTCAGCGAGAACGGTACCCAGCCGTCGCGCCGCATCTCGCCTTGCAGATGGATCACGCCGTCGCCGGCCGACACCGCGAGCTTGCGCAGCGGCGCGTTGCGATAGCCGAAGATGTAGGTGTTGAAGAGGGCGGTCAGCTTCGCGTTGTCGAGCGTGACCGTGCCTTCGTGCACGTCGATCTCGAAGCTCGTCGGATCGTCGAATACGATCGGCGCGCCGGCTTGCGTCGGCACGAGCGTGGCCGACAACTGATGGATGAAGAAGCCGAGATTGTTGACGACGCGGAAATCGACGTCGCGCAGGAACGTCATCGCGCCGTTCTGGCCCGAGTCGCGCAGCGTGAACGGGCGCGGCTGCGTGAGGCTGATCGACGCGAGCGACGGCACGGTGCGCGCGAGCTGCCGTTCGCGCGCGAGGCGCTCGGCCTTGGCGCGTTCGATCTTCGTGGATGCGATGGATGTGTTGCTGTCGCGCTGCGCGGCGGATTCCGCGCAGCCCGCGCAGAGCAGCGCGAGCGCCAGCGCGCCGCAGCCGAACAGGCGGGATGTCGTGTGCGACTGCGGGGCGGCCGTGCGTCGCCGGCCGGAAAACCAGTCGAAAATTGCCAAAGGCGAGCGATGGCCGCGCCGGACCGTATTCCGCATCGTCTGTCTCCATGTCTTGTCTTGATCGACGGCGGCGCGCCAGTGCCCGGCGCGAGCGTCGATGCCGTGCAGTGTGTCATAGCGCGCTAGAGCGGCGTCACCAAACAACGGGCGATCGCCCGCGGCGCGTCGAGCGACTGTCAGACAATGGAATCGGCGTGGAGGGGGCGCCGAATCAAACGCTCGTTTGGTTTGTTCCGGCGGTGGATCGGCATCTTTCGGGGCGAGCCCCGAAAACCTGCGGCCGGCCTTGGGCGGCGCGACTTTGACGGGATGAGCGCACCGTAGCGATTGGCCGTCAGGCGGTCACCGTCCTTTTCGATCGGGGGCGAATGTGCGTTGCCGGGGAGTCCGGGCATCGACGGATACGACAGACCACGACGGCGAGGTAAGATCCCGACGAGTGGCCGATTCGACATCACAACACGGCAGCCATCACGGGGAAGCGCCATGGACCTGAAGGAAGTCGACGTACTGGGTGCGGGGGTGGGCGATCACTGGTACTACGCGTCGAAGGCGAGCGCGATTCGCCGGTTTCTGGGCGCATCGGGCGCGAACCGGATACTCGACGTCGGTGCGGGTTCCGGCTTCTTCTCGAAGCATCTGCTCGAACGCACGCATGCGATAGAAGCATGGTGTGTCGATACGAGCTATGCCGACGACAGCGATGGCGAGGCGGCCGGCAAGCCGATCCACTTTCGGCGCGCCGTCGATCGATTCGATGCCGATCTCGTGTTGCTGATGGACGTGCTCGAACATGTTGACGACGATGTCGGGCTGCTGACGCAGTACGTGAAGGGCGCGCCCGCCGGCACCCGGTTCCTGATCACGGTTCCCGCGTTCCAGTTCCTGTGGAGCGGCCATGACGATTTCCTCGAGCACAAGCGCAGGTATACGCTCGGCGGCCTCGAGGACGTGGTTCGGCGTGCGGGGCTCGACGTCGAGCACGGCGCCTATTATTTCGGCCTCACGTTTCCGCTCGCGGCCGCATTGCGGCTCGGCGCGCGGGCACGTTCGCATCCGCGCGAGCCCGCGTCGCAATTGCGTCGTCATCATCCGTTCGTCAACGGCTTGCTCAAGACCCTCTGCCGCATCGAGTTGCCGATGTTCCGCTTCAATCGCGTTGCCGGCCTGACGGTCATCTGTGTCGCGCGCAAGCGGTGACGGCGACGGGGGCGGCGCCGTAGATTGCTCGCGTCGACGCCATCGCGCCAAAAAATTTCACGAGAACACGGACAAAATGCATGCGACCCGTTCTAAATCGGGAAACTGTCTGTTATAATTTTTTTCTTTCGGGGCGTAGCGCAGCCTGGTAGCGTACCTGCATGGGGTGCAGGTGGTCGGAGGTTCAAATCCTCTCGCCCCGACCAGACAAGAACCCGCGTCAGCTCAGGCTGACGCGGGTTTTTTCTTGGCCGCCGCTTTTTTGCACATCGCAGCGCGGCCCCGGTAAAATGCAAGGTTGATCCACGGAAAGCGCCGTGATTTAGCGGAAGAGGATTCCCCGAACATGACTGATCTTCGTCTTACCATGCGGTTCGCTGCAGTGCTCGCCACCGGCGCGCTCGTCGCCGGTTGCGGTACGTCGTCGCCCACGAAAGTGGACTACAAGAGCGATTCGAAATCGAAGGAAGCGTCGCTCGCAGTGCCGCCCAACATGCTCGACGAGACGGCCGATCAGCGTTCGCTGCCGCCCCAGGGCGGCGCGACTTCCCTGTCCGCGCTCCAGCAGGTCCAGCAGGCCGCGCCTGCGCTGGACACCGTCGCGCCGGCCGTGGCCGGCATGCATATCCAGCGCGACGGCACGGAAAGCTGGCTCGTGATCGACGGCAAGCAGCCGGCCGCGATCTGGCCGCAGGTTCGCCGTTTCTGGCAGGAGCAGGGCTTCCTGCTCGTGGTCGACCAGCGCGACAAGGGCGTGATGGAAACCGACTGGAACGAAACCCATCCGCAGATCAACGACGGCCTGATCCGCAGCGTGATCTCGAAGGCGATGGGCAATTCGTACGTGACGGCCGAGCGCAACAAGTACCGCACGCGTCTCGATTCGGCGCCGAACGGCGGCACCTATGTGTTCATCAGCCAGAAGGGCATGCGCGAGGCGATCACCGGCGCGAACAACGATTCGAGCAAATGGGAACCGAAGCCGAACGATCCGGCGCTCGAGACGGAATACCTGAAGCGGTTGATGGCCGTGCTCGCGCAGAACGAGCAGCGCGCGAAGAACGGCGAGGCTCCGATCGCGAACATCAAGGACAACGTGGTACCGAAGGACAAGAAGGCGGATACCGACGCGTCGTCGAAGGCTGCCGCGGCGATTGCGGCGCAGAACGTCTCGCGCACGTCGGCGCAAGGCAACGACGCGGCGGAAGCAGCCGTGCCGTCCGAAGTCACGCTCGGCGAGCCGTACGACCGATCGTGGCTGCACGTCGGTCTCGCGCTCGATCGCGCGAACTTCACGGTCGACGATCGCGATCGCTCGAAGGGCCTGTATTTCGTGCGCTATGTCGATCCGAAGGATTTGAGCTCGGCCGAGCAGGGCTTCTGGAGCCAACTGTTCCACGGCAAGAAGGAGAAGCAGGCGAAGCAGTATCGCGTCAACGTGAAGGCGCTCACGGCCGATCAGACGCGCGTCGCGGTCGTCGACGATTCGGGGGCGATCGACACGTCGTCGGCGGCTCGCCAGATCATGGGGTTGCTCGTGAATCAGCTTCGCTGATTCCGGCGTTTCCCGCACCCTTGAAAAGCCCGCCATTCGGCGGGCTTTTTTCATGGCCGCTCGCCGGCGCGGGCGCGCGTTCGGGTGGTTCGGCCCCGCCTCGTGACGTTACGTAACATCCGTCGCGTTACGACGACGGAACACGTGTCACATTGTCGCCGATATAAAAATTATCCTTATGAATCAATGGGGTGAAGGTGGATTGAATGCTTGGCACGCAACCTGCTTTATATGTTCGAATCGTTAGAGCAGGGAGGATGGCGTCAGAGTCCGGAATGCGCCGCGAGCGCCTGAACAACGGTATCGACGCCTTTCAAATGCCGTCGCGACGAGCGTCGGTCAACAGATGACGATCCGCTCCAGCGTGCGGATCTCGATGGCCCCGTCGCCTATCCTCGTAGGGCGACGGTTTCGCCCGCGCTTCTCTGAAGCGCGGGCTATTTTTTTTGTGCCGTCGTCATGCCTTATCGGCGTCGCTGGTGCGCGATGCGCGTATTCTCGGACTTTTTGAATGAAGGAGGCGGGAATGGCGGAAATCGCAGTCGTGGCGCTGATCGTGGCGAAGCCGGGCGCCGAGGAAAAACTGCGCGTCGTGCTCGAGGGAATCGTCGAACCAACCCGCAACGAAGCGGGGGCGTTGCAGTATGACCTGCACCGGGATCTGAGGGAGCCCGCGCGATTCGTATTCGTCGAGCGTTGGGAGAGCGAGGAGGCGCTGGCCGCTCATGCGCGTTCCGCGCACATTCTCGCCTATCGCGAAGCGGCCGCGGACTGGATCGAGCGTTCCGAAATCCGCGTGCTGTCGAAACTCATCTGAGCCGGAGTGCGGCGGAGTGGGGCGACCGGACGTGTCCGGTCGCGGCGGCGCGTCAGTGCGACGCGCTGGGTACGTCGAGGATCAGGATGATGGTCCAGTCGGCGTCGCCGTCGTGGTGATACTGGCGCTCGGCAACGATGAACGGCTGCTGCTTGCCTTGCGGGCCGAGGAACAGCACGTCGCCCTCCATCGGCAGACACTCGATCGGCGGCAGCGCGAGGAACGCGTCGTCCGAGCCGCGGGGCATCAGTTGCTTGATCTTGCGAGTGGCGGCTTCGGTCCACTCGATGTCGAGTTGAATGTTGCTCATGCTGTCCTCCGCACCGGGGTGCGCACGGGTGGAAAATTTCGGTGCGCGACTTTAGCACAGCGCGCGGGCGCCGCAACCAAAAAAGCCGAACCCGGTTGCCCGGATTCGGCTTTTCGCTGGAGCGGTGCCGCCGAACTTACTGGCTGGCAGCGTCTGCAGCCTTCGCCTTCTTGGCGGCCTTCTTCGCTGCTGCCTTGTGATGCGCAGCCTTCTTGCCGTGGTGATGCTCTTCCTGCGCCGCCGGCTGAGCCGCTTCGGCCGCTTGTTGCTGTTGCAGCGCTTGGGCGCGCTGCTCGATCTCGGCGATCTTGGCCGGATCGGTGATGGTCTGGATCTGCGTGCTCTCTTGCGCATACGCTGCGCCAGTCAGCGCCGACATCGCTACCAGGATAGCCAGGGACGTCTTCTTCATTGCTTTACCTCCGCTAAGTGGTGATGAACCCGAGTGTTGCCGTTTTGTCTGGCGACTGCAATCGAGTGCGTGTCGAGTGTAACAAAAGTGACGGATCAATGTGCACCGGATCGTCGCACGACGCAAGGCCCCGTTGAAGTCGCGCAACACTTCGCGTAGTTCGTCACGCGTCGGCCATCGAGGATGGTGCCGCGATTTTCGCGCCGATTTTGACGATGTCGTCAAAACCAGCCGAGCCAACGATATACGTGGAATTGCGCGATCCCGACCAGTTCGTGCAACGCCTGCTCGGCGTTGGCCACGTTGCGCCAGCGCGGCAGCCAGCCCGTTTGCGCGCGTCGGAGATTCGCATAAACGGGTTGTGGATCGATGCCGAAATGGCGGAAGTCGAGCAGGGCCCGGCGCATCTGGTACGACGACGTGACGAGAATGCGCGCGTCGTCACACTGTGGGCGTAGTATAGATGCAGTGAATTTCGCGTTTTCGTAGGTTGTGCGGCTGTTCGGTTCGAGCACGAGATCGGCCGGCGCCACGCCTTGCGCGACGAGCTGGCGCCCGTAGACGGCCGCCTCGGTGTCGCCGTGATGCTGCGGGTCGCCGCCCGACATCACCACGGTACAGCGTTCGGCCTGTTGCCGGCACGTGCGATAGAGCGCCGCAACCTTGCGGATGCGCGCGACGCCATCGGGCGGCGGCTGCAATCCGGTGTCGGTGCGGCGCGTGCCGGCGCCGATCAGGATCAGCGTGGTTCGCCCGTGCATGTCGGGATGTTCGACCGGCGTGACGCCGGCCTCGGTCCAGGCGATCAGCGGCGCCGCAAGCCAGCCCGTCGCCAGCAGCCAGAACAGCGCGACGGCGACGATCGAAATGGTTCTACGCTGCTTGCGGCAGAGCATGAAACCGATGAAGAGAAGTACAAATGAATCGAACAGAATCAATTTGATTGGGGTATGGTGTCTTTTTATGGAGGACTGACGATCTGGCCCTGACGCGACGCCGGAGAACGTCGGCCTCCAGAATCGGTGGCGGTTGGGGCGGGCGGAGACCCCGCCCGGCGCGCCGCTTCGCATTGTCGCTGCACTTTAAGAAAGAATCGAGATGGCCACGTATTCCAACGAAGCGGTGCTCGACGCATTGAGACGAGTGCAGTACCGCCAGGTACCGTGGGCACGCCGCCCGGGCGTGTTCGAGTATCTCCGTTCGCTCGGGCTGATGGACACGGTCCGGCAGAAGACCGTTGCCCCCGCACCGGGCTTCCATGCACCGGTCGACATTGCCGTACTGACCGACAGCGGTCGAGCCGAATTCTCGCGCCTCGAGCGCGAAGAGAAATTACTTTCCTGGACGGATCGCCGCATGGACGACTACGCGTTGAGCGAAGCGAGCGCCGTGGCGATTCTCGAAAGCCGTCTGTAGCGGTATTCCATCCCGTCCCGTGCATCGCCACGCGGGCCCGCGACGCAAAAAAGCCCGTATCGCGAAGATACGGGCGTACCGGATACTTTTGCTGCTGCCACGCTGTGCTCATGGCAACGATGTTGACCCGCCGCATGCGGCGCAGTTCCCGGATGCGGACATTTTCTTTCGCGAAATCTCGAAATCGGCAGGACGTCTACGGATGGCGTGGCACGCCGGGCGACTGAGAGCCGATCCGCGCCCGCGCGTTGCTGGCGATGTCGCCGCGCAAGTCGCCGCGCGGCACGGTTTGCCGGCTGGACGGGTTGGCGGACGGCGGCTGGCGGAGGGTATTGCGGTGATCCTGCTGGCGATGGGGCGGCTTCACGCGATCGTCGGCATGGGCCGGAGCTGCGAGCGCCACGGAAACGACAATGCCGCATGCAACGAGCAGTGACATTGTTTTCATGGCGGGGCTCCCTTCAAGCCGTCCGTGCGGCCTGTTGATATGTCGCTAAGGTAAGCGTGGGAGTGCAGGCTTGCTGTAAATATTGGTAAATAGATGTTTCGCGGCACGACAACGGTAATCGACTGCAATGCATGCGGCGCAACAAGATCGCGTCGCAGAAAGAAACCGGGCGGCCGAAGCCGCCCGATCGAGCATTCGTTACGCCATCTTGACGGGCGCGCGCCAGGATTCCGGATTGGTCCAGAAGGCGCCGCGCAACCGATCGCGGCTCGGCGGCGCGGGTGGCTTCGCCGCGCTTGCGCCGATGCGTCCACGCAGCGAAATCTGCCGGCCGCTCGTGCCGAGTCGCTTCACGATTTCGGCGAGCGTACCGTCCGCCTGCCATTCGTCGAAGCGGCGGCGGCAGGTCGGCGGGGACGGATAGCGGCCCGGCAGTTTGGACCAGCCTTCGCCCGTCGACAGCACCCACAGCACGGCGTTGACCACCGAACGAGCTTCCACGCGAGGACGGCCGCGCCGCTCACTCCGTGCGGGTTCCGAGCAAAACAGACCCTCGACCAGCGCCCATTCGTTATCTCTCAAATCGTCGAACAGCATCATGTCCTCACCTCAGCGAAGCTAACTCCGGTGCGCTGCCCTGCGCCGCGCACTCTTCAAGCACTCGATCGTCGAGTGCCGGGTGGGGGCGTCCGGTTGGCCGGCAGCGGTGTTTCTGCTCTTCCGTCCGACGAAACCTGCACCCTGTGCGCAAGGTAATGCACGAAGCGTGCCATGTCGGAGGTGAATCCCTCGAGAGCCGCTTGGCAGCGAGCTAACGGCTAAGTCAGCTAGGGGCGTATAAGACGCCAAAATAACCCGTGAGCAAATCGGGACAATCACCAATCTTGTGCAATTCGCCCATGTCACGTGCGTTTGCGAACGTATTGCACCGCAGCGAAACATGGGCGAAGGACGCCGGATTCGTCACCGAAGCCGGTTTCGCGCATTAAAATCGCGCATCGATATCGACGATTGATGAGGTCAGGGGATGAACGTTACGCTGCGCCAGCTTCGCGTGTTCATCGAAGTCGCGCGGCTCAAGAGCTTCAGCCGGGCGGGTGACGAGATCGGGCTCACGCAGTCCGCGGTCAGCCGCTGCGTGCGCGAGCTCGAGGCCGAACTCGGGCTGAAGCTGATCGACCGCACGACGCGGGACGTGCAACTGACCGACGTCGGGGCGAATCTGATCGCGAGCGTGTCGCGCCTGCTCGACGATCTCGACGATACGCTGCGCGAGATCCGCGAGATCGGCGAGCAGCGCCGCGGGCGCGTGATCGTCGCGGCAAGCCCGACGATCGCATGCAGGCTGATGCCGCGCGTGGTGGCGTCGTGCGAGCGGCAGTTCCCGTTCGTGACGCTCGGCCTGCGCGACGACGTGCAGAGCGACGTGCTGCGCAAGGTGAAGTCGAGCGAAGTCGATTTCGGCGTCGTGATCGGGCCGCTGACGGTCGCCGATCTCGTCTGCGAACCGTTGATGACCGATTCGTTTTGCCTTGTCGCGCGCGCCGACCATCCGCTCGCGGCGCGGTCCGAGGTGCCGTGGGCGGCGCTGGACGGCGAGCGCCTCGTGCTGCTCGACCATGCGTCGGGCAGCCGGCCGCTGATCGATGCGGCGCTGGCCACGCATCGCGTCAACGCGACGGTCATGCAGGAACTCGGGCATTCGGCAACCGTGTTCGGGCTGGTCGAGGCCGGTGTCGGCGTGAGCGTGCAGCCATGGCTGTCGCTGCCGCTGCCCGCCGGCTCGACGCTCGTCGCGCGGCCGCTCACGCCGCGCACCGAACGCACCGTCGAACTGGTGCGCCGCCGCGACCGATCGTTGTCGCCCGCCGCGCAGGCGATCTGGGAGCTCGTGCGGCAGATGCCGGCGCGGGCCGAGGACCTCGAGTGATGCGCATCGGCGTGAGCCGGCCCGGCTTGCCGGCCGGTACACTACGTGGATCGTGTTCGTTGGCGGTGGTTCTCGATGACGCATTCCGCAGGTTTTTTTCCGGTGAACGATGAGCCTGCGGCGCGCGCCGCGGTGCACGCGCTGCGCCCGTCGCTGATCCGCGAAGTCGCGAACGCCGGCTTCGGCGTGCCGGACGTGCTGCCGTTCTGGTTCGGCGAATCCGATCGCGTGACGCCGGATTTCATCCGTGACGCCGCAGCGGCGGCGCTGCGCGAGGGCGCGACCTTCTACACGCACAATCTCGGCACGGCGCCGCTGCGCGACGCGATCGCGGCCTATGTCAGCGCGCGTCACGGCGCGACGGCGGCCGGCACGGTCGCCGTGACGAGTTCGGGCGTGAATGCGCTGATGCTGGCTGCGCAGATGCTCGTCGGGCCGGGCGAGCGTGTCGTCGCGGTCACGCCGTTGTGGCCGAATCTCGTCGAGATTCCGAAGATTCTCGGCGCGCGGGTCGACTGCGTGCCGCTCGATTACGGCGACGCGGGCTGGCAGCTCGACGTCGGCCGGTTGCTCGCGGCGCTGACGCCCGATACGCGGATGCTGTTGATCAATTCGCCGAACAACCCGACCGGCTGGACGATGTCGCGCGACGATCAGCAGGCCGTGCTCGCCCATTGCCGTCGTCACGGCATCTGGCTGGTCGCCGACGAGGTGTACGAGCGGCTTGCATTCGGCGAGGGCGGTGCGCCGTCGTTCCTCGATATCGCGTCGCGCGACGAGCGCGTCGTGGTCGTGAATTCCTTCTCGAAGGCATGGGCGATGACGGGCTGGCGGCTCGGATGGCTGGTTGCGCCGACGTCGGTGATGGGCGAGCTGTCGAAGCTCGTCGAATACAACACGTCGTGTGCGCCGGGCTTCGTGCAGGCCGCGGCCGTGGTCGCGTTGCGCGACGGCGAGCCGTTCGTGCGGTCGTTCGTCTCGGCGCTGCGCGACGCGCGCGACCATCTGGTCGCCGCGCTGCGGACGTTGCCGGGCGTCGAGGTGCCGCCGCCGCCGGGCGCGATGTACCTGTTCCTGCGGCTGCCGGGCGCGGCCGACAGCCTGGCGTTCTGCACGACGCTGGTGCGCGAGGCAGGGCTCGGCCTTGCGCCCGGGCGCGCGTTCGGCCCCGAGGGGGAGGGGTTCGTGCGCTGGTGCTATGCGTGCGATCCGGCGCGACTCGACGCGGGCGTGGAGCGGCTGCGCCGGTTCCTGGCACGCGGCGCCGGCGCTCGCTGAAGCGGGGCCGGAGCGGGCATGCGGCCCGGGCGGCGGCCTGTTCCGCTCATCTTTACGCACCGGGCAATTTTGCGTAATATGGCGTTCAGTCACGCGGTTCCGTCGTTGAGCCGTGCTGTTCCGTCCGGTTTGGGCCTGGCCTGAAGTTGGTTCGCCGCCCCCGGTTCGTGCTCCCATCAATATGACCGATCAGAATCGGGCGAGCGCGTCTTCCGTTCCTTTCGTCTGTTTGTTGATCCGGTTCGTTTGACCACAGGGTCTGGCCTAGCTGCATGAATACCCAAGAGGCGAAGATCGTCCTCGAGACTGCTTTGATCTGTGCGCAGGAGCCGCTGAAGCTCGGCGATTTGCGCAAGCTCTTTGCCGACGGCGTGTCGGCTGACACGGTCCGCACGTTGCTCGAAGATCTGAAACAGGATTGGTCCGGTCGCGGTGTCGAACTGGTGGCGCTGGCGACCGGGTGGCGCTTTCAGAGCAAGCCGGCGATGCGTCATTATCTCGATCGCCTGCATCCCGAGAAGCCGCCGAAATATTCGCGCGCGGTACTCGAAACGCTCGCGATCATCGCGTACCGGCAGCCCGTCACGCGCGGCGACATCGAAGAGATTCGCGGCGTCACGGTCAATGCGCAGGTGGTCAAGCAACTCGAGGATCGCGGCTGGATCGAGGTGATCGGTCATCGCGACGTGCCGGGGCGTCCGGCGCTGTATGCGACGACCAAGCAATTCCTCGACGATCTCGGCCTGAAGGCGCTCGACGACCTGCCGGCGCTCGAAGAGCCGGCCGCGAACATCGAGGCCGCGCTGCTCGCGCAGCAGGCCATGGATTTCGACGGCGACGTGCCGGTGACCGACGAGGCTGCGGCCGACGTGCCGCAGGCGCAGGCGGATGACGTGCCCGCCGGCGAGTCGGCCGAGGTGCCGGGCGATGCCGTGGCCGACGTCGCGTCGACGCAGGAATTCCCGAGTCGCGATACGCTCGATGCTGATCGTGGGCACGCGGAACGGACGGAACAGGTCGGCGCCGAAGCCGTGTCGACCGATGTGCAGCCCGAGCCGCAGCGTGCGGATTCGAGCGAGGAAGATCGCAAGCCGGCCGCCGAAGCGGCTGCCGGAGACGGAGCGGAAGCGGCCGGCGACACGCCCGGCGAGGCCGATCAGGCCGACGCCCCCCGCTCCCGTCCTGCGGACGACGAGACGCTGGACGACACGTCCGACAGTCTCGCGGATGCCGTACGAAGCGCCAGTGCGCCCATCGGCGCCGACGCGCTGCCGGACGACGAAGCAGAACCCGAACAGCGTCGCGCCTGATCGCGGCCAACTTCTTGCCGCGCCCGCGCCGGGCGCGAGACCTGACATTTTGAGGTTGTTTTGACAGATATCCACGATATTGAATCGTCCGCGCCTGCCGTGCAGGCAGCGCGTGCCGACGATGCGCCGGAGCAGGATGCTTCGGCCGCGGGTGGCGACGAGCGTCCCCGCCGCGGTCTGCGGCGCGGTCCGCGCAGCCTGATCGCGCGGCGTCGCGCGGCGGCCAAGTCGAAGGGCGCCGAAGGCGAGCAGCAGGGCGCCGAGGGCGCGGATGCGCAGCCGGTCGAGGCTGCCGATGCGCAGCCGGCGCGTGCGCCGCGCAAGGAAGGCGCGGCCAAGGGCACTCGCAAGCCGGCCGGCAAGCGCGAAGGCGCGGCCAAGGGCGGCCAGGGCCGTCGCGGGGCATCGAAGGCAGAAGGTGGCTCGGCGAAACCCGTTGAAGGCGATGCGTCCCAGGACGAACTGTTTGCGTACGTGACGTCGCCCGCCTTCGATGCGGACAACTCCGCGGGCGGTAGCGGCGTACGTGCGCCGATGCTGCGCCGCGGGCGCAACCAGCCGGCGAACAAGCGCGTGCTGTCGCCGGACGACGACGCGCCGAAGCTCCACAAGGTGCTGGCGGAAGCAGGCATGGGTTCGCGCCGCGAAATGGAAGAGCTGATCGTCGCCGGCCGCGTGTCGGTGAACGGCGAGCCCGCGCACATCGGCCAGCGGATCATGCCGACCGACCAGGTGCGGATCAACGGCAAGCCGGTCAAGCGCAAGCTGCCGAACAAGCCGCCGCGCGTGCTGCTGTATCACAAGCCGACCGGCGAAATCGTCAGCCACGCGGATCCGGAAGGCCGTCCGTCGGTGTTCGACCGCCTGCCGCCGATGAAGACGGCGAAATGGCTTGCGGTGGGGCGCCTCGACTTCAATACCGAAGGTCTGCTGATGCTGACGACTTCCGGCGACCTCGCGAACCGCTTCATGCATCCGCGTTACAGCGTCGAGCGTGAGTATGCGGTGCGCGTCGTCGGCGAGCTGTCCGAAGGCATGCGGCAGAAGTTGCTGCACGGCGTCGAGCTCGACGACGGTCCGGCGAATTTCCTGCGGATCCGCGATGGCGGCGGCGAAGGCGCGAATCATTGGTATCACGTCGCGCTGGCCGAAGGCCGCAATCGCGAAGTGCGCCGGATGTTCGAGGCGGTCGGCCTGATGGTGAGCCGGCTGATCCGTACGCGTCACGGCCCGATTCCGCTGCCGCGCGGCTTGAAGCGTGGCCGTTGGGAAGAGCTCGACGACGCGCAGGTGCGCAAGCTGATGGCGACCGTCGGGCTGAAGGCGCCGTCCGAGGAGAAGGGCAAGCGCGGCGCTGTCGGTCCGGCCGAGCGTCGCCAGCCCGATCCGATGCAGACGTCGATGGGCTTCATCAGCCGCGAGCCGGTGCTGACGACGCACGGGCAACTCGACCAGCCGCGTCGCGGCGGTGGCCGGCGCGGCGGCCCGGGGTTGCCGGGCCTGAGCGGCTACGGCAGCCTGCCGGTTGCGCCGTCGGGCTACGGCAATCGCACGGGCGGCGGCCGCGACGGCAACCGCATGGGGCGTGACGGCAACCGCGCCGGCGGCGGTCGCGATGTCGACGGCAATCGCGCGTCGTATGGCGCCGGTCCCAAGCGCGATGGCGCGGGCGGCAAGCGCGGCGGTGGCAAGGGCGGCGGCAATCGCAATCCGGGCGGCAATCGTGCCGACGGCGCAGGCAACGGCGGCCCGCGCGGCGGCCAGCGTCCGCAGCGCAGCCGCACGCGCAGCCGTTAAGTCGCTGTCGATTGGCGTCGTACGGCGGCGTAAAGCCGCCGGCTCGTCGGTCTGGCCGGCATCCGGCCGGTTGTGTCGACGCGACGCATTGTATTGACGGGGTTCGGCTGCATCGATGTCGCGTGCCGCGACAACGGCGATCACCGGTACGGCAGGGTGATATCGGTCGATCGGGCAGCCCGATTTCGCATTTTCGGTCCGTAAAGGCAGCCGACGCGCTGCTTTTACCGGCTGGCTTGGCGTTTGCGCCAAAAATCGCTATAATCGCGGAGTCGCTGGGCGTACGGATTCAATGTGCGGCTCAGGTGCGACCACCAGTAAGAAGATGGGCGTTCCGCCCATTTTTTTTTTGCTGAAACGGTTAGGCATCTCGGGTAGCGCTTCCTGCGCCGGCTAAGGCGCGCGCCCGCGGGTGAATCGCGAGCGGCGGGCGCGAACACCTGAGAGGACACTGTGCAACTGACGGAACTGATAGAAACCACGGTCACCGGGCTCGGCTACGAGCTGGTGGATCTCGAGCGCACCGGGCGCGGCATGCTTTGCATCTATATCGATCAGCCTGCCGGCATCTCGCTCGAAGATTGCGAAAAGGTCACACGTCAGCTCCAGCACGTCTTGACGGTCGAAAACATCGATTACGAACGGCTCGAAGTCTCGTCCCCGGGGCTCGACCGCCCGTTGAAGAAGCTGGCCGACTTCGAGCGCTTCGCCGGCAGCGAAGCTTCCGTGACCTTGAAAAAGCCGCTGGACGGGCGCAAGACGTACCGGGGCATTCTGCACGCGCCGAATGGCGAAACGATCGGTTTGGAATTTGAGGGGAAGAAGGGCGAGGCAGCCATGCTGGATTTCACGCTGGCCGATATCGACAAAGCCCGCCTGATTCCGCAAGTTGACTTTAGGAGCCGCAAATAATGAGTCGCGAAGTGTTGATGCTGGTGGATGCGCTGGCGCGCGAGAAAAACGTCGACAAGGATGTGGTGCTGGGCGCCCTCGAGGCCGCGCTCGCTTCCGCTTCCAAGAAGCTGTTCGACGAAGGCGCCGAAATCCGCGTCCATATCGATCGCGAAAGCGGCGAGCACGAAACCTTCCGTCGCTGGCTCGTCGTGCCCGACGAGGCAGGCTTGCAGGAGCCGGATCGAGAGATCCTGCTGTTCGAGGCACGTGAGCAGAATCCCGACGTCGAAGTCGGCGAGTATGTCGAGGAACCCGTTCCGTCCATCGAATTCGGTCGCATCGGTGCGCAGGCCGCGAAGCAGGTGATCCTGCAGAAGGTGCGCGACGCCGAGCGCGAGCAGATCCTGAACGACTACCTCGAGCGCGGCGAAAAGATCATGACCGGCACGGTGAAGCGCCTCGACAAGGGCAACTTCATCGTCGAATCGGGCCGGGTCGAGGCGCTGCTGCGCCGCGATCAGCTGATCCCGAAGGAAAACCTGCGCGTGGGCGACCGCGTGCGTGCGTATATCGCGAAGGTCGACCGCACCGCGCGCGGCCCGCAGATCGAACTGTCGCGCACGGCGCCCGAATTCCTGATGAAGCTGTTCGAGATGGAAGTGCCGGAAATCGAGCAGGGCCTGCTCGAGATCAAGGCGGCTGCCCGCGATCCGGGCGTGCGCGCGAAGATCGGCGTCATCGCCTACGACAAGCGGATCGATCCGATCGGCACCTGCGTCGGTATCCGCGGCTCTCGCGTGCAGGCCGTACGCAACGAGCTCGGTGGCGAAAACATCGACATCGTGCTATGGTCGGAGGATCCCGCCCAGTTCGTGATCGGCGCGCTCGCGCCGGCAGCCGTCCAGTCGATCGTCGTCGATGAAGAAAAGCATTCGATGGACGTCGTCGTCGACGAGAACGAACTGGCTGTCGCGATCGGCCGCAGCGGTCAGAACGTTCGCCTTGCCGGCGAACTGACCGGCTGGCAGATCAACATCATGACGCCGGACGAATCCGCCCTGAAGCAGGGCGAAGAACGCGACCGGCTGCGTGCACTGTTCATGGCGCGTCTCGACGTCGACGAAGAAGTTGCCGACATCCTGATCGACGAAGGCTTCACGAGCCTCGAAGAGATCGCCTACGTGCCGCTCAACGAAATGCTCGAAATCGAAGCGTTCGACGAGGACACCGTGCACGAACTGCGCAACCGCGCACGCGACGCGCTGTTGACGATGGCCATCGCGAACGAAGAAAAGGTCGAGAACGCGGCGCTGGATCTCAAGAGCCTCGACGGCATCACGCCGGAGTTGCTCGCGAAGCTGGCCGAACATGGCGTGCAGACGCGCGACGATCTCGCCGAGCTGGCTGTGGATGAACTGGTCGACATGACCGGGATGGAAGAGGATGCCGCTAAGGCGTTGATCATGAAAGCACGTGAACACTGGTTCCAGTGAGAAATGACCATGGCGCACTGATTTGATGGCGGCCGTATGGCCTGACCCGATGCTAACCGCAAGGAATCGGTCCTTGCACTAAGAGGAATGAATGGCGAGTAACAACGTAGCCCAATTTGCCGCGGAACTGAAAATGCCTGCTGGTGTGCTGCTCGAACAGCTGCAGGCAGCGGGCGTCCAGAAAGCGAGTGAAGACGATGCGCTGTCCGAAGCGGACAAGGCGCGTCTGCTCGATCATTTGCGCAAGTCGCACGGCGCAACCGACGGCGACAAGCGCAAGATCACGCTGACCCGCAAGCATACGTCGGAGATCAAGCAATCTGACGCGACGGGCAAGGCTCGCACCATTCAGGTCGAGGTTCGCAAGAAGCGTACGTTCGTCAAGCGCGACGACGTGGCCGACGGTGCGGAACAGGGTCAGGCGCAGGTTGCCGAAGCGGACGACGATGCGGAACTGAAGCGTCGCGAGGAAGAGGCGCGCCGCGAGGCCGAACTGCTCGAGAAGCAGGCGCAGGAGCTGCGCGAGCGTCAGGAACGCCTCGAACGCGAGGAAGCCGAGCGTCGCGCCCGCGAGGAAGCGGCCGAGGCCGAGCGCCGTCGCGCCGAGGAAGAAGCGGCGGCGAAGCGTGCCGCGGCGGAAGCCGCCGCGGCGCAGCAGGCGGCAGCCCGGCAGGCCGCCGCGGCCGAGCAGGAAACGGCGCCGACGCAGTCCGCGCAGGACGAAGCGCGTGCAGCCGCGGAACGTGCGGCGCAGCGCGAAGCGGCGAAGAAGGCCGAGGACGCTGCTCGCGAGGCAGCCGACAAGGCGCGCGCCGAGCAGGAAGAGATCAGCAAGCGCCGCGCGGCGGCCGAAGCCGAGGCACGCGCGATCCGCGAAATGATGAACACGCCGCGCAAGGCCGTGGTCAAGGCAGTCGAGCCGCCGAAGCCGGCGGAACCGGCGAAGCCGGCCGAAGCGAAGGGCACGCTGCACAAGCCGGCGAAGCCGGAAGGTGCGCAGGCGCGTCCGGCCGTGAAGAAGCCGGCCGGCGCCGCGGCACCGGCCGCGACGCAGGCGCCGGCAGGCGCGGGCGACCGCAACAAGAAACCGGGCGCAGGCAAGGGCGGCTGGCAGGACGACGCAGCGAAGCGTCGCGGCATCAAGACGCGCGGCGATTCGAGCGGCGGCGTCGACCGCGGCTGGCGCGGCGGCCCGAAGGGTCGCGGCCGTCACCAGGACAGCGCATCGTCGTTCCAGGCGCCGACCGAACCGATCGTCCGTGAAGTGCACGTGCCGGAAACCGTGTCGGTTGCGGATCTCGCGCACAAGATGTCGATCAAGGCCTCCGAAGTCATCAAGGTGATGATGAAGATGGGCCAGATGGTCGCGATCAACCAGGTGCTGGACCAGGAAACGGCGATGATCATCGTCGAGGAGCTGGGCCACCGCGCGGTCGCCGCGAAGCTGGACGATCCGGAAGCGCTGCTCGTCGAGGGCGAAACCGGTACCGATGCGGAGCAACTGCCGCGTCCGCCGGTCGTCACGGTGATGGGTCACGTCGACCACGGCAAGACCTCGCTGCTCGACCACATCCGCCGCGCGAAGGTTGCCGCGGGCGAAGCGGGCGGCATTACGCAGCACATCGGCGCTTACCACGTCGATACGCCGCGTGGCGTCATCACGTTCCTCGATACGCCGGGTCACGAAGCGTTCACGGCAATGCGTGCACGCGGCGCGAAGGCGACCGACATCGTGGTGCTGGTGGTGGCGGCCGACGACGGCGTGATGCCGCAGACGAAGGAAGCCATCGCCCACGCGAAGGCGGGTGGCGTGCCGATCGTCGTCGCGATCAACAAGATCGACAAGCCGGAAGCGAACCCCGATCGCGTCAAGCAGGAGCTGGTCGCGGAAGGCGTCGTGCCGGAAGAATACGGCGGCGATTCGCCGTTCGTGCCGGTGTCGGCCAAGACGGGCGCAGGTATCGACGATCTGCTCGAAAACGTGCTGCTGCAGGCCGAAGTGCTGGAACTGAAGGCACCGGTCGAAGCGCCGGCCAAGGGCATCGTGATCGAAGCGAAGCTCGACAAGGGTAAAGGCCCGGTCGCGACGATCCTCGTGCAGTCCGGTACGCTGAACCGCGGCGATATCGTGCTGGCGGGTACGGCCTACGGCCGCGTCCGTGCGATGCTCGACGAGAACGGCAAGCCGACGAAGGAAGCCGGCCCGTCGATCCCGGTCGAGATCCAGGGTCTGTCGGAGGTGCCGGGTGCGGGCGAGGAAGTGATCGTGCTGCCGGACGAGCGCAAGGCGCGTGAAATCGCGCTGTTCCGTCAGGGCAAGTTCCGCGACGTGAAGCTCGCGAAGCAGCAGGCCGCGAAGCTGGAAAGCATGCTCGAGCAGATGGGCGAAGGCGAAGTGCAGAACCTGCCGCTCATCATCAAGGCAGACGTGCAGGGTTCGCAGGAAGCGCTCGTGCAGTCGTTGCTCAAGCTGTCGACCGACGAAGTGCGCGTGCAGATCGTGCACAGCGCGGTCGGCGGCATCAGCGAAAACGACGTCAACCTCGCGACGGCATCGAAGGCGGTCATCATCGGCTTCAACACGCGTGCGGATGCACAGGCGCGCAAGCTGGCCGAGGCGAACGGCATCGATATCCGCTACTACAACATCATCTACGACGCAGTGGATGAGGTGAAGGCGGCGATGTCGGGCATGCTGGCGCCGGAGAAGCGCGAAGTGGTCACCGGCATGGTCGAGGTGCGCCAGGTCTTCAAGGTACCGAAGGTCGGCACGGTCGCAGGCTGTATGGTCACGGACGGTATCGTCAAGCGCTCGTCGTCGGTGCGCGTGCTGCGCAACAACGTCGTGATCTTCACGGGCGAACTCGAATCGCTGAAGCGCTTCAAGGACGATGTGAAGGAAGTGAAGCAAGGCTTCGAGTGCGGTATGTCGGTGAAGAACTTCAACGACATCATCGAAGGCGACCAGTTCGAAGTCTTCGAAGTGACCGAAGTCGCGCGTACGCTGTAATCGTCGCGTATCGGCTCATGGGCGGGGCAGGCTTGGGCCTGTCCCGCCCATTTTCATGGTGGCGTGCCGAAAATGGCCGCCGCTTCATCCTGATAAACGGATCACGGATCGATCATGTCCAGGAAACGTACTTCCCCCAATCGCAACGTTCAGATCGCCGATCAGATTCAGCGCGATCTGTCCGAACTCATCATGCGCGAGGTCAAAGATCCGCGCATCGGTATCGTGACCATCCAGAGCGTGGAGCTCACGCCGGACTATGCGCACGCGAAGGTCTACTTCACGGCGCTCACCGGCGATCCGGACAAGACGCAGGAGGCGCTGAACCACGCGTCGGGCCACCTGCACAACCTGCTGTTCAAGCGCCTGCACATTCATACGGTGCCGACGCTGCATTTCCATTACGACCAGACGATCGAGAAGGCCGTCGAAATGTCGCGCCTGATCAAGGAAGCGAACTCGACGCGCGCGAAGGACGACGACGAGGCCGATGCGCCTGCCAAGGACGATTGAGCTCGACCGGCCTATGACGAATGCAGCACCCCAACGTCCGCGCGTGCCTCGGCGCGTGCTGGACGGCGTTCTCCTGCTCGACAAGCCGGTCGGCCTGTCGAGCAACGATGCGCTGATTCGCGCAAAGCGCCTGCTTCTCGCGAAGAAAGCCGGTCACACCGGCACGCTCGATCCGCTGGCGTCGGGCCTGCTGCCGCTGTGCTTCGGCGAGGCGACCAAGTTCTCGCAGGATTTGCTCGACGCCGACAAGACCTATGAAACGACGATGCGTCTCGGCCAGCGCACGGCCACCGGCGACGCGGAAGGCGACGTGATCGACACGCGGCCCGTCGAATGCGATCGTGCGGCGGTGGAAGCCGCGCTCGTGCGCTTCACCGGCGACATCGTGCAGGTGCCGCCGATGTATTCGGCGCTCAAGCGCGACGGCAAGCCGCTGTACGAATATGCGCGGGCCGGCCAGACGGTCGAGCGGGAAGGCCGCAACGTGACGATCCACGCGCTCGAACTGCTTGCCTGCGAGCTGCCCGACGTGACGTTTCGCGTGACCTGCAGCAAGGGCACGTATGTGCGCACGCTGGCGGAGGATATCGGCGAGGCGCTGGGTTGCGGCGCGCATCTGACGATGCTGCGTCGCACGGGCGTCGGCGCGCTGACGCTCGAGCATGCGGTGACGCTGGATGCGCTGTCGGACGTTGCCGAGGCGGCGCGCGATGCATGGCTGCAGCCGGTCGATGCGTTGCTGTCGACGTTCCCCGCCGTTCGGCTCGACGACGCGTGCGCGAAGCGGTTTCTGCACGGCCAGCGCCTGCCGCTGTCGGCATTGGAGCCGATCGACGCGGCCGAGGGCGAGCGCGTGCGCGTGTACGACGCAACGCGGTTGCTCGGCGTGGCGCGCAAGGCGAATGGCGTGCTCGCACCGGAACGGCTCGTCGTGACGGCTCAATGACGCAGCAGCGCGCATGACTGCACGCGGCGGAATAAGAAAAGCCCGGTCGATTTCGACCGGGCTTTTTGTTTCGCGTGACCGCGCAGTGATGCGCTGCCGGGTAGTGCTCAGTGTGCCGCCGACGCCGCCGCACCGGCATCGCCGCCGCCCGCACGTTCGGGCTTGGTGATCCAGATCAGCGCGATCAGCAGCACGAAGATCACCGCCGAGATGTAGAACAGGTCGTTCACGCCGAGCTGCGCGGCCTGTTGCGTGGCCATGTTGTTGATGAGCCCGTGCGCCTGGTTCTGCGACAGCCCGAGATTGCCCATCTGCGTGACGGCCTGGTTGAACGTCGGGTTGTACGGGTTCGCCTGCTCGACCAGTTGCGCGTGATGGAAGTTGTTGCGGTGGTCCCACGCGGTCTGGAAGATCGACGTGCCGATGCCGCCGCACATGATCCGCACGAAGTTCGACAGGCCGGATGCCGCGGGAATGCGGTGGCCGGGCAGGCCGGACAACGTGATCGACACGAGCGGGATGAAGAAGCCCGCCATCGCGATACCCTGCACGAGCGTCGGCAGCGTCAGCGACCATTCGTCGACGCCCGTCGTGTAGCGCGAACGCATCCAGAAGCACAGCGCGAACGTCAGGAACGACGCCGTCGAGATGAAGCGTGGATCGGTGCGCGGCAGATACTTCCCGGTGAGTGGCGACAACAGGATGGCGAACAGCCCGACCGGCGCCATCACGAGGCCGGCGTCGGTCGCGGTATAGCCGATTTGGGTCTGCAGCCACAGCGGTAGCAGCACGAGATTGCCGAAGTACAGGCCGTACCCGATCGACAGCGCGACTGTCCCGCCGGTGAAGTTCCGGATGCGAAACAGCGACAGATCGACGACCGGGTGCTCGGCGGTCAGCTCCCAGATCACGAAGAACGCGAACGCGATGACGGCGGTCAGCGCGAGCACGATGATGGTCGTCGATGCGAACCAGTCGAGATCCTTGCCCTTGTCGAGCATGATCTGCAGCGAGCCGACCCAGACGACCAGCAGCGCGAGGCCCACGCCGTCGATCGGCGCGCGACGCACGGCCGACTCCCGATTGCGATAGATCATCCACGTCGCGGCGGCGGCGGCGACGCCGACCGGGATGTTGACGTAGAAGATCCACGGCCACGAATAGTTGTCCGAGATCCAGCCGCCGAGAATGGGGCCCGCGACGGGTGCGATCAGCGTCGTCATCGCCCATAGCGCGAGCGCCATCGGCGCCTTTGCGCGCGGATAGCTCGACAGCAGGAGCGCCTGCGACAGCGGAATCATCGGGCCCGCGACCGCGCCCTGCAGCACGCGCGACCCGAGCAGGAACGGCAGGTTCGGCGACAGCCCGCACATCCACGACGAGATGACGAACAGGATGATCGACGCGAGGAACAGGCGCACTTGCCCGAAACGGTCGGTCAGCCAGCCGGTCAGCGGCACCGAAATCGCATTCGCGACCGCGAACGACGTGATGACCCACGTACCCTGGTCGGACGACACGCCGAGGTCGCCCGAGATGGTCGGGATCGCGACGTTCGCGATGGACGTGTCGAGCACGTTCATGAACACCGCGAGCGACACCGCGATCGTGCCGAGTATGAGTTGCCCGCCCTGCAGGGGCGGGTAGGAGGCGGGAGCCTGTGCCATATCGGTTGCCTTTCCGAAGTCGGAACGGTTACATCATCTTCGCGGCGGTGCTCTGCTTCGCCGCGACCGGCGTCGACGCATTGCCGCCTGCGTTCTCGGCGATGATGCGCGCGATTTCGGCGTCGGCTTCGTCGCCGTATTTCGCGAACACGTTGGTCTCGTAGACGGTGTTCGGCGCGTTGACGAGCTGGTCGCCGCGTTCGTCCTTGATGTTGACGTCGACCTGCATCGACAGGCCGATGCGCAGCGGATGCTTGTCGAGATCCTTCGGGTCGAGCTCGATCCGCACCGGCAGGCGCTGCACGACCTTGATCCAGTTGCCGGTCGCATTCTGCGCCGGCAGCAGCGAGAACGCCGAGCCCGTGCCGGCCGAGAAGCCGACGACCTTGCCGTGGTACGTGACCGACGAGCCGTAGATGTCGGCCGTCATTTCGACCGGCTGGCCGATGCGCATGTGCTTCAACTGGACTTCCTTGAAGTTCGCGTCGACCCACACGGCATTGAGCGGCACCACCGACATCAGCGGGTTGCCGGGCGACACGCGCTGGCCGACCTGCACCGAGCGCTTCGCGACATAGCCGGTGACCGGCGCCGGCAGCACGTTGCGCGCGTTCGCGAGGTAGGCGTCGCGCACCTTCGCGGCGGCGGCCATCACGTTCGGGTGCGATGCGATCGTCGTGTTCGCGGTCAATGCGCGATTCGAGGCGAGCTGCTGCTGCGCGGCGTCGACCGATGCCTGCGCGGCCTTCACGGCGTCGCGGGCATGCGAGATTTCTTCCTGCGACACGGCGCCCGTTTGCGCGACGGCCAGGCGGCGGCGCAGGTCGTCCTGGGCCTTCGACAGGTCGGACTGGCGCAGCGCGACTTGCGCGCGGTACTGATCGTCGTTGACGAACAGGCCGCGCACCTGGCGCACGGTCTGCGCGAGGTTGGCTTCCGCCTGCTGCAGCGCGACCTGCGAATCGGCCGGGTCGAGCACGACGAGCGGATCGCCGGCCTTGACCGTTTGCGTGTCGTCCGCCTTCACGGCGATCACGGTGCCGGTGACCTGCGGCGTGATCTGCACGACGTTGCCGTTCACGTATGCATCGTCGGTGTCTTCATGGAAGCGGGCGACGAGGAAGTAATAGAGGCCGTATGCGATGGCCGCGATCACGATGACCGCGACGAGCAGCGTCATCATTCGCTTGCGCTTGCCGTTATTCTGCGGCTGCGCGCTGGCGGCGTTTTGTTGGTCGCTCATGGCGATTTTCTCCGTCCGTTATTTCGAGTGTCTGCGTAGTGGTGGCGCCGGATCAGTTGGCGGCCTGTTTGGTCGGCGCGGCGGCATCGGGTGCGGCGAGCGGCGTGCCGGTTGCGTCGAACCCGCCGCCGAGCGCCTTGATCAGGGCGAGCTGCATGTCGCGCCGGCGCATCTTCAGGTTGGTCACCGTCTGCTCCGAGGCGAGGCGGTTGCTGTCCGCCGTCAGCACCTGCAGTTGCGGCGACAGGCCGGCCTTGTAGCGGATGACCGCGAGATCGTACGCGCGCGTCGACGCGTCGAGCGCACGTTGGGCGTCGCCCATCTGGCGATCGACCGCGCGGATCGACGCGACCTGCGTCGCGACGTCGTTCAGCGCGCTGATCAGCGTCTGGTTGTAGTTCGCGACCGACAGGTCAAAGTCGGCATAGCGGCCCTTGAGCTGGGCGCGCAGCGCGCCGGCATCGAAGATCGGCAGGTGGATCGCCGGCCCGAACTGCGCCTGGCGGCTCGCGAAATTCAGGAATTTGCCCCAGCCGAACGCATCGAAGCCGAAACCGGCCGCGAGGTTCACGTCGGGGAAGAACTCGGCCTTCGCCTCCTTCACGTCGTGCATCGCGGCTTCGACCTGCCAGCGCGCGGCGACGATGTCGGGGCGGCGCGACACGAGGTCGGCCGGCAGGTTGCCGGGCAGCGTGACGTCGCCGCTCGGGTTCATCACGGGCGCCGCGATCTGCAGCCCGCGATCCGGGCCCTTGCCGAGCAGCGCGGCGAGCTGGTAGCGCACGGTCGTGATCTGGCCGTCGAGGTCCGACAGCGAAGCCTGCGTCGTCGCGATGTTGCCGCGGGCCGTCTGGCGCTCGACGTTGGTGTCGAGGCCGGCCGATACGCGGCCGTCGGTGATCTTGCCGACCGTCTCGCGGCTGGTGATCTCGCGCTGCGCGATGTCGCGCAGCGCATAGAGCTGCGCGAGCGAGTTGTAGGTGCGCGCGACCGACGACGCGAGCGTGATGCGCGCCTGTTGCAGGTCGGCTTCGGCGGCCTTTTCCTGCGATACGGCCGTGCGCAGGCGTTCGCGGTTCTTGCCCCACAGGTCGAGTTCCCACGAGGCGCTCGCGAGCGCGTTGTTCTCGCTGTACCACTGGCCGCCGTACGGGGGGGCGGGAACAGCGCGTTCGACGAGTACAGCTCGCGCGTCCACGAATAGCTGGCTTCGGCCTTCGGCATCAGGTTCGAGCGCGACGACTCGATGTACGACGAGGCCTTCGCGATGCGCGCCTGTGCCTGCGCGATCGACGGGTTGCCCTGCAACGCTTCGTCGATCAGTTTCGGCAACTGCGGATCGCCGAACTGGCTGGCCCAGTCGAGCGCGGGCCACTGGCCGCCCTGGGCCGGCAGGCTCTGGGCGGATTCGAATTGCGACGCGGGGGCGATCTGCTTGTCGCTCTTGATGCCGATGTAATTCGCGCAGCCCGCGAGCGCCAGCGCGGCGACCGCGGCGGCGACGGCGGCGCGGCACGACCCGGCGCGCACGGACAACGGGGAGGATTTCATCGCGCTAACCCCTGACTCGGAATGAATGATGGACACTGCAAGGATTTCCTTACATTAATCTGTCAAAAGTAATTGTTATGGCAACTATTACGTGACGCTACCGCCGGCCGTCTCGCAATAGTTGCTGAGAATGCGGCGCAGCATGCTCTTCAGGAACCCGACTTCTTCCGGCGTAAACCCGTCCAGCACCTGGTCGAGCACGCTGCGGAAAATGGGCGGCAGCCGTTCGGCCAGCGCACGGCCTTCGTCGGTGAGCTCGAGGCGCACGACGCGACGATCCTCGATGCTGCGCACACGCGACAGCAGGCCGCGTTTCTCGACCCGGTCGAGCAGACGCGTGACCGCGCTGGCGTCGATCCCGTATTCGCGCGCGAGTTCGGCGGCCGTCGAGCACTTGCCGACGGCGATCATGAACAGCATGCTCGCCTGCGTGCCCGTGATGCCGAGTTCTTCCTGCGTGCGCTGCGTGACGAGGTTGGTCATCACCGACTTCACGCGGGACATCAGATAACCGACGCTATCGTTCATCTGATACGTAGACAGCGGCGAAACGGGCGGTGGGGTAGAAGAATCCGACATAAAACCCTGAAGCTGCAATAGTTGACTAGGCAGCAGTATAGGCACAATTGCTTGCCGCGGCAAATGTTAATCGAACGGCAAAACGCGCGCTGTGTCCCGCGAGAGTCCCTTGTCCGGGTAAGGTTTCTTCGCCGCACGGTGCCGGTGCGCCGGACCTTTGAGCGGTTCGGGAGCGCCGCGCGGCGCAGCCGTTTTGCTGCGTTGCAACGGGCGGGTCGGCTCTCGACACGCGCACGTGCTATAATTTGAGGCTTTCCAAGCTGCAACGCGCGCGCCCGTGAAAAACACGAGCGCGCGCGTTTGCGCGTTCAAACGATTTCCAGGTTTCTATGACCCGCGCCCTTCGCAATATCGCCATCATCGCCCACGTCGACCACGGCAAGACCACGCTCGTCGACCAACTGCTCCGCCAGTCCGGCACCTTCCGCGAGAACCAGCAGATTGCGGAGCGGGTGATGGACTCGAACGACATCGAAAAAGAGCGCGGGATCACGATTCTCGCGAAGAACTGCGCGGTCGAGTACGAAGGCACGCACATCAACATCGTCGACACGCCGGGGCACGCGGACTTCGGCGGCGAAGTCGAGCGCGTGCTGTCGATGGTCGACTCGGTGCTGCTGCTCGTCGACGCGGTCGAAGGCCCGATGCCGCAGACGCGCTTCGTCACGAAGAAGGCGCTCGCGCTCGGCCTGAAGCCGATCGTCGTCGTCAACAAGATCGATCGTCCGGGCGCGCGGATCGACTGGGTGATCAACCAGACCTTCGACCTGTTCGACAAGCTCGGCGCGACCGAAGAGCAGCTCGACTTCCCGATCGTCTACGCGTCGGGCCTGAACGGCTATGCGTCGCTCGATCCGGCCACGCGCGAAGGCGACATGCGCCCGCTGTTCGAAGCGATCCTCGCGCACGTGCCGGTTCGCCCGGCCGATCCGGAAGCCCCGCTGCAGCTCCAGATCACGTCGCTCGACTATTCGACGTACGTCGGCCGGATCGGCGTCGGCCGCATCACGCGCGGCCGCATCAAGCCGGGCCAGCCGGTCGTGATGCGCTTCGGCCCGGAAGGCGAGGTGCTGAACCGCAAGATCAACCAGGTGCTGTCGTTCAAGGGCCTGGAGCGCGTGCAGGTCGAGTCGGCCGAAGCGGGCGACATCGTGCTGATCAACGGCATTGAAGACGTCGGCATCGGCGCGACGATCTGCGCGGTCGACACGCCGGAAGCGCTGCCGATGATCACCGTCGACGAGCCGACGCTGACGATGAACTTCCTCGTCAACTCGTCGCCGCTCGCCGGCCGCGAAGGCAAGTTCGTGACGAGCCGCCAGATCCGCGACCGCCTGATGAAGGAACTGAACCACAACGTCGCGCTGCGCGTGAAGGATACCGGCGACGAAACGGTGTTCGAAGTGTCGGGCCGTGGCGAGCTGCATCTGACGATTCTGGTCGAAAACATGCGTCGCGAAGGCTACGAGCTGGCCGTGTCGCGTCCGCGCGTGGTGATGCAGGAGATCGACGGCGTGCGGCACGAGCCGTACGAGCTGCTGACGGTCGACGTCGAAGACGAACACCAGGGCGGCGTGATGGAAGAGCTTGGCCGCCGCAAGGGCGAAATGCTCGACATGGCGTCGGACGGCCGCGGCCGTACGCGTCTGGAATACAAGATCTCGGCGCGCGGCCTGATCGGCTTCCAGAGCGAATTCCTGACGCTCACGCGCGGCACGGGCCTGATGAGCCACATCTTCGACTCGTACGCGCCGGTCAAGGAAGGCTCGGTGTTCGAGCGCCGCAACGGCGTGCTGATCTCGCAGGACGACGGCGCAGCGGTCGCCTACGCACTGTGGAAGCTGCAGGATCGCGGCCGCATGTTCGTGAAGCCGGGCGACGCGCTGTATGAGGGCATGATCATCGGCATCCACAGCCGCGACAACGACCTCGTCGTGAACCCGATCAAGGGCAAGCAACTGACCAACGTGCGTGCGTCGGGTACCGACGAAGCCGTGCGTCTCGTGCCGCCGGTCCAGATGTCGCTGGAATACGCGGTCGAATTCATCGACGACGACGAACTGGTCGAAGTGACGCCGCAGTCGATCCGCCTGCGCAAGCGCTTCCTGAAGGAGCACGAGCGTCGCCGCGCGAGCCGCGAAGGCGCGGTCGACTGAGCATCGACCGTTCCCGAGCACGACGAAAAGGCTGCCTTCGGGCAGCCTTTTTCGCATCCGCGCATCGTGCAGCCGGATTGCCTGCAAAACACTGTTCCCGCGGGCCGCCGCAATCCGGCAAAACCCCGTCGCGCGGTGCTTTCACGCACATTTCGCCGCGAACTCCGGTATCGGTTCTGTGATATGCTGCGCGCACGCAAGTTTTAGGTCCTTCCAAGCAAGACTTGATTCGCAATCCGCTAAACGGTCAGGCCGTGTCGCGGAAGGTTGAGTAACCCGCTATTTCTCGAGAAGCTCGAAGAAAGGTGAGCGTAAAATGTCAGATGTAATGAAGCAGTTTCAGCTGAACTCCTATCTGTTCGGCGGCAATGCTTCGTACGTTGAAGAACTGTACGATGCATACCTCAACAATCCGGCGTCGGTGCCGGAGAACTGGCGAGAGTATTTCGACGCGCTGCAGAACGTGCCTGCAACGGACGGCTCGAACGCCAATGACGTCGCTCACTTCCCGATCGTCGAATCGTTCGCCGAGCGTGCGAAGGCCAATGCCTTCATCCCGCGCGAAAGCACCAGCAACCTCGCGACCGCACGCAAGCAGGTGCACGTCCAGTCGCTGATCAGCGCCTACCGCTTCCTCGGCTCGCAATGGGCCAATCTCGATCCGCTGAAGCGCCGCGAACGTCCCGCCATTCCCGAGCTCGAACCGGCTTTCTACGACTTCTCCGAAGGCGATCTCGACCAGACGTACAGCGCAAGCAACCTGTACTTCGGTTTCGACCAGGCGTCGCTGCGCGACATCGTCAAGGGCCTGCGCGACACGTACTGCGGCACGATCGGCGCCGAGTACATGTACATCAGCGATCCGGAACAGAAGCGCTGGTGGCAGGAGCGCCTGGAGTCGACCCGCGCGACGCCGTCGTTCTCGGCCGACAAGAAGAAGCACATCCTGAATCGCCTGACGGCCGCCGAAGGCCTCGAGCGCTACCTGCACACCAAGTACGTCGGCCAGAAGCGCTTCTCGCTCGAAGGCGGCGAAAGCTTCATCGCGGCGATGGACGAAGTCGTCCAGCACGCGGGCAAGAGCGGCGTGCAGGAAATCATCATCGGCATGGCGCACCGCGGCCGTCTGAACGTGCTGGTCAACACGCTGGGCAAGATGCCGGCCGACCTGTTCGCCGAATTCGAAGGCAAGCACGTCGACGATCTGCCGGCCGGCGACGTGAAGTACCACAAGGGCTTCTCGTCGGACGTGTCGACGGAAGGCGGCCCGGTCCACCTGTCGCTCGCGTTCAACCCGTCGCACCTCGAAATCGTGAACCCGGTGGTCGAAGGTTCCGCGAAGGCGCGGATGGACCGCCGCGGCGACGAGGACGGCCTGCAAGTGCTGCCGGTGCAGATCCACGGTGACGCGGCCTTCGCCGGCCAGGGCGTCGTGATGGAAACGCTGAACCTCGCGCAGACGCGCGGTTACGGCACGCACGGCACGCTGCACATCGTCATCAACAACCAGATCGGCTTCACGACGTCCGACCCGCGCGACGCGCGCTCGACGCTGTACTGTACCGACGTCGTCAAGATGATCGAAGCGCCGGTGCTGCACGTGAACGGCGACGATCCGGAAGCTGTCGTGCTCGCGATCCAGATCGCGATCGACTACCGGATGCAGTTCCACAAGGATGTCGTGATCGACATCGTCTGCTTCCGCAAGCTGGGTCACAACGAGCAGGACACGCCGGCCGTCACGCAGCCGCTGATGTACAAGAAGATCGCGCAGCACCCGGGCACCCGTGCGCTGTACGCCGAGAAGCTCGTGCAGCAGGGCGTGATCACCGCCGAAGACGCCGACAACTACGTGAAGGCGTACCGCAAGGCGATGGACGACGGCCACCACACCGTCGATCCGGTCCTGTCGAACTACAAGAGCAAGTACGCGGTCGACTGGGTGCCGTTCCTGAACCGCAAGTGGACGGACGCGGCCGACACGGCCGTGCCGCTCGCCGAACTGAAGCGCCTGGGCGAACGCATCACGACGGTCCCGGAAAACTTCAAGGTTCACCCGCTCGTCGAGCGCGTGATCAACGACCGCCGCAACATGGCGCGCGGCGATCAGCCGCTCGACTGGGGCATGGCCGAGCATCTCGCATTCGCGTCGCTCGTCGCATCGGGCTACTCGGTGCGCCTGACGGGCCAGGACTCGGGCCGCGGTACGTTCACGCACCGTCACGCGGTGCTGCACGACCAGAACCGCGAGCGCTGGAACGACGGCACGTACGTGCCGCTGCAGAACATCGCCGAAGGCCAGGCGAAGTTCACGGTGATCGACTCGGTGCTGTCGGAAGAAGCGGTGCTGGGCTTCGAATACGGTTACTCGACCGCCGAGCCGAACACGCTCGTGCTGTGGGAAGCGCAGTTCGGCGACTTCGTCAACGGCGCGCAGGTCGTGATCGACCAGTTCATCTCGTCGGGCGAAGTGAAGTGGGGCCGCGTGTCGGGTCTCACGATGCTGCTGCCGCACGGCTACGAAGGCCAGGGTCCGGAACACTCGTCCACGCGTATCGAGCGTTTCCTGCAGCTGTGTGCCGATCACAACATGCAGGTCGTCCAGCCGACGACGCCGGCGCAGATTTTCCATCTGCTGCGCCGCCAGATGATCCGCCTGTTCCGCAAGCCGCTGATCGTCGCGACGCCGAAGTCGCTGCTGCGCCACAAGGAAGCGGTGTCGGACCTGTCGGAACTCGCGAAGGGCTCGTTCCAGCCGGTGCTGGGCGAAATCGACGGCGGCATCGACGCGAAGAAGGTCAAGCGCGTGCTGGTGTGCTCGGGCCGCGTGTACTACGACCTCGTCGCGCACCGCCGCGAAGCGAAGGCGAACGACGTCGCGATCATCCGTATCGAGCAGCTGTATCCGTTCGCGCACAAGCAGTTCGAAGCCGAAATGAAGAAGTACGAGAACGCGACTGAAGTGGTCTGGGTGCAGGACGAGCCGCAGAACCAGGGCCCCTGGTTCTACGTCGAGCACCACCTGAAGGAAGGCATGAAGGAAGGGCAGAAGCTGGCGTACAGCGGCCGTCCGGCTTCGGCCTCGCCGGCGGTTGGCTACTACGCGAAGCACTACGAGCAGCAGAAGGCCCTGATCGAAGGTGCATTCGGCCGCCTGAAGAGCGCATCGATCGCGAAATAACCGACGTCAAGCGAAACGGGAAGGCGCACGGCGCTTTCCCGTTCCTTTTGGCCCGCCGGCGCGTGGCGCGCCGCACCGGCCGAAGGAATCGCACGAACCTCGTCATACCCCAGATTAAGCATCCAGGAAAATCACATGGCTATCGTAGAAGTCAAAGTCCCCCAGCTGTCGGAGTCGGTGTCGGAAGCCACCATGCTGCAGTGGAAGAAAAAGCCGGGCGAAGCAGTCGCGCAGGACGAAATCCTGATCGAACTCGAGACCGACAAGGTCGTCCTCGAAGTGCCGGCGCCGGCGGCGGGCGTGCTCGCGCAAGTGCTGCAGAACGACGGTGACACGGTGGTCGCCGATCAGGTGATCGCGACGATCGACACCGAAGCGAAGGCAGGTGCCGCCGAAGCCGCGGCAGGCGCCGCCGAAGTCAAGCCGGCGGCCGCGCCCGCCGCGGCCGCACCGGCTGCGCAACCGGCCGCCGCCACCGCATCGAGCTCGGCGGCTGCGTCGCCGGCCGCGGCCAAGCTGCTGGCCGAGAAGGGCCTGTCGACGGGCGACGTCGCGGGTTCGGGCCGCGACGGCCGCGTCACGAAGGGCGACGCGCTGGCGGCAGGCAGCGCACCGAAGGCTGCTCCGGCCGCCGCACCGGCGAAGACCGCCGCCGCGAAGCCGTCGCTGCCGGAAGTGAAGGTGCCGGCGTCGGCAGCGACCTGGCTGAACGACCGTCCGGAACAGCGCGTGCCGATGTCGCGCCTGCGTGCGCGTATCGCCGAGCGTCTGCTCGAGTCGCAGCAGACCAACGCGATCCTGACGACGTTCAACGAAGTGAACATGGCTCCGGTCATGGAGCTGCGTAACAAGTACAAGGACAAGTTCGAGAAGGAACATGGCGTGAAGCTCGGCTTCATGTCGTTCTTCGTGAAGGCGGCCGTCCATGCACTGAAGAAGTTCCCGCTGGTGAACGCGTCGATCGACGGCAACGACATCGTCTACCACGGCTACTTCGACATCGGTATCGCGGTCGGGTCGCCGCGCGGCCTGGTCGTGCCGATCCTGCGCAACGCGGATCAGCTGAGTCTCGCCGAGATCGAGAAGAAGATCGCCGAATTCGGCCAGAAGGCGAAGGACGGCAAGCTGTCGATCGAGGAAATGACGGGCGGTACGTTCTCGATCTCGAACGGCGGTGTGTTCGGCTCGATGCTGTCGACCCCGATCATCAACCCGCCGCAGTCGGCCATCCTCGGCGTGCACGCGACGAAGGAGCGCCCGGTCGTCGAAAACGGCCAGATCGTGATCCGCCCGATCAACTACCTCGCGCTGTCGTACGACCACCGCATCATCGACGGCCGCGAAGCCGTGCTGTCGCTCGTCGCGATGAAGGACGCGCTGGAAGATCCGGCACGCCTGCTGCTCGACCTGTAAGCCGAGTCTCACTGCATCGACCCGTTCTGCACGTTCGCGCCCACGCGCGAACGTGCAGGCGTACAAGTAGAAAGGATTGTCATGTCCAAGGAATTTGACGTCGTCGTGATCGGCGCCGGCCCTGGCGGCTACATCGCCGCGATTCGCGCCGCGCAGCTCGGCAAGACCGTTGCCTGTATCGAGAAGTGGAAGAACCCGGCCGGCGCGCTGAAGCTCGGCGGCACCTGTCTGAACGTCGGCTGCATTCCGTCGAAGGCGCTGCTGGCTTCGTCGGAAGAGTTCGAGAACACGTCGCATCACCTGGCCGACCACGGCATCACCGTCGACGGCGTGAAGATCGACGTCGCGAAGATGCTCGGCCGCAAGGATGCGATCGTCGAGAAGATGACGAGCGGGATCGAGTTCCTGTTCAAGAAGAACAAGATCACCTGGCTGAAGGGCCATGGCAAGTTCACCGGCAAGACCGATGCCGGCGTGCAGATCGAAGTGAGCGGCGAGGGCGAAGCCGAAGTCGTCACCGCGAAGAACGTGATCATCGCGACGGGCTCGAAGGCGCGTCATCTGCCGGGCATTCCGGTCGACAACAAGATCGTGTCGGACAACGAAGGCGCGCTGACGTTCGACTCGGTGCCGAAGAAGCTCGCCGTGATCGGCGCAGGCGTGATCGGCCTCGAGCTCGGCTCGGTGTGGCGCCGTCTGGGCGCCGAAGTGACGGTGCTCGAAGCGCTGCCGGCATTCCTCGGCGCAGCCGACGAAGCGCTCGCGAAGGAAGCGGCCAAGCTGTTCAAGAAGCAGGGCCTCGACATCCATCTCGGCGTGAAGATCGGTGACGTGAAGACGACCGCGAACGGCGTGTCGATCGCCTACACGGACAAGGACGGCAATGCGCAGACGCTCGACGCCGACCGCCTGATCGTGTCGGTCGGCCGCGTGCCGAACACCGACAACCTCGGCCTCGAGGCCATCGGCCTGAAGGCGAACGAGCGCGGCTTCATCGATGTGGACGACCACTGCCGTACGGCCGTGCCGAACGTCTACGCGATCGGCGACGTGGTGCGCGGCCCGATGCTCGCGCACAAGGCGGAAGACGAAGGCGTGCTGGTCGCGGAAGTGATCGACGGCCAGAAGCCGCACATCGACTACAACTGCATTCCGTGGGTGATCTACACGTACCCGGAAATCGCATGGGTCGGCAAGACGGAGCAGCAGCTGAAGGCGGAAGGCCGCGAGATCAAGACGGGCAAGTTCCCGTTCTCGATCAACGGCCGCGCGCTCGGCATGAACGCGCCGGACGGCTTCGTGAAGATGATCGCGGATGCGAAGACCGACGAATTGCTCGGCGTGCACGTGATCGCCGCGAACGCGTCGGACCTGATCGCGGAAGCCGTGGTGGCGATGGAATTCAAGGCGGCGTCGGAAGACATCGCCCGCATCTGCCATCCGCACCCGTCGATGTCGGAAGTGATGCGCGAAGCGGCGCTCGCCGTCGACAAGCGCTCGCTGAACAGCTGAGCACGGCGTAGCGCCTGCCGGCCGTCGGCCGGCGCAGCCGTCTCATGACGAAGGCGGGCGGGGTTTCCCGCTCGCCTTCGTTCTTTCCGGTTTGCCCGATGAACGTCACCGAATACTACACGCGCGAGCTGACCACGCGCGGCTATCAGTCCGATCCCGCTCAGCGCGCGGCCGTCGATCGCCTGCAGCGCTGTTTCGACGAATGGGTCGAGTACAAGGCGCGCCGCTCGAACGCGTTCAAGAAGCTGATCAATCATCCGGATCTCCCGCGCGGCGTCTACATGTGGGGCGGTGTCGGCCGCGGCAAGAGCTTCCTGATGGACAGCTTCTACGCGGTGGTGCCCGTGCAGCGCAAGACGCGCCTGCATTTCCACGAATTCATGCGCGAAGTGCACCGCGAGCTCGAGGAGCTGAAAGGGCAGGCCGATCCGCTCGACGAACTCGCACGACGCATCGCGAAGCGCTACCGGCTGATCTGCTTCGACGAGTTCCACGTGTCGGACATCGCCGACGCGATGATCCTGTATCGGCTGCTCGATCGCCTGTTCAACAACGGCGTGCAGTTCGTGATGACGTCCAATTACGATCCCGACGACCTGTATCCGGACGGCCTGCATCGCGACCGCATGCTGCCGGCGATCGCGCTGATCAAGGAGAAGCTCGACGTGCTCAACGTCGATGCGGGCGTCGACTATCGCCAGCGCACGCTCGCGCAGGTGAAGATGTATCACACGCCGCTCGGCGCCGACGCCGATCGCGAATTGCGCCATGCATTCGGCAAGCTCGCGGCCGTGCCCGACGAGAGCCCGATCCTGCATATCGAGAAGCGTGAGCTCAAGGCGCTGCGCAAGGCGGACGGTGTCGTGTGGTTCGATTTCGCGACGTTGTGCGGCGGCCCGCGTTCGCAGAACGATTACCTGGAACTGGCGAGCCGCTTCCATGCGATCGTGCTGTCCGAGGTGCCGCAGATGTCGCCGCGGATGGCGTCCGAAGCGCGCCGCTTCACGTGGCTCATCGACGTGCTGTACGATCACAAGGTCAAGCTGCTGATGTCCGCGGCGGTACCGGCCGAGGCGTTGTACGTCGAAGGCCCGATGGCCAACGAATTCGCGCGTACGGTCTCGCGCATCGTCGAGATGCAGTCGAAGGAGTATCTCGAAACGCCGCGCCGTATCGTCGATACGTCGTTGACCTGAACCGGTTGCCGGTCGGGGAAGTGGCGGGGTTTAAACATCAATTTCGGTTAAATTTCGTCAATCTTCGGGTATTTTCGGATTTGTCTTATATTCATCGTTGAGGTGAGCCGATATTGTGGTGTCATGGTTATTAAGGCTGGAGATGTCCATGACACCGTATCGCGATTTGACCGACCACGAATGGCGCTGCGTCGCGCCGCTTCTGCCCGAAATGCAGCCGCGCACCGAGTTGCGCGGCCGGCCGTTAGCCAATACGCGCGCCGTGCTGAACGGTGTGCTGTGGGTGATCTACAGCGGCGCAACGTGGTCGGCCATGCCGCGCCGTTACCCGTCGTATCAAACATGTCATCGCCGCTTCAAGGTATGGCACGAAACGGGCACGTTGATGAACGTGATGCGCGAGCTCTATGGCGACGCCGGCATGAATCTTTGCAATGAACTGTCCGCGCGGATGCGCAAGCACACGCAATCGAAGGCGGCGCAGGCGCGCAGCAACGCGGCGCCCGCATATCGCGCACCGGGCAGCTATGCACCGGATGCGATGAAGCACGCAGCGTGATGACCATCGGTTTCCGTTGTGCGCGCACCAAAAGCAATCGGCCTGGCGACGTCGTCGCAGGCCGATTTTTTATTGAGCCGTGCTAATCGCGCGTTCGGGCGCGTACCGCGTTATTGCTGGCGAACCCAGGTTTGTGACCGGCCCAGCAGCGACACGCCGATGTAGCCGCGCACCACGAGCTTCTGGCCGCCGTCTTCAAGCGTCATCTTGCACTTGTAGACCTTGCCGTTCTCCGGGTCGAGGATGTTGCCGCCGTCCCAGTGGTCGCCGTCCTTCTTCATCGCCTTGATGATCGTCATGCCCTTGATGAGCTGATCCTTGCGCTCGTCCGTGCACGCAGTGCAGCGGCGATCGGGTGTATCGTTCGCGCCGAGTCCCTTGACGACCTTGCCCGTCAGCGAGCCGTCGCCGTCCTCGGCGATCTGTACCAGTGCCTTCGGTTGATGGGTGTTGTCGTCGATCGTCTGCCACATGCCGATCGGGCTGTCGGCCTGCGCGAACGTGGGCGCTGCGCACGCGAGCAGGGCGCCGGCGATGGCGATTGCACGCAACGGGCGGGTCAGTTGAATCATTGTCTTCCTCCTTGTTTTGCATGTCTGTCGATTCGCTCGCACGACCGTCTGCATGGGGCGGGCATGTTGCGAGCTTCGCCAGAATACGTGAAACAGCACGCCACGTTTGATAGAGGGGACTCTAATCGAAACCGCCGGCATCGCGCCGGCCGTTTCGTGGCTTGGGTGACCGATCAGTTGAGCTGATACGAGAACGCGGCGTTGATGCGCGGGCTGCGTGACGCGCTTTCGACCGGCGCATCGCCCACCGGTTTGGCGACGTTCAGATCGAGGCTGTAGTAGCGGCTGTCCGTGAGTCGCACGCCGACGGCGACCGACGACATGCGGTTCGGCGACGGCGTGCCCGCGTGCAGATACACCCGGGCCATGTCGTACGCGATGTACGGCGTGATCGATTTCAGATACGTCCAGCCCGGCGTGAAGCCGCGGTTGACCTCCAGCGACATCCCCCAGCCCGAGTCGCCCGACGTTTCGCCCGGCTGGTAACCGAGCGCGTAACGGGTCGAGCCGAACGAGATCTGTTCGGACGTCGGCAGCGAGTCGGGACTGTATTGCCCGGTCAGCGAAACCGACGTGCCGATCCGGAACGGCCATTCGTTCGTCTGCGTGAAGGTCGCACCGGTGCGAACGAAAGTCAGCGAGATCGGGCTGTCCACCGAGGTCGTCGTCGTGCCGACGGTAATGTCCTGCGCTTTCGATGCGCCGAGGATATTGAAGCCCTTCGCGACGTTGACGCTCAGCTTCTGCACCTGTTTCGGCTGGACACTCGTGTAGTCGAGCTGCATCTGCAGCACGCGGACTTGCGAGCGCGTGTCGATGCTGTTGCCGTTGATCTTGCTCTGGTAATGATCTTCGTTGTGCGACGCATAGCCAGACACGGTGCCGAGCAGGCTGCGCTGGTTGTTCAGCAAGATCGGATAGGAGGCCGAAAGGCCGAGTTTCTCGTTCTTGACCGTGCGCTCGACTGACGACGGCAGGCCGGGGTTGTCGGTCGGCTTGCCGCGATACGTGCTCGCATCGAGACGCGTGATCAGGCCGCTGCTGCCGACCGGCAGCGCGCCGCTGAACGCGAAGTAGGTCTGCTTGTCGCGTCCCGGCGGTGCGAGCGCCGAGATGCTCAACTGCTCGCCGAACCGCGTAAGGCCGTTTTCGGTCGCGGTGATGAGGCCCTGGACGCCCGGGTGGTTGAAGTCGACCCCCGTGCTGACGTTGAATGGCTTGCGATCGACTGCGAGCTCGAGCGTCGTCGCGCCGTCGGTGGTTTGCGGCGGCGGGACGTTTGCTTTCACCGTGAGGCCGGGCAGCAGGCCGAACGTGTTCACGTAGCGCTCGAACGTGGCCCGGCGCAGCGGACGATCGGCCGTGATGTGCGCGGCAATCGCGCGAATCTTCGGTTCCATCGCGCCGGGTTTGCCGGTGACCTTGACGTCGGACACATAGCCTTCGACCACCGTGATGCGCACGACGCCGTTCTCGAACGTCTGCGCGGGAACGAACGCGAACGACAGCGCGTAGCCGCGTTCCTGATACAGCTTCGTCACGCCGTTGGCGGTTTCGATCAGCTCGCCGATCGTGATGTCCTTGCCGACGAGCGGCGTGAAGCGGCGCGTGATTTCCTCGAACGGTATCGACTTCACGCCTTCGACCTGGAACGTCTTCGGCGTCAGGTGCCGCGACAGCAGCTCCTGCAATTGCGGCGCCTGCGGCGCGACCTGAACGGTGACGTTCGGGCCCGTCTTCGGTGCGTTGATCTGGGGGAGGGAGTCGAGCGGGTTACCGCCGACGCGCGTTTGTGCCTGTGCCGTGCCTGCTGCCGCGATGGCGAGCAGCATCATCCATCTGTCGAGTCTGGATTTCATTGTTCTTCCTCGTAGGCCTTGCTTTTCGTCTTCTTTGTAATGCCGGCACGCGACACCTGGGTGTCGCGCGCCGCGTGCCGCCATGCCGGGCGTGTTGGTACGGCCGCGTCATTCGCTCCGGCTGCGATGACGCGACCGTCCTCCTTACTTGCCGACGCTACCCAGCGTACCCAGCAACCCCGTGACCGGCGCCAGCAGGCCCGTCGAACCGCTGCCGGACGATGCCGTACCCGACACGCTGCCGACCAGCGACGTGACGGGCGCGAGCGGGCTCGAGCCCCCGGACCCTGCCGCACTGCCCACTGCTCCGGTGACAGTATTCAGCAAACCGGTGACGGGCGCGAGAGGGTTTGCACTGCCTGCGCCACCCGTTGCGCCGCCGAGCGTGCCGGTGACCGTCGAGACGAGGCCCGTGACCGGTGCGAGCGGGCTGCTGCCCGAGCCGCCCGTTGCACCACCGAGCGCGCCCGTGAGTGAGCCGAGCGGCGTCGAGCCGAGACCCGACAACAGGCCGCCGAGCGGGTTCGTCGAACCGGAACCCGATGACGAGCCGTTCTGGACGGTTGCCGTCGAGCCGCCGACGAGGCTCGTGATCAGGCCGGGAATCGGTGCCGCGCCGTTCGGGCCGTTCGGATTGACGAGGCCGCCGGCGTTGGTCACGGTATTGCCGACCGCGGTCACGAGCTGGCCGACGTCGCCGACGAGCGGCTGGCTCGACGTTGCGCCGACCTGCTTGCCGGCCGAGCTGATGGCGCCGCCGATCTGGCCGAGCAGGCCCGAGACGGGTTGGCCGAGGCCGGTCGTTGTGCCGACCTGCTGCGTGACCTGGCCGGCGGTGATCACGAGCGGCGTGATCGCCGAGCTGATCGGCTGCGTGACCTGCTGCACGGCGCCCGACGACAGCGTCGAGCCGATCGTCGTGCCGGCGGCCGTCAGGCCGTTGGCGACCGTGTCCAGCACGGTGCCGACCGGCGTCGTGACCGGCGCGAGCGGTGCCAGCGGGCCCGTGCCCAGCGCCTTCACCGTGGAGCTCAGGCCGGACACCGTGTTGCTGGTGGCACCGACGACGTTGCCGAGACCGGCCACCGTGGTGCCGACCGGGTCCTTCGTCGAGCCGATCTGCCCGAGTCCGTTGCTCACCGCGTCGGCTGCCGCGCCGACGATCGTGCCGGTGCTCGCCAGTGTGCTGCCGACGCCCTTCGTCACGCCGTCGCCGAGGCCCGGCAGGCTGATGTTGCCGACCGTGCTGCCGAGGTCGCTGGCCGTCTGGCCGACCGTGCTGATGACGCCCTTGGTGCCGGTCGACGAGCCGCTGGTGCCGCTCGTGCCCGGCGTGCCGCTCGTGCTCGGGTTGTTGTTGTCGTTGCTGCTGGTCGGCGGCGAGCTGACGCCGCCGCCGCCGCAGGCGGCCAGCAGGCACGCCGCGGCGAAGGCGGTGAGGGGCACGCGCCACTGGCGCAGGGCGGCGGTCGTGACGGAACGTTGCTGGGACATGATGGACTCCTCGCTGTCTTTTCGATGAATGGATGTCGGATTACTTGCCGTGCGTGCCGCCGAGCAGGCCGCCGATCAGCGACGTGACGGGCGCAAGCAGATTCGACGACGAACCCGAGTTCGTGACGGCACCCGTGCCGCCGCTCAGTGCCGGTGCGCCAACCGTGCTGGTGACAGCGGGGACCGGAGCGGCAATCGGATTACCGCCGCCCGCTACGCTGCCGAGTGCGCCGGTGACCGCGGAGACGAGGCCCGTAACCGGGGCGAGCGGGCCGCCGTTGCCGCCTGCTGCGCCGCCGAGCGCGCCCGTCACGGTGGAGACCAGACCGGTAACCGGCGCGAGCGGACCACCGCTGCCGCCTGCTGCGCCACCCAGTGCACCCGTGACCGTCGAGACAAGGCCCGTGACCGGCGCGAGCGGACCACCGCTGCCGCCTGCTGCGCCACCCAGTGCACCGGTGACCGTGGACACGAGACCCGTGACCGGCGCAAGCGGGCCGCCGCTGCCGCCTGCTGCGCCACCCAGTGCACCGGTGACCGTGGAGACGAGACCCGTGACCGGCGCGAGCGGGCCGCTGCCGCCACCCGTTGCGCCGCCGAGGGCGCCGGTGACCGTCGAGACGATGCCGGTGAGCGGAGCGAGCGGGTTGGTCACGCCGCCGGTGCCGCCCGTGAGCAGGCCGCCGACCGCCTTCACGGTGTTGCCGGTCGACGAGACGGTGTTGCCGAGGCCCGTGGTGACCGGGTTGCCGCCCGTCGATGCGAGCAGGGCGCCGGCCTGGTTCAGGCCGTTGCCGACCGTGCCGAGCAGCGTGTTGACCGGTGCGCCGAGGCCGGTTGCCGAACCGATCGTCTGGGTCGTCTGGCCGACCATCGTCGTGATCGGCGTGATGGCCGAGCTGACCGTTTGCGTGACTTGCTGGATCGGGCCGGTCGACAGCGCGTTGGTGAGCGTGGTGCCGCCGTTCGACACGGCGCCGCCGAGCGTCGAGACGAGGCCGCCGACGGCGCCCGTGACGGGCGCGAGCGGCGACAGCGGGCCGCTGCCGAGGCTCGTGACCAGGTTGCCCGTTTGCGTGACTGCGCCGCCGAGCTGATTGACCGCGCCGCCGGTGCTGGCAACCGTGGTGCCGACTGGATCCTTCGTCGCGCCGAGCTGGCCGAGACCGCTGCCGAGGCCGTTGCCCAGGGCGGTGACCGCGCCGCCGACGCTTTGTACGATGCCGCCCGCGGATTGCGTGGTGGCCGGATTGACGCCCGGCAGCGTCTGGCTGCCGATGACGGAGCCGAGGCCGGAGACGGTGCCGCCGGCATTCGTGATGATGTTGCCGGTGCTTGCGAGGACATTTCCCACTGGATTCGCCGACACACCCGACGTGCCGGACGTACCGCTCGTGCCCGAAGTTCCGCTGGTGCCCGACGTACCGCTCGTACCCGAGGTCCCGCTAGTGCCGGACGTGCCGCTCGTGCCCGAGGTGCCGCTGGTGCCGGACGTACCGCTCGTGCCCGACGTACCGCTCGAGCCATTGCCGCCCGACGTGGAGATCGTATCGCCGCCGCCCGAGCTCGAGCCGCCGCCGAGGCCCTGGCTGATGGAGCCGGAGCCGCCGCACGCGGAGAGGGAAAGCATGGCTGCAACGGTGGCCGCGATCAGAGTCGTCCGGAACACGCCATGAGGGATAACCTTAATGTCCATTTCGTCCTCGCATTAGAAGTGTGTTGTGAACTGCGTTGTGTTGAGTGGTGCGAGGACTACTCTGCAACTGTCGTGCCATTTCGATGCCCAACGGCTCGGCAACAGGTTTTAAACGAGGCAATTCCTTGTCGGAAAAGGAAGTTCCGGAGATTGAAAGATTGTTGAATCTGTTTAAGTGCAGGGGAATGAGAACGGTTTCGCCCGTTTCGTAACGTAACGTCACAACAATGGCGTTACGCGTGGGGCGTAACGCGCGGCCCACACGGGCTTGGTGGACGCAGCAATTGTTTTACTGGTGGATTAGGTGTGCACATCTAACCTATCGTAAATCCTATGTGTAAGTCGTACCGAAACGCCGTACAAATACGTCGTGCTCCTGGTCATTTTTTTCCGGCAGAGTGGTTAAAAGAGGTTGGAATTCAAATAGGATCGGATATAGAATCCGGAGCAGATGTAAGGGTATGTACGGTTCGGTACACTACGTTCGAGGAGGAGCGCTATCGCGAATGTTAACTTGCATCAAATCGTGAGCAATGCCCTTCGGGGCGACCTATAAAGAAAGCGCACCCGGTTGTCGTTACAGCAGATGTGGCGAACGGTCCGGGGCAAATGGCCAGATATGCGGGGACGTATACGTATAAAAGGCCAGAAAACGTAAATACAGGCACGAGGAATAAAATGAAAGCAATCATCAAGCGTTTCCTTAAGGAAGAAGACGGGGTTACCGCAGTCGAGTACGGCCTCATCGCCGGACTTATCGCAGTCGCTCTCGTCAGCGCCATGAGCACGTTGACGGGCGGCATCTCGGGAGCGTTCAGCTACATCGCGAGCAAGCTGCCGACGGCATAACGAACGAGCTTTCGCTCATTTCCCTGTTGTCAGGGGCGCGGATTGCTTCGGCAATCCGCGCGGTAAGTTTTGCCGTTCGGGGCGTAAATGATCCTGCTAACTGGCGTCGGGGTTTTCCTCGCGTGGGCGACGCTTGTCGCGCTCGAGGACATCCGGCATAGGCGCATACCGAATTCACTGGTGATCGGTGGATTCGTATCTGCATTTGCGCTCGCCGGACATAATCCATTCGGCATAACCGTGAATCAGGCGCTCATTGGAGCACTGGTCGGTTTTCTCGGCCTTTTCCCGTTTTTTGTGCTGCGCGTCATGGGCGCCGCGGATGTCAAGGTGTTCGCGGTGCTGGGCGCGTGGTGCGGCCCGCATGCGCTGCTGTGGCTCTGGATCGTCGCGAGTCTGCTGGCATTCGCGCATGCGGGTACGCTGGTCTTCGCCACCCGTACGCCGGTGTCGGCACTGTGGCAGCGGCGTTCCCCGACGATGCAGATCGCCGGTTTCCGAGCCTCGCCGTACGCCGCGTTTCTCGTGATTCCCGCGGCGCTGTGGTGCGTGTACCGGATCGCGACCGGAGGAATGCAATGACGTCGGTTCGTCCGGCATCCGGGATGCGGCGTCGCGAGCGCGGCGCGACGGCGATCGAATTTGCGCTGATGCTCCCGGTGTTCTTCCTGATCCTGTACGCGATCATCACGTACGGGATGATCTTCGCGGCCCAGCAAAACCTGACGCTTGCCGCCACGGAAGGCGCGCGCGCCGCGCTGAACTATCAGCAGGTCGGTGCGGCCGCGTCGGTGCAGGCCGCGCAGCAAGCTGCGCTGGCGGCGCGGGCCCAGGCCGCATGCACGGCCGCGACGAACCTGACCATGTGGCTGAAAGGGGCGACATGCTCGCCCACGCAGCAAGGCAACTGTTCGTACGATCCGACGATGCTGTGCGTGCAGATCACGCTGACCTACCCCTACTCGCAGAGCCCGCTGATCCCGTCGTTCCCGCTGCTCGGTTCGTTGTTGCCGGTGCCGTCGACACTCACCGGAACTGCGATGGTGCAGATCAGCCCGGTCAACATCATATAGACGGCAATGACAGCGTCGTGCCAGATCGAGGGCGCCCGATCGGCAATGTTGCGCGGAGAATTCAATCGTGAGTAGCGGGAAAACATAACGACACCATGGCCAACAACCTGACGAAGATCATTGCAGGCTTGCTGATCGCGATCGCGATCCTGCTCGGCATCTATGCGTGGATGCTCGGTCGCAAGCCGGCCGACATCGCGCCGGTTGCCGCAACGGGCGCGACGCAAAGCGTGCCGGTCGTCGTGACGACGCGGCCGTTGCAAGCCGGCCAGCCGATTCCAGCCGAGGCGCTGAAGGTCCAGCAGTCGACCGCCGCGCCGCAGGGGGCGTTCGCCGATCCGCTGCAACTGGTCGGTCGCACTCCGGCAGCCGACATTCCCGCGCAGGCGGCCGTCGTCGCCAGCGCGTTGTCGTCCGGCCTCGCCGAGCAGATCGCGCCGGGAGAACGCGCCGTCGCGATCAAGGTTGACGAGACGAACGCAGTCGGCAACCGCGTGCGGCCCGGCAACTATGTCGACGTGTTCCTGAATCTGAAGCGCGACGGGACCGGCGTGGCGATCGGCGGGACGTCCACGGCCGAGATCGTGAATACCCAGGCGCGGTTGCTGATGTCGAAGGTCCGCGTGCTGTCGTTCGGCGACGCAACGACCGAGCGAGACAGTTCGAACGGCTCGGTGGTCGGGGTGCGGACCGCGGTGCTGGCGGTGCCGACCGCACAGGTGGACGCGCTGACGCTCGCCGAGCAGAGCGGCCGGCTCGTGCTCGCGTTGCGTAATCCGCGCGACGACGATGTCGCGGCGCAGACCGTCGCGGTTCGCGTCGGCGACGACAAGAGTCCGTCGGCGCTTGCCGCGGCCGGCGTGGTGCTGGGCGAGTTGTCGAAGAGCGCGCCGGCGCCGGCCCCGCGTGTGGCGCCACGGGTGGTCGCGCGGCATCCGAGCGGCGGCAGCATCGAAGTGATTCGGGGTGGGCGAACCGAGACGGTCGCTTATTGAGCGGGACGAAGACGGCAAAACAATGAAAAAGAAACTGATTGGTTTGGCTATTGCATTGAGCGCACTGGCGATGCCGCCGCTGTCGGACGCGGCCGACACGAGCGGCACGATCAGTCTTGCCGTCGGCGCGCAGCGGCAGCTTGCGACGGGCCGCGCGCTGCAGCGGGTCGCGGTCGGCGACCCGTCGGTGGCCGACGTGCTCGTCGTGAAGGGCGGACGCGGCGGCGTGCTGCTGGTGGCGAAGAATGCCGGTGCGACGAACGTGATGATCTGGGAGCGCGGCCGCGACGAGCCGACCGTCTACAACGTGAACGTCACGAGCGGTGCGGCGCGGGCACTGCTGGACAGCGCGTCGCCGAGCGTGAACACGTACGGCGGCACGACGGTGATTGGCGGTGCGTCGGGCACGCTCGACGGGCATCAGCGGGCGGTTCATGCGGCGAAGACGGTCGGCGGCAAGGACGGGACCACGCTCGATGCGTCGACGATCTCCGGCAAGAACGTCGTGCAGGTCGACGTGCGTGTCGTCGAATTCAGCCGTTCGGTGCTGAAGCAGGCGGGCCTGAACTTCTTCAAGCAGAGCAACGGCTTTGCGTTCGGGGCCTTCGCGCCGACGGGGCTGACGTCGATTAGCGGTTCTCCGAACAGCTCGCTCACCTACAACACGAACGTGCCGATTTCGTCGGCGTTCAATCTCGTCATCCATTCCATGTCCCGCGGGTTGTTCGCTGACCTGTCGATTCTCGAGGCGAACAACCTGGCCCGCGTCCTCGCGCAGCCGACGCTCGTCGCGTTGTCGGGTCAGAGCGCGAACTTCCTCGCGGGCGGAGAGATTCCGGTGCCGGTGCCGCAATCGCTCGGCACGATCTCGATCGAATGGAAACCCTATGGCGTCGGGCTCACGGTCACGCCGACCGTGCTGAACCCGCGGCGGATCGCGCTGAAGGTCGCGCCCGAATCGAGCCAGCTCGACTTCGTGCATTCGATCACGATCAACGGCGTGCAGGTGCCCGCGCTGACGACGCGGCGCGCGGACACGACGGTTGAGCTCGGCGACGGCGAAAGCTTCGTGATCGGCGGCCTGATCGACCGCGAGACCACGTCCAACGTCAACAAGGTACCGTTCCTTGGCGATCTGCCCATCATCGGCGCGTTTTTCAAGAATCTGAACTACCAGCAGAACGACAAGGAGCTCGTGATCATCGTGACGCCACATCTCGTTGCACCGATTGCGCAGGGCGCTCCGCTGCCTGCGACGCCGGGCGAACTGTCCGAGCAGCGCGATGGCCCGGTGTGGCGTTCGTATCTGGGCGGCATGGCGTCGCCGGACGCAGGGCCGGGGTTCTCGAAATGAGCGCGCCGAATCGTTACCGGACCGCGCAGGCCGTCGCGCACGACGCGATGCCTTGCTTCATTGGGAGTATCCAAGATGAATGCGAGAACCTATTCTTTGGCTGAGCCCGCCGTCACCGACCACTTCGTCTGCGCATCCCCGCTTGCGGAGCATGTGCACTGGCTGTCGCAATCGCTGATGTCCGCCGGCGCGGTCGAAGGGGTGCCGCTCGACGGCGCCGCTCTGTCGCAACGTATCGGCGTGTTGAATCCGGCATTGGTATTCATCGATTTTTCCGGCGATTGCGCGGCGGCGAGCACGGTGGTCGCAGCAGTACGCTCGGCGCATCCGGGCGTACCCGTCGTCGCACTGGGCTCGCTCGCGCAACCGGAAGGGGCACTCGCCGCGCTGCGCGCCGGTGTGCGCGATTTCGTCGATTTTTCCGCCCCGGCCGACGAGGCACTGCGGATCACGCGCGTGTTGCTCGACAATGTCGGCGAGCCGGCCAATCGCCACGGGAAGGTCACCGCGTTGCTCGGCGCGCGCGCAGGGATGGGCGTGAGCACGCTCGCCGCGAACCTGTCGGTGCTGATGCAGCGGCGGCCGGCCGACCCGGCACGCACGGCGGCGCTGCTCGATCTCGGGCTGCCGGCCGGCGACGGCGCGTTGTTCCTGAACACGCGCTGCGAATTCCATTTCGTCGAAGCCGTGCGCAACCTGCGCCGGATCGACCGCACGTTTGTGACGACGGCACTTGCGCGCCACTCGAGCGGCGTCGCGCTGACGACGCTGCCGCCGAATCTCGCCGAGCTGCGCGACGTGGCGACGGCGTCGTGCGCGGCGTTGCTGAACCGGCTGCGGGCGTTCTTCGATCATCAGATCGTCGATCTTGGCGGCTTCCCGAATCGCGAATTCGTCGCACAGGTGGTGAACCTGGCGGACGAAGCATGGCTGGTTTGCGATCAGGGCGTGGCATCGGTCGTGTCGGCCGTCGAGATGCTGGACGGCTTGCGTGAGGCAGGCGCCGCGACCGACCGGATCCGGCTCGTCGTCAATCAGTTCGATGCCGAGCTCGGGCTGATGCCCGCGCAGATCGCCGAACGGCTCGAACTGTCGCTGGTCGCGACGCTGCCGTCGCGGCGCGTGTCGATCGGGCATGCGGCGAACCAGGGCAAACTGATCGCCGAGGTCGCGGAACGTGATCCGTACGTCCGCGCGCTCGGGACGCTGGTCGAGCGCCTCGCAGGCGCGTCGGCGCCCGGCGCGGCACAGCGTGCGGCCGGCGGCCTCTCGGCGCTCAAGCGAATCATTCAATCCTCAACGAAGCGGTCGTAAGCGATGGCACACGACATTCAATTTGCCGACGGCGCCGCGCCGTTCTCGCAAACGCAACAGTTCCACGACATCAAGAATGCCGCGCACGAGCACCTGCTCACGCGGATCGAGGAACTCGGTGCCGAATTCGGCCGTTGGTCGCGACAGGCGATCAACCAGTTCGTCGATCTCGAAATCGACAGCTTCGTGAGGCTGCGGCGCATCCCGCTCAACGAAAGCGAGGTGCGTGCGGTGGCCGAGGCGCTGACGAAGGAGCTCGCCGGCTTCGGGCCGATCGAAGACCTGCTGGCGGACCCGCACGTCGAGGACATCCTGATCAACGGTTACAACGACATCTATGTGTCGCGCCACGGGATCCTGTCGAAGCTGCCAATCCGCTTCACCGACAACGCGCATCTGCTGCGGATCGTGCGACGGATTCTCGCGCCGGTCGGCCGTCGGCTCGACGAATCGAACCCGATGGTCGATGCGCGGCTGCCCGACGGCGGGCGGGTCAACGTCGTGATCGAACCGCTGTCGATCGACGGCCCGGTCGTGTCGATCCGGAAGTTCCGCAAGGATCCGCTGAAGCCCGAGGACCTGCTGGGCAACGGCACCTACAACGAGGAAATCGGCCGGCTGCTCGAGGCCGCGGTGGACGCGCGCTGTAACGTCCTCGTGTCGGGCGGCACCAGTTCGGGCAAGACGTCGCTGCTGAACGCGCTGGCGTTCCACATTCCGATGGCGGAGCGCGTCGTGACGATCGAGGATACGGCCGAACTGTCGTTGAATCACCCGCACGTCGTGCGGCTCGAGAGCCGTCCCGGCGGGTTCGACGGCAGCGGCATCGTGACGATTCGCGACCTGCTGCGAAACACGCTGCGGATGCGGCCGGACCGGATCATCGTCGGCGAAGTGCGCGGCGGCGAAGTGCTCGAAATGCTGCAGGCGATGAATACCGGCCACGATGGATCGATGGGCACCGTGCACGCCAGCTCGCCGCGCGAATGTCTGTACCGGCTCGAGATGCTGGCCGGTTTCGCGGGTTTTCAGGGCACCGAAGCAAGCCTGCGGCGGCAGATCGCCAACGCGATCGACTTCATCGTGCAGATCGGGCGGCTGTCCAACGGTCGCCGTCGCATCCTGTCGATTACCGAAGTCACCGGCATGTCGGACAACATCGTATCGACGCAGGAGCTGTATCGCTACGAGGCGCGCGTCACGCCGGAGGGCGAAGAGATCGATCATTGGGAGTCGCTCGGCATTCATCCGCATTCGCCGAAGCTGGCACGTTTCCGCAGCACGCTGGTGTCGTCCGGCGGCGGCGGGTTCGGCGGCAACTTCGGGCGAGGCGGAGGCTTCAATGTCTAGCGCCACCGTGCTCGCGCTGATGTTCGCGCTGATCTGCGCGGCCGCAGGGTTGCTGCTGTGGCGCGGAAGCCAGGTGCGCGAAGGGCGCGCGCATGCGCAGCGGTTCTTCGACAGCCGGGTGGGACAGGGCACGCGCTCCGCGGCCCCGGCTGGCGAGACGCGCATCGCGCGCAACCCGGCAGCCGGTACGGCGAATGCGCAGGCGCCCGAGCATGGGTTCGCGCGCTGGCGCGCGTCGGCGTTCGACGCGTGGACCGTGCTGTCCGATCGTGCGGGCCTCGATGAAGTGCGCACCGGCTTCGTGCTGGCGCTCGTGGTCCTTGCGCTGCTCGCGTTGTGGGCCGGCATGGCTGGCGGCGTGTTCGCCGCGGCGGCCGCGGCCGTGGCGGGCAGTGTGCTCGTCGTGCTGTGGATCACGTCGCGCATCAGCCGGCGCCGCCTGAAGATCGTCCGTCAGTTGCCGTCGTTTCTCGACGGGATCGTGCGGCTCGTAACGCTCGGGAATAGCGTGCCGGCGGCGTTCCAGTCGGCGCTTCAGACGACCGAGATGCCGCTGCGCCGCTGCCTCGACGATGTGTCGCGGATGTTGCGCTCCGGCGTGGAGATCGATCGCGCGATGCTGCACATCGCGCACACCTACCGTATCCGCGAATTCGAACTCGTCGGCGCGGTGCTGCGTCTGTCGGTCCGCTACGGCGGGCGGGCGGACGTGATGCTCGACCGGATGTCGGCGTTCATGCGCGATCTCGAGCAGGCGGAACGCGAACTGTCCGCAATGTCGGCCGAAACCCGGCTGTCCGCATGGGTGTTGGCGCTGTTGCCGATCGCGGTCGGCAGCTTCGTCATCGCGACGAGCCCACGCTACTTCACGACGATGTGGAGCGACGATAACGGGCGGCAGATGATTTATCTGGCGTTCGTGCTGCAGGCGATCGGCGGCTTCTGGTTGTACCGGCTCGCGCGGCTGAGGTGAATCGATGGATGCAAACCGCTTAGGAGCACTTGCCCTTGTGCTCGGATCGGTCGGCGTGCTGATGCTCGCCGCGCTCGCGATCATTCGCATCGTGCTCGTGCAGCGTGCCGAGCGCGCGCTGGTGAATGCGCTCGAGCGCCGGACCGCTGCAGCTGAAGCGGCCGCCGCGCGCGCCGGTGCCGGGGAGCCTGCAGGTGACGCCGTGGCGCCGGCCGCGCCGCGCGTCCGCTTCGCGGGGCTGCGAGAGCGCTTCGAAGACGTCGGGATGCGGTGGCTCGAGTCCGGCTTCAGCCGGTACCTGATCGCCGACGAAGATCGCCAGTTGCTCGAGCAGTGCGGTTTCGTCGATGTGCGTGCCAGAGCGCTGTTCGTCGGCGCGCGCATCGTCTGCGCGATCCTGCTGCCTGCGCTCGCCGTGCTGGTGCTGATCGGCCGCGGACAGCAGGCGCGTTGGCCGCTGTGGATCTCCGTCGCGCTCGTGACCGGCTACATGCTGCCGAAAATCTACGTGCGGCGGCGCGCGACCGCGCGCCGACAGAGCATTGGGGCCGAACTGCCGCTGCTTGTCGACATGTTGCGGCTGCTGCAGGGCGTCGGCCTGTCGCTCGACCAGAGCATCCAGGTCGTCACGCACGATTTTCAGACGATGCTGCCGGTGCTGTCGTGGGAGCTCGGCGTCGCGCAGCGGCAGTTCGCGGCCGGGCGCACGCGAGAGCAATCGCTGCAACGCCTCACGAACAGTTTCGACAACGAGGATCTGCGCGCGGTTGTCCGCTTGCTGATTCAGGTCGACAAGCATGGCGGCGCGGTGCAGGAGCCGCTGAAACAATTCGGCGACCGTCTGCGCGAAGGGCGTCGCGCGACGCTGCGCGAGCAGATCGGCCGCCTGACGGTGAAGATGACCGGTGTGATGATCGTCACGCTGTTGCCGGCACTGTTGATCGTGACCGCGGGGCCCGGGATCATGACCGTACTGTCCGCGCTCGCTGCGTTTCAGCGCTGATACGGTATGAGGGGAAGGAGCGACACAAGATGAATCGATTGGATTGGGTTCGCACGATCGCAGGCGCGACGGCGTGCGCATTGCTTGCCAGCGGGTGCTCGCTGTTCAAGGAGTCCGGGTACGGAATTGGTGCCCAGGCCGAACGCGGCGCGTTGATGCAGGCCGCTGCCGACAAGAATGCGCAGCCCGATACGCCGGGTATGTATCTGGGTTTGATCGACCGGATGCAGGCGCAGGGGCTGTATTTTGCGTCGCTCGCGCACATCGATCAGTACGAGAAGCAATATGGCGCATCGCCGGACACGATCCTGCTGCGCGCCGATGCGTTGCGCGCGACCGGCCAGTACGACGCCGGCGTGGCCGCCTATACGAAGTTGCTGACGACGCCGCTCGCGGCGCGCGGCTATCGCGGGCTGGGCCTGACCGCCGGCGCCCGCGGCGATTTCGCGCTGGCCGCGCAGCAGCTCGAACAGGCGACGGCGCTTGCTCCGACCGATGCGGCGACGTTGTCCGACCTCGCGTATTCGAAGATGCGCGAAGGCGATCTGGCAGGTGCGCGCGTGCCGTTGCTGAAGGCGGCCGAACTCGAGCAGAAGAACCCGAAGATCCTCAGCAACTTCGTGCTTTACCTGCTCGCGACCGGTCATGCGAAGGACGCGCGACGGCTGATGGATCAACAGAAGCTGTCGCCCGCGGTGCGCAGCCAGATTCGCGACGACGAGACGAAGGTCGCGGCCGCGATGCGCGCGAAGCAACGCGCCATCGCATATGCGCCGGCCAATGTGTCCGCGCCGTCGGTGGCGAGCAGCGACAATCTGGATCTTGCCGTGCCGCTGCTGCAGCGTTTCGCGCGATAACGACGATATTCACGGAGGCGATCATGTTTCACCTTTCCTCAATCCGCGTGCGGGCCGTGGGCATCGCGTTTGCATGCTCGCTGGGTGCGGGCGTCGCGCAGGCGCAAGGCGACGCGCCGGCGTCCGAAATCGGCCATGCAACCGGCGCGCTGCTCGACCTGCAGCGTTCGAATCGCGCGGCTGCCACGCCGCAACCGATCGACGGCGCGGCCGGCACGTTTGCCTATCAGCGCTATATCGACTCGTTCAAGACACCGATTCCGCAGTGGTTCGGCACGATGTCGGCATCGGGCGGCGGTAACAGCGGCGGCAGCGGCAGCGGCGGACTGTCCGGTGGCGATCTCGCACGCTGACGGAGCAAAACGGTGACGACCCGGCACAGTGGCGGCACGATCCGCCGCGCGTCACGACAGCGCGGCGCGTTCTCGGTGATGGCGATCATCGCGACGCTGATCGCCATCACGACGCTTGGCGCCATTGGCGTCGGTAATCTCTTTTACCAGCGTCGGGACGTGCAGCGGATTGCCGACATGGCCGCGCTTGCGGCCGTGCAGCGGATGGACGACGCCTGTTCGCAGCCGACGGCCACCGCGACCAGCAACGCACAGTCGAACGGACTCAACGCGTCGAACGGCGACACGATCAACATCGAATGCGGTCGTTGGGATACGTCTGCCAACCCGGCACCCAGCTACTACGCTGCCGCGACATCCGGGACCACGCAATTGAACGCCGCAAAGGTGATCGTCACGCGTCAGGTGCCGTTCTTCTTCGTCGGGCCGCCGCAGACGGTGTCCGCGGTATCGACCGCACGTTCGACGAACATCGATACGTTCTCGGTCGGTGCGACCCTCGCCGCGCTCGGCGGGGTCGGTTGCGCGGACGGATCCGCGCCGGCGTCCGGCAATCCGGGCCTCGTCAACGGGCTGATCGGCGCGCTGCTCGGCGCCAACCTGAACCTGAACATCGCATCGTATCAAGCGCTTGCGTGCACGAACGTGACGGTCGGCGACCTCGTCGTGGCGGCGGGCGTCGGGACGGTCGATCAACTGCTCGCGCTGAAGCTCACGTTGCCTCAACTGATCCAGTTGATGGTGAACGCGGCCACGAAGACGGCCATCGCGAACGCAAGCCTGCAGGCGAGCATTGCTACGCTGCAAGCGATTCTGAACGCGAACGTTCCGGGCACGTCGATCGGCCTCGGCGGCGCGGGCGGGTTGCTGAACGTCGCGCTTGCGGATACGCAGGCGGCACTCAACGCGCAGGTGGATCTGCTCGATCTGCTGCTGGTCGGCGCCGAGATCGCGGCAACGGGCAAGCCGGCGGTGGCGGTCAACGTGCCGTCCGTGAATCTCGGCGGGCTGACGGGGACGCAGTTGCAGGTGCAGATCATCAGCCCGCCGTCGATCGGTGTCGGTGAGGGCGGGATCGATCCGGCGACGGGAACATGGCGGACGAAGGCGTCGACGGCGGCGGTGGGTGTGTATCTGAATGTCTATCTTGGGACGGCGCAGTTGCCGCTGCTGGGCGCTTTGCTGGCGTTGCTCAACGTGAACGTCGATGTCAATTTGCCGATTTATCTTCAGGCCGGTACCGGCACCGCCACGTTGAACTCGACGCAATGCGCTTCCACACAGGCGGCAAGTACGGTGGTCATTACTGCGCAACCGGGCGTGGCCAATCTGTGCATCGGCAAACCGCCGCTCGATTCATCCGGCAAGATCAGCCTGTCGTCGAATTACAGCTGTACGTCGCCCGCACAGATCATCAATTCCAATGTTCTCGGGCTGGCCCAGTTGACAGTTTCCATGTCCAACATATCGGTTCAGGTCCAAGGCGCGTCCCAATCGCATACGTTCAGTGGCGTACCGGGGATCGAGGCGAATTACTGGACAGTGAATTCGAATGCACTCGGCTCGGCCCTTAGCTCGGCTTTGACGCAACTCGCGGCTGCGAATATCACCGTCAACCTCGGCCTGTTCGGCGCCAACGTCCTGACGGTCCCGGGAAATTTCGTGTCCACGTTGCTCAGTTTTTTGAGCGGTCTGTTAGGCCCGCTGCTGTCGAGCCTTGACGCCGTCCTCGTTCCGCTGCTGAATCTCCTCGGCGTCCAGGTCGGCGCGGCGACGATCCATCAGATCTCGCTCAATTGCGGGGTCGCCCAAACGGTTTACTGAAGAAGCACATCAGATGAGAAATACGCCCGCAATCGAAGAGCTCGACCTGTACGTCTGGGAAGGCAAGGCGGACATCGTCGACCGTGTCGCCCGATGCATGGCGAGCTTCGACGTCGAAGTGATCCGTGCCGACAACGCGACGGTCTCGCCCGAGCGCGCCGCGTTGCGGCGGTCGCTGGCGATCATCAGCGTGACGATGATCGAAGGCGGCGCGGCATTCCTGCGCGACTGGCAGGCCAACATCGGCATGCCGGTGGTCTGGGTCGGCGCCGCGCGCGACCACGACGCGTCGCAGTATCCGCCCGAGTATTCGCACATCCTGCCGCTCGACTTCACGTGCGCCGAACTGCGCGGCATGATCGGCAAGCTCGTCACGCAACTGCGCGCGCACGCGGCCGAAACGTTGCAGCCGTCGGAACTCGTCGCGCACTCCGAATCGATGCAGGCACTGCTGCACGAAGTCGATACGTTCGCCGACTGCGACACCAACGTGCTGCTGCACGGCGAAACCGGCGTCGGCAAGGAGCGCATCGCGCAACTGCTGCACGAAAAGCATTCACGCTACCGGCACGGCGAATTCGTGCCGGTGAACTGCGGCGCGATTCCCGACGGCCTGTTCGAATCGCTGTTCTTCGGCCATGCGAAAGGATCGTTCACCGGCGCGGTTGTTGCGCATAAAGGCTATTTCGAGCAGGCGGCCGGCGGCACGCTGTTCCTCGACGAAGTCGGCGATCTGCCGCTGTACCAGCAGGTCAAGCTGCTGCGCGTGCTCGAGGACGGCGCGGTGCTGCGGGTCGGCGCGACGGCGCCGGTCAAGGTCGATTTCCGCTTGGTCGCGGCGAGCAACAAGAAACTGCCGCAGCTCGTGAAGGATGGGCTGTTCCGCGCCGATCTGTACTACCGGCTCGCGGTGATCGAGCTGAGCATTCCGTCGCTGGAGGAGCGTGGTGCAGTGGACAAGATCGCGCTGTTCAAGTCGTTCGTCGCGCAGGTCGTGGGCGCGGAGCGGCTCGCCGAATTGTCCGATCTGCCGTACTGGCTCACGGATTCGGTCGCGGACAGCTACTTCCCCGGCAACGTGCGCGAACTGCGCAACCTCGCCGAGCGCGTCGGCGTGACGGTGCGGCAGACGGGCGGCTGGGATGCCGCGCGGCTGCAGCGGCTGATCGCGCACGCACGTAGTTCGGCCCAGCCGGTGCCGGCGGAGAGCGCGGCCGAGGTGTTCGTCGATCGCAGCAAGTGGGACATGAACGAGCGCAATCGCGTGATCGCGGCGCTCGACGCAAACGGTTGGCGGCGTCAGGACACGGCCCAGCAGCTCGGCATCAGCCGCAAGGTGTTGTGGGAAAAAATGCGCAAATACCAGATCTTCGACGAAGAGCCCGAGACCCGCGAAAGCGAGTAATTAATGAGATAAAATCGCGGTGAATTACAACGACTCGGGCGGGAATAGAACTTCATGAGCCATATGACGGGGTTGGGGCGGGTGAGCGTAGTGCTCGCGATGGTGGGAGGCATGCACGGCGCGTTCGCGCAGGGGCTGGCAGGCAGCGATTCGTCGGCGGTGCAGCCGGCGTCGGCGCCGGTGGCCGCGATTCCGGTGATCGACTCGCAGGCGCAGACGTCGGTGCAGCCGCAGGCCGGCGAGACGACGGGGCCGAGCACGGTCGACGACTTGCAGCGCCAGATCCAGGCGCATTCGCTGACGGAAATGCGCACGAGCTACAACGGCAGCTACGGCGCGAGCCTGCTGTTCAACGTCAAGGACGGTGCGTACTTCGTCGCGTTGTTCCAGCAGAAGGCGTTCTGGCGCGTGATCAAGACTTACGACGAAACGCGGGCGGAAGCGATCTATCGCGATTTCTCGCGCCAGGCCGAGCGGCTGGCCGTCGACGAACTGCGGGCGGCGAAGCTGGAATCGCAGAAGGCGCAGATGGACAAGCAGATCGAAGTCGCGCAGAACCGCGCGCGGCGCCTGCAGGCGGACATCTCGATCGCCCGCCAGCAGCAGGCGGCGGTGGCGGATCGCCAGAAGAGCGTGCGGAGCGAAACGGCGGCGCTGCAGGCACAACAGGCCCAGCTTCAGGCGCAACTGCGGGCGTTGCAGCAGCAGGTGCGTTCGCTGCAGCGCGAGGCCAACGCGGGCCTGCCGACGACGGCACGCTGAACGCGGTAGCGGCGGCGCGGCGACGTGCCGCGCCGGTCGTACAAGTGAAAAGGGCAAGCCGGTTGGCTTGCCCTTTTTGTTTTACTGGCCGTCCGGCACGATTCGCCGGCGGCGCGTCACGATGACCGGCCCGTTGCCGCCGCGGGAATCCGACGGTGCGGCGTTGCCGGATGCGTCGCCGGTATCGCGCGGCGCGCCGTAGCTTTCGCGCGGCTCACGCGGCGCGCCATAGCCTTCGCGCGGCTCACGCGAGCCGTAACCCTCGCGCGGTTCGCGCGAACCGTAGCCTTCACGCGGCTCGCGGGAGCCGTAGCCGCCGTCGCCGCGCGATTCGCGCGGGCCGCCGTGCGAGCCGTACGGGCTGTGACCGCCGCCTTCACGGCCGCCGGGGCGACCACCGGTGCGCGGGCCGCGGGGGCCGCCGCCCGGGCGCGAGCCGCCCGTGTCGAGCTGGATCGTGGAAATCGCACGCTTGTAGATGCCTTGCAGACCCACGGGGGTGCGCAGCATCACCAGATACTGGTCGAACGACTCGATACACCCCGTCAGACGAATGCCGTTGACGAGATAGATTTCAACACGCTTACGTTCCTTGCGCGCCGAATTGATGAAGTCGTTTTGCGGATGGGATTCTGCGGGATTGGCCATTGAGGTGCGGCAGGAGCCTGCGTCAGAGAATATGTTGTGCGTGTGTGTGGCGTGTTCGTCCACATGGTGTTTGGCGGAATTCTACCTTGTTCGATAGGGAAGCGCGCAGTCGTGATTGTGTCGAACCGTAACCCACTATAGACGTTCCCGCGCATTTTCGCGATTCGGCCGAACGGCGAAAGCCGTTCGGTTACGTCGCGTTACGACTCTCGCCGCCCCGTATCACCTTGGCGCGCACACCGCGCTTACATTGGTCGCGCGAGCCGGGCGGGCCGGCTTATCAGGGATGCGGAGCATGAACAAGAGGCAAGTGGCAGGGATGATCGGGAGCATGGCGTTGCTCGTTTCGGGCAGTGCAATGGCGGGCCATGTGGACCTGTCGGTCGGCATCGGCGTACCGGTCGCGCCGGTCTATGTCGAGCCGGCGCCGGTCTATGTGGCGCCGCAACCCGCCGTGGTCGCCTATCCGGGCTACGGGTACGGCTATTACGGCGATGACGACGACGATCGTTACCGCAAGTGGCGCAAGCACTACTACAAGCACCGGCATCGGCACCACGACGACGATGACGACTGAGCCCGAAACCGGCCGGCCAGCGCGCGTCAGAACGCGTAGTCGGGATTTTTCGGGTCGAATGCGGTGTCGTCGAGCGGCGTCGGCGCGATTTTCTCGATGACGATCCGCTCGAAGATCCTGCCGTCGTTGTCATAGGATTCGACGGTCCGGAAATAGGGTGCGTGCAGATCGAGCCCCAGCACTTCCTTTTTCGCATAGAACTGCGGCCGCCCGGTCGGCGTTTCGTAGGTGAGCGCGACGACGCGCACGCCGCCGATCGTCCTGGCTTCCACATCCGTCGGGCGCTGCACGCCGGCTTCCAGGTATTTCTTCCCTTCGGCCAGGTACAGGTTCGCGATGAATTCGGTGCCGAGATCCTTCACCTGATGATTCGACTGGGCGCGCGCCAGCGCGCCGTCGATCGCCGTCCACAGCGGAATCTTGCCAAGCAGGCCGCCGAGGTGGCCATACATCTCGTCCTTGCGCTGCGTCGTGTCGTAGATCGTCTCCTGTCCGGCATGCGCGCCGCCCGGCAGCCATTTCGCATACACGCGCAGCGGTTCGCGGGTCGTCTTCACGAGCATGCGGTCGGGCGTGTCGGACCATTTTCCGCCGATGCGCTCCTGGCGCACCATCGTGAACTGGTAGGACGGATAGCCGTTCGGGCCGTTGCGGATGTAAAGCGGCACGGCGAGCGGGTCCAGCGCCTTGAAGAGCGCCGTGAGCGTCGCGTCGTCGAGTTGCGCGAGCGTGCCGCGCTGGGCCGCCGTGCGCAGCCAGCGCGCCTGTTGCGCGAGCGGCTCGTGCGTGACCTTCGCGAGGTCTGCCGGCAGCGCGACTTCCTGTGCCGCGCTCGCGGCGCCTGCCGTCTCCTGTGCATGCAGTCCTGCCTGTGCGAGCGACAGCACGCCCGCGATGGCTGCCGCCGCGGCATGCCGCGCGCGGCGTTTCATTCCTTCGTTCATCGACGGCGTCTCCCGGAGCGATGGATCGTTCAGCTCTGCTTCGCGGCATTGAGTTTGGCGAGTTCCTCGTCGCGCAGCGCGCGGCGCAGGATCTTGCCGACGTTCGTCTGCGGCAGTGCGTCGCGGAACTCGACGAACTTCGGCATCTTGTAGCCGGTCAGGTTCTTGCGGCAGTGCGCGAGCACGTCCTCGGCCGTCAGCGACGGGTCGCGGCGCACGACGAACACCTTGATCCGCTCGCCCTGTACCGCGTCCGGAATGCCGATCGCCGCGGCCTCGCTGATGCCGGGATGCATCACGAGCACTTCCTCGATCTCGTTCGGATACACGTTGAAGCCCGACACGAGGATCATGTCCTTCTTGCGGTCGATCAGGCGGATGAAGCCGCGCTCGTCCATCACGCCGATGTCGCCGGTGGCGAGCCAGCCGTCGGCATCCAGCACCTTGGCCGTCTCGTCGGGGCGCTGCCAGTAGCCGCGCATCACCTGCGGGCCGTGCACGCACAGCTCGCCGGGCTCGCCGATGGCGGCCCAGGTGCCGTCCTCGCGGCGAAAGCGCACGAGGGTCGACGGCGCGGGCAGGCCGATGGAACCGCTGAACGCGGCCATGTCGTTCAGGTCCACGGGGTTCATCGTGACGATCGGCGAGCATTCGGTGAGGCCGTAGCCTTCGACCACCGGCCGGCCCGTCACCTGCTGGAAGCGCTCCGCGACCGCGCGCTGCATCGCCATCCCACCCGCCATCGCGAGCTTGAGCTTCGAGAAGTCGCGCTTGCGGAATTCCTCGTTGTCGAGGAACGCGTTGTACAGCGTGTTGATGCCGGTGATTCCCGTGAACGTCTCGTGGCGGATGATCTTCATCACCATCTTCATGTCGCGGGGGTTCGCGATCAGGATGTTGCGCCCGCCGAGCCCCATGAAGATGAACGCGTTCACCGTCAGCGAATAGATGTGATAGAGCGGCAGCGGCGTGAGCACGGTTTCGACGTCGCCCGACACCTGGTCGGCGATCCAGGCCTTCGCCTGCAGCAGGTTCGCGATCAGGTTGCCGTGCGTGAGCATCGCGCCTTTCGCGACGCCGGTCGTGCCGCCCGTGTACTGCAGGAACGCGAGATCGTCGCGCGTGGTCGGCACCGGCTGCGGCTTGCCGCGCGCGCCGAGCGCGAGGGCGGAGCGCAGCCGGATCGCCTGCGGCAGGTGGTAGGCCGGCACGAGCTTCTTCACGTGCTTCAGCACGAAATTGATCAGGCGTCCTTTCGCGTTGAAGCCGTCAGCGAGCAGGTCGCCGAGCGCGGTGACGACGATGTGCTTCACCTGCGTTTCGGGCAGCGCGTCCTGCAGCGTGCGCGCGAAGTTCTCGAACACGACGATCGTCTGCGCACCGCTGTCCTTCAACTGGTGCGCGAGCTCGCGCACGGTATAGAGCGGATTCACGTTGACGACGATCGCACCGGCCTTCAGCGCGCCGAACAGCGCGACCGGATACTGGAACGTGTTCGGCAGCATGATCGCGACGCGGTCGCCGGGCTTCACGCCGAGGCTTTGCAGATACGACGCGAATGCGTCGACCTTCCGCGCGAGCGTGCGGTAGGTCATCGACGCGCCGGCGCTCACGTAGGCGACGCGCTCGGCGAAGCGGGTCGTGCATTCGTCGAAGAACTGCACGAGCGACGCGTATTGCGTGACGTCGATCTCGTGCGGGACGCCGGGCGGGTACGACGCGTACCAGATGCCGTCGGTGTTCGGCGGAAGCTGGGCCGAGGTGGGTGCTGCGGAAGATGACATGACGTGTCTCCGGTCTTGGCTCTCGGCGAGGGCCGCGCTTCGGCGCGTGCCCATGCCCCGTGCTTCGCGGCCGGCCGGCGCGGGCGTCTCGACGCCGCGCCCGACCGCGCGTATCAATCAAATCGTGAACAGGCAGCCGCGCGTTGGCCTCGCGCGCTCAGTTCGTGGAATGCAGCGTGGCCGTCTCGGCGGTCGTCGCCGCGCACGACTGCGGCAGCCCGAACGCTTCGCTTGCGCCCGCGTCGTCGAGCACGGCCGCGAAGATCGACAGCTGCGCGCTGTCGGGCATCGGCGCCTTCAGCGCGGCGACGATCAGCGACGACAGCCGCGCGATCATCTGCACGTCGTTCATCGTGCGGCCTTGCGAGAATTCGTCGATCAGGCTTTCCGTTTCGGCGCCCGCGAGCGCGCCGGACAGCGCGCCGATCGCGAAGTGCAGCCGCCAGCCGAGCTCGGTGCGCGGCAGGTGCGGCAGCGCGCGCTGGAAGGCGTCGAAGAAGCGGCCCGCGACGCTCGCGTAGTGCGCGGTCAGGAAGTTGCGCACGAACGGCGAAGGGTCGGTGTATGCGCGGCCGATCAGCCGCAGGAACCCGGGCCCGCCGCGTTCGGGGTTGCGCGACGCCTTCAGCGCCGGAATGAACATCGCGCCGAGCACGTGCTCGCAGGTGATGTGCGCACCGAGCTGCGCGTCGAAGCGGTCGAGGATGCCGAGGCGTTCCTGGTTCAACTGATCGAGCCGGCGCGACAGCATCGCGTGGATCAGCGCTTCCTTGCTGCCGAAGTGGTAGTTGACCGCGGCGAGATTGACCGCCGCGCGCGACGTGATCTGCCGCATCGACATCGCCTCGAAGCCATGTTCGATGAACAGATCCTCGGCCGCATCGAGAATGCGGGCCTTCGTCCCGCCGGTCTGCCGCGTGCCGGATGACCGTGCCCCGGACGGCCGTCCCGAAGATGGCCGCCCCTCCTGACTTACTGCCATGTTCCGCCTCCCATGCCGGTTTCCCGGCCGCGAACAGGTGATTTTGATTGTTCGATTCAAACAGTCGTTTTTATTAAGATAAAAAAACGCGGGTGGAGGGGGCAAGCGCGGAATCTGGACCAATTCCTCTAGTTCGATGTGCGGGTGCGGAAAGCGCGGCACCGACTCGCGGCCGGGCGGGGCGCGAGCGATGATGCGGTGCCGCAACACGCGGGTTCACCCGACGGTGCTACGCGTATTGACCGATTGCGTCATGTCGATGCCGCGCCGTTCGCGGCTGAACAGGATCAGCACGGCGATCGCGACGGCGACGATGCCGGCCACGAGCGCGAGCGCAAAGCCGTAATTGTTGCCGTTCGACACGGCGAGCGACGCCTGCATCGTCGCGTTGCCCGACGCGAGCAGGTTGCCGAGCTGGTAGACGACGCCGGGGAAGGTCGCGCGGATTTCGTCGGGCGAGATCTCGTTCAGGTGAACCGGTATCACGCCCCACGCGCCCTGTACCGAGATCTGCATCAGGAACGCGCCGGCGGCGAGCGCGATCGCGCCGCTCGAGAATGCCCACAGCGGCAGCACGGGCAGCGCGATCAGCGCGGCGATGAAGATCGCGCGGCGCCGGCCGATCCGCTCCGAGATCGCGCCGAACGCCAGGCCGCCGACGATCGCGCCGACGTTCAGCACGATCGTGATCCACGACACGGTATGCGGATCGAAGTGATGCTGTTCGCGCAGGAAGGTCGGATAGAGATCCTGCGTGCCGTGCGAGAAGAAGTTGAATGCGGTCATCAGCACGATCGCGTAGAGCGTGAGTTTCCAGTTCTGCTTCAGCGTGGCGCCGAGGCTCGGGCGCGCTCGCTTCTCCATCTGTTTCCACGCCGGCGATTCGGGCACGTGCGCACGCACGTACAGCACGAGCAGCGCGGGCAGCACGCCGACCATGAACATCCCGCGCCAGCCGATGTATTGGTAGAACAGGCCGAACACGACCGACGCGAGCAGATAGCCGCTCGGATAGCCGGCCTGCAGCAGCCCGGACACGACGCCGCGCGCGTGGGTCGGCACGGTTTCCATGGTCAGTGCGGACCCGACGCCCCATTCGCCGCCCATCGCGATGCCGAACAGCGCGCGCAGCACGAGCAGCGCGGTCAGGCTCGGCGCGAAACCCGACGCAAGTTCGAGCAGCGAATAGCACGCGATGTTGACCATCAGCGTCGGGCGGCGACCGAAGCGATCGGCGAGCCGGCCGAAGATCAGCGCGCCGAGCGGGCGCATCGCGAGCGTGAGCGTGAGCGCGAACGCGACGGCGGGGATCGTCGACGCGAATTCAGCGGCAATGTCCTTCAGCACGAAAACCATCAGGAAAAAATCGAACGCATCGAGCGTCCAGCCCAGGTAGGCGGCGATCGTGACGTTGCGTTGCTCGCGGGTCCAGCTCATGTCCGGGTCTCCTCGTTGGCTTGCGCGCTCGCGACAGGCATGCGGATGCCGGCCCGCTCGCGCGCGGTGCGGGCGCACTGATCGAGTGTAGGCTTGCGCACCGCGCGACGTGGGGCGCGATACGCCCGAATCGGGAATAATCCCTACGAAATGCACTGTTTCGGAAACGGAAACGGCACCGCGCGAGGCACGCGACAGGTGCCTGTATCATTCTGGAAGGCTTTTTGTATCAGTTCTGTAATGCATTCGATGCGCATCGTCACCGAATCAGGAGTCCGGATGAACGACCATTCCGCCGCCCCGTTGCCCGCGCTCGAAACCGCGAGGCTGTGGCTGCGTCCACGTGTGCTGGCCGATCTCGATGCATGCCTCGAGATGGATCGCGATCCCGAGGTCACGCGGCATATCGCGGGCCCGTGGCACGACCCCGTCGAGCATCGCCGCTTCGTCAAGCATCGGATCACGCGCGATTATCCGCCGGGCCTCGGTTACTGGTCGATCTTCGAGAAGGCCGCGCCCGAGGTGTTCGTCGGCTGGATCCTGCTGATTCCCGACTACAAGGACGGCTCGCGCGACGTCGAGATCGGCTGGCGGCTCGTGCGGGCGACGTGGGGGCGCGGCATCGCGAGCGAAGCCGCGGCGGCCGTCGTGCGGCACGCGTTCGATACCTTGCGCCTGCCGCGCGTGATCGCCGATATCGCGGAGGCCAACGGCGGCTCGCTGAACGTGGCGCGCAAGCTCGGCATGCGGCGTGTGAGCGTCGTGCACGATGGCATTCCTTACATTCGTCATCGCCTCGAACGCGACGATTTGCGCGCGTAGCGCGGCGTCGCGCACGTGGCGGATGTCGGAGATCGTCAACCGGATGCGTATCGCGGTCGTGACGGATTAACGGCTCGCGCGATCACGCGTAAGGCGCTGACGGGGCTCGAGGACGATCCGCCCCGACGCCGACTCGCCGCAGCCCGATCATTTCGCGGCGCTCGACGCACCGCCCGCGCCGCGCGTCGGCGCCGTCTATTGCGAAAGCGCGGCGCCGGCGCCGGTGCGCTCGATCATGCCGGCCACTTCCGCGGCCGTCGGCGCATAGGCGCCCGCATGCTCGCAGACGACGGCCGCGCACGCGGCCGCGTAGCGCAGATGCTCGGCGGCCGACGCGTCGGGCCGGGCGAGCTGGCTCGCGAGCCAGCCGCCGATGCTCGCGTCGCCACAGCCGACCGTGTCGGCGACCTCGGTCGGGAACGCGGGCTGGAACAGCACGGTATCGCGATGCAGCAGTTGCATGCCGGCTGCGCCGCGCGTGACGAGCATCGTCGCGTCGGGCGCCCATGCACGCAGTTGCGCGAGCGCGGCCGCTTCGTCGAGTTCGGGAAAAAGCCCGCGCAGGTCTTCGTCGGATACCTTGATCCAGTCGGCGAGCGCGCTCAGCCGGCGCAGCGTGTCGCGGTACGACGGCGTGGCCATCGGCGCGCGGAAGTTCGGATCGAACGAGATCCGCTTGCCGGCCGCCCGCGCGGCCTGCGCGACTTCGATCAGGCGCGACGCGAGCGGCTCGCGCACCACGCCGAGCGAGCCGACGTGCACGATGTCGGCCGCGTCGAAGGCGCCGGCCGGCAAGTCGGCCGGATCGAACGCGAGATCGGCGCTGTTTTCGCCGATGAAGAAATAGTGGGGCGGCTGCTTCGACACGACCATCGCGAGCAGCGGTGCGCGGTCCACCTGCCGGATGAAGCGCATGTCGAGCCCCGCGTCGGCGCTCTTGCGCATCAGCTCCTCGCCGAAGGTATCGCGGCTGACCGTGCCGGCAAAGGCGGTCGGCGCGCCGAGCCGCGCGCCGACGCGCGCGACGTTCCAGCACGAGCCGCCGGCGATGCTGCGCCAGTGCTGCGCGTCGTCGCGGATGAAGTCGGTCAGCGCTTCGCCGAACACGATCAGGCGGGGAAACGTCGTCGTCATGGGGAAACCTTGTGCCGCGGCATCGCACGCGGCCGTACAGCGGTTGATCTGAACAGGCGGGCAGTGCCGGCCGTCGCGCGCGCAGACGCGGCCCGGCACCGCCCGGCCTCGCGGGCGGGCGGGCGCGGGCGCCGCGATCAGCGCGGGGAGCTCCAGCCCTTGTAGGTCTTCACGTTGTCGCGCGTGACGAGCGTCGGCTCGATCAGGATCATCGGATTGGCCGGCTTCTGGCCGTTCATGATCCCGTAGCCGACGTTGACGGCCTGCTGCGCCATCGCCCACGGATCCTGGCTCGACGACGCCTGCACGAGCGTGTTCGACTTCAGCGCCACCTCGATGTCGGGTGCGCCGTCGACCGACGTGATCACGATGTTCGGGCGGTTCAGCTGCTTCGCCGCGAGATCGGTGCCGATCGCCTGCGGGTCGTTGATCGTGAATACGCCGTCGAGCTTCGGAAAGCGCGTCAGGTAGCCCTGCATCGCATTCATCCCGCCTTCGCGCGAGCCCTTGCCGTCCTGGTCGCTCGACAGCAGCTTGATGCCCGGGTTCTTCGCGAGCACGGTCTTGCAGCCGTTCACGCGGTCGATCACGGCCGACACCTGCGGGCCGTTCTCGATGATCACGTTGCCCTTGCCGTTCAGCTTCTTCGCGAGGTAGTCGCACGCGAGTTCGCCGGCCTTCACGTTGTTGGTCTGCACGGTCGCGTTCGCGCCGGCCGCCGCGACGTCCACCGCGACGACCGTGATGCCGGCCGCCTGCGCCTTCTTCACCGCCGGCTCGATCGCCTTCGGGTCGGTCGCGTTGAGCAGGATCATGTCGACGTGCGCGGAGATGAAGTTGTCGATCTGCGTGAACTGCTTGTTCAGGTCGTAGTCGGCCGATACGGCCGTGACTTTCGCATTCGGGTTGAGCTGCTTCGCGCGCGCTTCGGCGCCTTTCACGATCGTGACGAAGTACGGATTGCCGAGCGACCCGACCGTGACGCCGATTGATTTCAGCGGCTTGTCGGCTGCCTGGGCGGCGGTGGCGCCGAAGGCGAGTGCGCAGGCGACGGCGGTCAGGGCGGCGGTGTGCTTGAACATGTCGTTGTGTCTCCGAGAGGTCTGTTGGCGAACGGGCGCAGGAAGACCTGCCTGCGCGCCGATGGTTGAACGATAACGAATGCGCGACAAGAAATGCGCGGTGAGGCAAGCGTGTCAGGTACGGGCCGAGTCGCGCTGGCGATAGCGGTCGAGCGCGACCGCGCCGATGATCACCAGCCCCTTGATGATGTACTGCCAGATGTCGGACACGCCGAGCAGCACGAGGCCGTTGGTCAGTACCGCGATGATCAGCGCGCCGATCAGCGTGCCGACGATCGAACCGACGCCGCCGACGAAGCTCGTGCCGCCGAGGATCACCGCGGCGATCGCGTCGAGCTCGTACGACTGGCCGAGCTGCAGGCCGTTGGCCGCATACAGGCGCGCGGCCGACATCACCGCGCCGAGGCCCGCGAGCAGGCCCGACGCCGCATACACGAACATCTGGATCGCCCGCACGTTGATGCCCGACAGGCGCGCGGCTTCGGGGTTGCCGCCGACCGAATAGATGCGCATCCCGAGCACCGTGCGGCGCAGGATGAACCACGAGATCGCGATCACCGCGCACGCGATCACGACGAGCCACGGCACGCCGAGGATCGAGCCGTTGCCGATGAACGCGAACGGCAGTTGCGGGTTGAACACGGTCGTGTCGTTGCCGATCAGGCGCGCGACGCCGCGTACGGCCGTCATCGCGCCGAGCGTGACGATGAACGGCGGCAGGCGCAGGAACGAGATCAGCCCGCCGTTGATCGCGCCGAACACGAGGCCTACGGCGAGCGCGAACGGCACGCCGAGCCAGCCCCAACCGGGAATGGTCGACGCGATGAGCGCCGCGACGGCCGCGGCGGCGAGCACCGAGCCGACCGACAGGTCGATGCCGCCCGTCAGGATCACGAACGTCATGCCGGCGGCGAGCACGATGTTGATCGACGCCTGCTGCGTGACGATCGACAGGTTCTGCAACGTGAAGAAGCCGTCGGTCAGGAAGCCGAAGCCGACGCACAGGACCAGCAGCACCGGCAGCATGCCGGCCGTGCGGATCAGCGATTGCATGCGGGCGCGATGATCGGCGCCGCGCATCAGGGGCGTGCGGTTGGCGACCGGCTGGGCGGTCGCGGAAGCGAGGTTCCGCTGCTTGGTCGGGTTGATCATTTCGGTAGCCTGAAGGTAAGAGTGAAATGAAAAGGGCGGCTCAGTGCGCGTCGGCCAGTTCGGCCTGCGAGCCGGTGGCGAGCGCGATGATCGCTTCCTGCGTGATCGGCGTATGCGTGTGTCCGCCGAGTTCGCCCGCGATCTCGCCTTCGTGCATCACGAGCACGCGATCGGCGACGCCGATGATTTCCGGCAGCTCGCTGGAGATCACGATCACGCCCACGCCGGCGCGGGCCAGTTCGTTGATGATCCGGTAGATCTCGGATTTCGCGCCGATGTCCACGCCGCGTGTCGGTTCGTCGAGGATCAGCACGCGCGGCTTCGTCTCGAGCAGGCGCGACAGCAGCACTTTCTGCTGGTTGCCGCCCGACAGCGCGCCGACGTTGACGTTCGCGTGCGGGACGCGGATCGACAGCGATGCGATGGCGTCGCGCGCACGTTCGGCGCCGCGCGCGAGGTCGAGCGCGCCGAGCCGGGCATCGCGGTTGCACACCGAGATGTTGATGTTGTCGCGCACGCTCATGTCGAGGAACAGGCCCTGGCGCTTGCGGTCTTCCGTCAGGTAGACGAGGCCCGCGTCGATCGCGTCGCGCGGCGAGTGCGCGCCGAACGTGCGCTCGCCGAGCTTCACGTCGCCGCGCACGCGCGGCTCGGCCCCGAAGATCAGCCGCGCGAGCTCGGTGCGGCCCGCGCCGACGAGCCCCGCGATGCCGAGCACCTCGCCTGCGTGCAAGTCGAGGCTGCAGCCGCGCACGCGCGCGCCGTCGGCGATGTCGCGGACCGACAGCAGCAGGTGGCCGGGGTCGTACGGTGCGTGTTCCTTCTTGTAGAAACCGGAGATGTCGCGGCCGACCATCATCCCGACGAGCCGGTCGGCCGACAGCGCCTCGCGCTCCAGCGTGCCGACGTACGTGCCGTCGCGCAGCACCGACACGCGATCGGACAGTTCGTAGATCTCCGCCATCCGGTGGCTGATGTAGATGATCGCGAGACCTTCCTCGCGCAACTGGCGGATCAGTCGGAACAGGTGTTCGGTTTCGCGCGACGACAGCGGCGTGGTCGGCTCGTCCATCACGAGGATCCGGGCGCGGGTGTGCACGGCGCGCGCGATTTCGACGAGCTGCTGTTCGGCGATCGACAGCGTGTCGACGAGCGTGTCGGGCCCGAACGGGGCGCCCAGGCGCGCGAGCACGTCCTGGCAGCCGCGCGCCATCGCCGCGCGGTCGATCGTGCCCCAGCGCCGGTTGCCGCGACGCAGTTCGCGGCCGACGTAGATGTTTTCCGCGACGGTCAGGTTCGGCGACAGGCACAGCTCCTGGTAGATCACCGCGACGCCGGCATCGCGCGCGGCGAGCGGGCCGTCGATGTCGATGCGTTCGCCGTCGATCAGGATCTCGCCGCCGGCATCGGCGCGGTATGCGCCCGACAGGATCTTCATCAGCGTCGACTTGCCTGCGCCGTTCTCGCCCATCAGCGAATGGATCTCGCCCGGATAGACGGTCAGGCTGACGTTGTCGAGCGCGCGTACGGCCGGGAACGTCTTGCTGATCCCGCGCATTTCGAGCAGCGGACGGGGCGACTCAGAACGCGACATGGTGGACCTCCTGCGAATCGGTGCGGGCGCCCTTGAGGATGCCGGCCCGCGGGGAGAAGTTGAAAAACATCGGCAGCGTGGCGGCGCCGATCGCGCCGGCGTCGGCGCCGAACGTGCCGCGTACGAGCACCGGCGTGCCGCGCGCCTCGGGCGCGGTGGCCACGAGCGCCGCGCGCAGGCGGGTCGTGACCGCGTCGAGCAGGCCCGCGTCGGTGTCGGCGTCGAGCACGACCACCGGCGCGTCGATCACGCACAGCACCGCGCGCAACGCCGGCGCGAGCGCGTCGACGCAGTCGTCGATCCATTCGTCGACGGCCGGCAGGCCGCGGGCGATGCATGCTTCGAGATCGGCGCGGTTCTCGACCGTCTCGCCGTGATGGCGCAGGTGGCGCACGAGCGCATGCAGCGATGCGCGTGCGAGCAGGATGTCCCACGGGCCGCGCGGCGGCGGCGCGGAGGCCAGCCGGCTCGGCGGCACCGGAATCACCGCGATGTCGCCCGCATTGCCGGTCACGCCGCGCAGGCAGTCGCCGTCGATCGCGATGCCGCCGCCGATCGCCGGCCCGATGAACAGGTAGACGAAGTCGTCGCACTGCCGGCCGTACCCGTAGAACAGTTCGGCGATCGCGGCCGCGTTGCCGTCGTTTTCGCCGAACACGGGCAGAGACAGCGTGCGGCCGAGGTCGGCCGCGAAATCGACGTCTTCCCAGGCGTGAAACGTGTCCGGCGCGAGACCGAGCTCGCGCATCCACGCGCCGAGGTTGTACGGCTGCGCGACGCCGACGCCGGTCAGGCGCGCGCGTTCATGGTCGGGGAGCAGGGCCTGCATCGCGTCGATGTCGCGACGCACGATTTCGAGCACGTCGGCGGGCGGGGGCAGCAGCGTGTCGTGCGAGCGGCGGCCGAGCACGTCGCCGGCGAAGTTGACGAGCGCCGTCTCGATGCGCATGCGGTCGAGATGGACGCCAATGCCGAATGCGCCGCGCGGATCGAGACGGATCAGCGAAGCGGGTTGGCCGCGCTGGCCTTCGGTGCGGCCGGCGAACTGGATCAGCTTCGCGTCGGCGAGCGATGCGATGATGCTGCCGACCGCCGTACCCGTCATGCTCGCGAGACGGGCGAGATCGGCCTTCGATGCGCTGCCCGCGCGGCGCAGCGTCTTCAGCAGCAGGCGCTCGTTGTAACGGCGCACGTTGGCCGAATTGCTTCCCTGGCCGAAGTGCGGGCTTCTCATGGCGTCTCCTTCCATGGCGCGCCGTGCGGCGGCGCATTAAATAAATCACGTTGATTTATTTAACCGCGTGAGCGGCGACCTGTCAGCCTAGGGAAATCCCGGTTGCGGCGGGGGAAGGCGCGTCGGGCAGGGCACACGCGGCTCGCCGCGAGGCCGGGAATTTCGAATTCGTCTGGTGAAAGTGGGGCCGGCCGCGCGTCGCGATTGTCGCTCGGGCCTGCATGCGCCGGGCTTGCAAGCGCAGCCTTCGAGTCCTCGCGCAAAGCGCGCAGGCGCTTTGCTTCCTGGGCTTGAAATGAAAAAGGCCGGCTAGAAGCCGACCTTTTCGAAAACAGATGGTGCCCAGGAGAGGACTCGGTCACCCATGCGCGACCCCGGCTGCGCTTGCAAGCGCAGCCTTTCGAGCCCTCGCGCAAAGCGCGCAGGCGCTTTGCTTCCTGGGCTTGAAATGAAAAAAGGCCGGCTTAGAAGCCGACCTTTTTAAAAAACAGATGGTGCCCAGGAGAGGACTCGAACCTCCACGATGTTGCCACCGCTAGGACCTGAACCTAGTGCGTCTACCAATTCCGCCACCTGGGCACGTTTCGCTTGCTGCGATGCGAAAGACCGAAATTATAGCGTGTTGACTGAGCCTGTCAACATAATTTCATCCGCGACGATAAAAATATTGCGCCGCGAGGCCGTCACGCGCCGACCGGTTCCGCACGCTTCGCGGCGAAATTCCAGCGCTGCGCCTGGCTCGTATCGACGCGGGCGGGTAGCAGTCCAGCCGCCAGGAACGTATCGGCGATCTTCTGCTGTTCGCCGAAGTTTTGCGTGGTCACCGCGCGGACGAGGTAACTGCGTCGCGCATTCGCCCGCGCGATCGTCGCGGCATCGAGCCCCCAGATCGGTGCGAGCGTGTTCGCGGCCTCCTGCGGATGGTCGCGCAGCCACGCGCCGGCCAGCGACAGTTGGTCGAACAGAATCTGGACGACGTCGGGGCGCGCGGCGGCAAAGCTGCTCGATGCAAGGTAATAGCGCTGGTACGACGCGAGTCCGTTGCCGTCGGCCAGGATCCGTACGTCGGGATTCCGGTCGACCGACGCGACATAGGGGTCCCACGTGATCCATGCGTCCACGCTGCCGCGCTCGAACGCGGCGCGGCCGTCCGCGGGCGTCAGGTAATGGATCGCCACCTCGGCGGGCGCGAGCTTCGCGCGTGCGAGCGCGGCAAGCAGCAGGTAGTGGCTGCCGGCCGCCTTGGTGACCGCGATACGCCGGCCCTTGAGATCGGCGAGCGTGCGCAGCGCGCTGTCCTGCTTGACGACGATCGCCTGCGCTTTCGGCGAAGGCGCCTCCTGCGCGACGTACACGAAATGCGCATGCGCGGCCTGTGCGAAGACCGGGACCGTATCGGCCACATCGGCACTGAAGTCGACGGCGCCGACATTGAGTGCTTCGGTCAGCGGCAATCCGCTCGCGAATTCATGCCATGACACGCGCAGGCCGAGCGGCGTCAGCGCCTGCTCGAGCGTGCCGCGCGTCTTGAGCAGCGTGATCAGCGTCGACGACTTCTGGTAGCCGATGCGCAATGTGCCCGGCGCATTCTCGGCGTGCGCGCGGACGCCGGCGGCAGCGAGGCCTGCGGCCAGCATTGCGCGTGCGAATGCGCGGCGGTTCATCGACGTCATGAAGGGTGCTCCTCGTTGGATGCGTTGAAAGCGAGGCGGCTAACGTAACAACGGGAGAGGGTGATTGATAACCGATAAATTCTGCTATCGATCGGAGCGGCCGACATAAGGGCCGAAGACAGGCGCTTTGCTTCCTGGGCTTGAAATGAAAAAGGCCGGCTTAGAAGCCGACCTTTTCGAAAACAGATGGTGCCCAGGAGAGGACTCGGTCACCCATGCGCGACCCCGGCTGCGCTTGCAAGCGCAGCCTTTCGAGTCCTCGCGCAAAGCGCGCAGACGCTTTGCTTCCTGGGCTTGAAATGAAAAAAGGCCGGCTAGAAGCCGACCTTTTTAAAAAACAGATGGTGCCCAGGAGAGGACTCGAACCTCCACGATGTTGCCACCGCTAGGACCTGAACCTAGTGCGTCTACCAATTCCGCCACCTGGGCACGTTTCGCTTGCTGCGATGCGAAAGACCGCAATTATAGCTGGTCCCGAGTGGCTGTCAACACAATTTCATCGGAGCTCCCAAAATATTTCGCTCGCGCTCGATCGCCCGCTCGCACCTCGGCGAATCGGAAGCGCCCAGTTGCGGCGAGGTTCCGGTCCCGTGGTTCCGTATCGACGCGAGCCGGCCCCGCGGTCCGTGGCCAGGACCGGCAATTCGGACCACGAACTATCGCATGTCGCGCTGCAGGCGATTCGTGTCGCGGGGATGTCGCTGCCGGCCGCGGCCCTCTCGAACAATGGCGAGTTCAAGATCCAGAGCGACGATTGCTTTTCCCGTGCACTCTACTGGATCTTCGCGGTCCTGATCCTGTGCACGATGGTGGCCGGATTCTCGCTGCACTTCCGCTGCACTTCATTACCAGCCAGATGTCTGGCGTTTCGTGTCGACGCGCAATAGGTTGCTCGCGTGCCGCCTGAGCGGGTGAAAGGGAGGGCTGGGGCGGGACCGCGTACGGCACGGTCGGCCGGCGGCGTCCGCCGGGCAAACGAAAAAAGGTCGGCTTTCGCTGACCTTTTTGAATGCAGGAAGCACTTTGCTTCCTGGGCTTGAAATGAAAAAGGCCGGCTAGAAGCCGACCTTTTTAAAAACAGATGGTGCCCAGGAGAGGACTCGAACCTCCACGATGTTGCCACCGCTAGGACCTGAACCTAGTGCGTCTACCAATTCCGCCACCTGGGCACGTTTTGCAGGAGCTGCTTGCTGCAAAGAAGCGAAATTATAGCGCCCCAATTATCCCTGTCAACACTTTTTTGCGATGCATCGCAAACCGGCCGTCGCCGCGCCTGCGGGCGGCATTCGCGACATTTGGCGACACGGGCGGGTGATAGAATGACCCGCCGCCGTCAATATAGAACTGTCAGACGGACACCTCTATGTTGATGCCGTGCACCATCAGTCAACGCAACGAGAACAATCATCGACAAACCCTTGAGCAAATATCCGTACCCCATTCCGAGCCGTGAAGAAATTCTCGGCGTGCTGCGTACGAGCGACGCGCCGCTAGCCGCCAACGACATCGCCGAAGCCCTGTCGATCAAGCGTCAGGAGCGCGAGGGGTTCTTCCGGCGGGTCGCCGCGATGGAGCGCGATGGCCAGATCCGCCTCGACAAGCGCGGCCACTATCAGTTGACCCATCCGTCGAATTTCGTCGCAGGGCGTGTGCAGGGGCATCGCGACGGCTACGGGTTCGTGATCCGCGACGACGGCCAGGACGACCTGTTCCTCCCGAACGGCGAAATGCAGAAGGTGATGCACAACGATCGCGTCCTCGCGCGGATCGTCGGCTACGATCGCCGCGGCCGCCCTGAAGGGCATGTCGTCGAAGTCACCGAGCGCGCGAACAAGCGCGTGATCGGCCGCCTGCTGAACGAGAACGGTGCGCTGATCGTCGCGCCGGAAGACAAGCGTATCGGCCACGATATCCTGATCACGCAGAACGTGAAGAAGGCGAAGGTCGGGCAGGTCGTCGTCGTCGAGCTGACCGATTTCCCGAGCCGCCATTCGCAGCCGCTCGGCCGTGTCGTCGAGGTGCTCGGCGATATCGACGATCCGGGCATGGAAATCGAGATCGCGGTGCGCAAGTACGGCGTGCCGCACGAATTCAGTCAGCCGGCGCTCGACGAAGCCGCCGCGCTGCCCGACAAGGTGCGGCCGGCCGACCTGCGTTTCCGCGTCGACCTGCGCGACGTGCCGCTCGTGACGATCGACGGCGAGGACGCGCGCGACTTCGACGATGCCGTCTACTGCGAGCCGGTCAAGGTCGGCCGCGGCGACGGCTACCGGCTGATCGTCGCGATCGCCGACGTGTCGCACTACGTCCAGCCGGGCAGCGGCCTCGATGCCGACGCGCTGGAGCGCAGCACGTCGGTCTACTTCCCGCGCCGCGTGATCCCGATGCTGCCGGAGAAGCTGTCGAACGGGCTCTGTTCGCTGAACCCGCAGGTCGACCGCTGCGTGCTCGCATGCGACATGGTGATCACCGCGCGCGGCGAGATCAAGGCATACCAGTTCTATCCGGCCGTGATCCATTCGGCGGCGCGCCTCACGTACACCGAAGTCGCCGCCGTGCTGTCGAACACGAAGGGGCCGGAGGCCGCGCGCCGCGCGGATCTGCTGCCGCACCTGCAGGATCTGTACGGCGTCTACAAGTCGCTGTTCGCCGCACGTCAAAAGCGCGGCGCGATCGATTTCGACACGACCGAGACCTACATCGTCTGCAACTCGCAAGGCAAGATCGAGCAGATCGTGCCGCGCCAGCGCAACGACGCGCACAAGCTGATCGAGGAATGCATGCTGGCCGCGAACGTCTGCGCGGCCGATTTCCTGAAGCGCAACAAGCATCCGGGCCTGTACCGCGTGCACGCGGGGCCGACGCCGGAGAAGCTCGAGAACCTGCGTGCGTTCCTGCGCGGCATGGGCCTGTCGCTCGGCGGCGGCGACAAGCCGCACGCGAGCGACTACGCGGCGCTGATGGCGCAGATCCGCGACCGGCCGGACGCGCAGATGCTGCAGCCGATGCTGCTGCGCTCGATGCAGCAGGCCGTCTACAGCCCGGACAACATCGGCCACTTCGGTCTCGCATACGAGGCGTACGCGCACTTCACGAGCCCGATCCGCCGCTACCCGGACCTGCTCACGCATCGCGCGATCTACGCGATCCTGTCCGGCAAGAAGTACGTGCCGAAGGCGCCGGAAGGCTTCGAGCTGAACACCGCGCTGTCGCCGCGCGCCCGCGCGATGCAGCAGGCCGACGACGAGGCGCGCGGCCGCTCGCGTTCGAACACGGCAATCTGGGAGGAGCTCGGCCTGCACTGCTCGGCGAACGAGCGCCGTGCGGACGAGGCGTCGCGCGACGTCGAGGCGTGGCTCAAGTGCTACTTCATGCGCGACAAGCTCGGCGAGGAGTACGGCGGGATGGTGAACGGCGTGACGTCGTTCGGCATCTTCGTGCAGCTCGACACGCTGTTCATCGAAGGGCTCGTGCACGTGACGGAGCTCGGCTCCGACTACTTCCAGTACGACGAGATCAAGAACGAGCTGCGCGGCGAACGCACGGGTATCCGTTATCGCCTGTCGGACCGCGTGCGCGTGCAGGTGAGCCGCGTCGATCTCGACGCGCGCAAGATCGATTTCCGCCTCGTGCGCGATACGCCGGTGAAGGCGCCGCGTCCGTCGCCCGCACCGGCTGCCGGCGTCGATCGCAACGGCAGCGGCCCGCGCGTGCGTGCGCTGCCGCCGGTGGAGGACACCGTGCCGCGTGGCAAGAAGGCCGCGAGCGCGCCGAGCGTCGCGGTGAAGGAAGCGCGCGCCGCACGTGGCGCCGCGAAGAAGAAGGGCGGCGGTGGCGGCGGCGCGCCGGCGAAGCCGACCGCGAAGAAGGCCCGCGCCCGCAAGAAGTACTGAGCGTTCGGGGCGGCGTGTGCGCACGCCCCGCTGTATCGAGAGACGCCGCGTTACCGGCCATCGGCCGGCCACGCGGCGCTTTCCTTTTCCATGGATTGCGGCTGCGCGCATCGCGCGGCCGCCTGTTTGATCGAAGGTTGTTCCAGTCATGTCACGTCTGAAGGTTCTTTACGGTTTTCATGCGGTGACCGCACGTTTGCGGCACGATGCATCGACGGTGGCGGAGGTGCTGTACGACCAGACGCGCCGCGACCGCCGCATGCAGGAGTTCCTGCACGCCGCGAAGGAAGCGGGCGTGCGGCTGATCGCAGCCGACGAAACGCGCCTGTGGGGGCTCGCGCATACCGAGCGCCACCAGGGCGTCGTCGCGCGCGTCGAGGACATGCCGCTCGCGCAGAACCTGTCCGAGCTGCTCGACGGCATCAACGGGCCCGCGCTGCTGCTCGTGCTCGACGGCGTCACCGATCCGCACAATCTCGGCGCGTGCCTGCGGGTCGCCGATTCGGCCGGCGCGCACGCGGTCATCGCGCCGCGCGATCGGGCGGTCGGCCTGAACGCGACTGCCGCCAAGGTGGCGAGCGGTGCAGCCGATACCGTGCCCTACATCACCGTGACGAACCTCGCCCGTGCGCTGCGCGAGCTGAAGGAAGCCGGCGTGTGGATCATCGGGACGTCGGACGAGGCGCCGGCGACGCTCTACGAAACGAAGCTCGACGGCCCGGTCGCGCTCGTGATGGGCGCGGAAGGCGAAGGCATGCGCCGGCTCACGCGCGACACCTGCGACGAAGTGATGAGCATCCCGATGGCCGGCAGCGTGGAAAGCCTGAACGTGTCGGTCGCGAGCGGCGTGTGCCTGTACGAAGCCGTGCGCCAGCGGCGCGTGAAGGGCTGAGCCCCGGGCCCGCCCGTCCCGCGCGCGATGCGCGGGCGTCGAATCACCCAAGCGACGCGTGCCCCGATGCAAGGCGGCACGCGGCTACCCGGAACCCGCGACCGATGACCCTGTTTCGTGCCGGCATCTCCTGCGCCGTGCTCGGCCTGCTGGCGGCCTGCACGTCGCCGTCGCTCGTCGAGCGCGGCACCTACTACGCCGACACGAGCCTGCACGCGCGCGGCGCCGATTCGCGGATTCGCTTTCTCGTGATGCACTACACCGAAAGCGACGAGACGAAATCCTTGCGCACGTTGACCGGCGATTCGGTCAGCGTGCACTACGTCGTTCCGCCGCGGCCGCCCACCGAGCGCGGGATGCCCGTCGTCCACCAGCTCGTTCCGGAAGCGCGGCGTGCATGGCACGCGGGCGTCAGCGAGTGGCAGGGCACGACCGAGCTGAACGCGGTGTCGATCGGCATCGAGAACGTAAACCGCGGCCCGCTCGACCCGCAGCAGCGCACCTGGCAGCCGTATCCGCCCGAACAGGTCGACGCGCTGATCCGCCTGTCGAAGGACATCGTCGCGCGCTACGGGATTGCGCCGACGCGCGTGGTCGGGCACAGCGACATCGCGCCGCAACGCAAGATCGATCCCGGGCCGCTGTTCCCGTGGCATGCGCTCGCGCAAGCAGGCATCGGCGCGTGGCCGGACGACGCCACCGTTGCCGCGCGGCTCGGCGGCCGCGACCCGCACGCGCCGGTCGACGTGCGCGAACTGCAGCTCAAGCTTGCGCGCTACGGCTACGACGTGCCGACCGACGGCGTGCTCGACACGCGCACGCGGCGCGTGTTCGCGGCGTTCCAGATGCATTTCCGGCCGTCCGACTACGCGGGCGACCCGGACGCGGAAAGCGACGCGATCGCGCAGGCGCTGCTCGATAAGTACTTCCCCGGCGCGCAAACGGCGGTCCCCGCTCCGGTGGCCGACACGCGCTGAATGCGCGGCGCATTGCACGCCGAAAAACGCGGGGGCGTCCGCCGACTCCGGTAAACTGGCGGTTTTCAGCAATCCCGCAGCATTACCACGCCATGACTCAAGACGAACTCAAACGCCTCGTCGGCCAGGCCGCCGCCGATTACGTGATCCAGAACGTGCCGGAAGGCGCCGTGATCGGTGTCGGCACCGGCTCGACCGCCAACTGCTTCATCGACGCGCTCGCGGCCGTCAAGTCGCGCTATCGCGGCGCCGTGTCGAGCTCGGTCGCCACGACCGAACGCCTGAAATCGCACGGCATCAAGGTGTTCGACCTGAACGAGATCGACTCGCTTCAGGTGTACGTCGACGGCGCCGACGAGATCGACGCCGGCGGCGCGATGATCAAGGGCGGCGGCGGCGCGCTGACGCGCGAGAAGATCGTCGCGTCGGTGGCCGACACGTTCGTCTGCATTGCGGACGCGAGCAAGCGCGTGCCGGTGCTCGGCGCGTTCCCGCTGCCGATCGAGGTCGTACCGATGGCGCGCACGGCGATCGGCCGGCGCGTGACCGCGCTCGGCGGCGTGCCCGTGCTGCGCGTGACGAAGGACGGCGCACCCTACATCACCGACAACGGCAACGAGATCATCGACGTGAAGGGCCTGCAGATCGCCGATCCGCGCGGTTTCGAGGCACAGGTGAACGCATGGCCGGGCGTCGTGACGGTCGGCCTGTTCGCCGAGCGCGGCGCGAATCTGTGCTTGCTCGGCACGGAAAACGGCGTTGAAACGATCGCTTATCCGGCTGGCTGAAACTGAATGAGAAGCAGTCCGTAACGGCGCGATATCGGTCGTCACGGATTGCATAGTTAAATCTTGTGGAAACCGGGGTCCGGCAGGCGCGGCGCGCTTCCCGGGCTTTTTTTTTAGCCGTATAAATCACCTCGTTCAAAAGAGGGATAACCCTGTCAGGTGTTTACCAGATAGCGAAATATCGTCGAACTCATCAACTTATAGATCATAAGAACAGAGTAGTAACCAGGGCCGGCGGAACTGCGGAGCAGGTGTTCGCAAATCGACGCACGGGGAGGTGTCATGGAGCAGGGCAAAGACCGGTCACTGGTCGCCAAAGTGATGGATGGGCTTGTCTCGGGTATCGTCGAGGACAAGTACGGCGGCATCTTGCCGCCGCAGGACGTGCTGTCGAAAGAGTTCGACGTGAGCCGCACGGTGATGCGGGAGGCGTTGTCGATGTTGCTTGCGCGCGACATGCTCGACGTGCGTCCGAAAGTCGGGACGCGCGTGCGGCCGATGCGCGACTGGCGGATGATCGACGAAGACGTCGTGAGCTGGCGATTTCGGGCAAAGCCCGATCCGCAGTTCATGCGCGACGTCATCGAGTTCCGGATGCTGATCGAACCACGCGCGACCGCGCAGGCGGCCGTGCGTGCGACGGCCGCCGACATCGCGGGCATTCGCGAAGCGTTCGATGCGTTCAAGGTGCTGCAGCCGGGCGATTCCGGCTACGACACGGCGGACGAGTTGCTGCATACGCGGATCGTCCAGGCAAGCGGCAACCAGTTCTTCCAGCAGATGGCGGCGATCGTGCGCGGGGCGGTGCGTCTCGTGAATCCGCGCGTCGTGCAGAAGGAAGGCGCGCACGACATCGCGGTGAAGGCGCATGCGCGCGTCGTCGACGCGATCGAGCGGCGCGACCCGCGCGAAGCCGAAGCAGCGTCGCTCGCGCTGATCGATTTCAGCGCGGACGAGATTTCGCGCGATTTCTCGGTCGACGTGCCGGTGCGGGCCTGACGGCGCGCGTGTCGTCCATCCGCGTGCCGCGGGGCCGTTTATCATGACGGCCGGCCGGCAGCGTGCCGGCAACCGCCATACGACCGACACGGAAGATCAGGATGAACGACAACGACCATCGCCCGGTGCGCTTCGGCATCGTCGGCGCAGGCAGCATCGCGCGCCGCTTCGCGCAAAGCCTCGCGCACGTGCCGGGCGCCACGCTCGCCGGCGCTTGGGCCCGCCGCGCCGACGCAACGGCCGCCTTCTGCGAGACATGCGGCGGCACGCCTGCCGCGAGCCTCGACGCGCTCCTCGCGAGCGATATCGACGCGGTCTACATCGCGACGCTCCATGACAGCCATGCGCAGTACACGCTGGCCGCACTGGCTGCCGGCAAGGCGGTGCTGTGCGAGAAACCCGCCGCGCTGAACGCCGCGCAACTCGACACGGTGCTGCACGCGGCGCGCGCTGCCGGGCGGCTCTTCATGGAGGCGATGAAGCCGCCATTCTTTCCGCTGTACCGTCAGTTGCGTGCGCACCTGCGTGACGATCCGATCGGCGAGATCCGGCTCGTGCGGGCGGGCTGCGCATCGTCGTCGGTGCCGGAGGCGCATTCCGTCTATCGGCTCGATCGCGCGGGCGGCGCGCTGCTCGACATCGGCATCTACGAGGCGTTCCTTGCCGTCGACTGGCTCGGCGCGGCGCGCGACGTGCAGACGCTCGGACGCGTCGGCGCGACGGGCGTCGACCTGTTCGCGAGCCTGAACAGCGTGCATGAGAACGGCGGGATCGCACAGCTCTTTTGCGGTCTCGACGTGATGGGGCGCGGCGACGCGCTGATCGCCGCGGCGGGCGGCCACGTGACGATTCACGAGAAGTGGTGGAACCCCGCGCGTGCGACGATCCGCTACGCGGACGGGCGCACCGTCGAACTCGATGCGTCGGTCGACGGCGGCGGGCTGAACTACGAGACCGAGCACTTCTGCGAGCTGCTGCGTGCGGGCGAGACCGAAAGCCCGATCATGACGCACGACCATTCGCGGCGGATGATCGCGATGACCGATGCGGCGCGCGCCGTGCTCGGCGTGCGTTATTCGGGCGAATAGACGGAAAGACGGGAAGGTGGGCGTCGGGCCGGCGAGCGCGGGCCCGGTGCAACCGCGTGGCTCAGTGCCGCGACGGCAGCGACAGGCGCTTTTCGTACCAGCGCTGCACCCATTCGAGGATCTGGCACAGGATCCAGTACACGGCCGCGGCGGCGAGATAGAGCGGCAGCGGCTGATAGGTCGCCGCGATCACTTCCTGCGCGCTGCGCAGCAGTTCGGTCACGGTGATCACGGACACGAGCGACGTGTCCTTGATCAGGCTGATCAGGCTGTTCGACAGGCTCGGCACCGCAATGCGCAGCGCCTGCGGGCCGATCACGTAGCGTAGCGTCTGCCCCCACGACAGCCCCAGGCTGTACGCGGCGAGCCACTGGCCGCGCGCGATCCCGTTGATCGCGCCGCGCATGCTTTCCGACATGTAGGCCGCGACGTTCGCGGACAGCGCGATGACGCCGGCCGGCGTCGGGTCGAGCGAGATGCCGAGGCTCGGCAGCCCGTAATAAATGACGAAGATCTGCACGAGCAGCGGCGTGCCGCGCATCAGGCTCACGTACGCGCGCGCCAGCCACGCGAGCGCGTTGACCCAGATGCGCTCGAAGCCGTCGAGCGCTTCGCTCTGCCGGATGCCCATCATCGCGAGCACGACGGCGCCAAGCAGGCCGAACACCATCGACAGCACGGCGAACTTGACGGTCAGCACGGCACCCTGGGCGAGCACCGGCAGCGATTGGACGAGCAGGGACGTTGTCGACATGGAATACGAAGCGAATGCGTGCGCGAAAGCGCAATCATAAACCGGACCGATAAAACAAAGGGCGGCATCGTTGCGGATGCCGCCCTTTCCGGCCCGCCGTCAGGCGGGAAATGCAGGCGTGCTTACTTGAGCGGTTTCGTCACGTCGATGCCGAACCACTTGTCGGAGATCTTCGTGAACGTGCCGTCGGCTTCGAGTTGCGCCATCGCGTCGTCGATCGCCTTCTGGAACTTCGGGTTGCCCTTCTTGAACGGGATGCCCGACGGGTTCGCCGAACCGACGTTCGCGCCCGGGCGCAGCGGCAGCTGCGAATTCTTCGTCAGGTACGCGAGCATCAGGCGGTCGTTGAGCGCCGCGTCGAGGCGCCCGGCCGCGAGATCGCGCAGATACTCGGGCGCGCCCGGGTACGTCTTCACGTCGATGCCCGGCACCGATTTCGCCATGTCCATGTAGTTCGTGCCGAGCGCGACGCCGAGCTTCTTGCCCTTCAGGTCTTCCAGCGACTTGAACGCGCGCGTGTCGTCCTTGCGCTGGATCAGCTGCGCGGACGAGTACGTGTATGCGGGCGAGAAGTCGAGCGTTTCCTTGCGCTTGTCGGTGATGCCGACCTGGTTGACGATCACGTCGAACTTGCCGGCCTGCAGGCCCGCGATGATGCCGCTCCATTCGGTCGTCACGAATTCCGCCTTCACGCCGAGCTTCGCCGCGACGGCCTTCGCGATGTCGACGTCGAAGCCGACGAGGTCGCCTTGCGGGCTCTTCGAGTTGAACGGCGGGAACGTGCCTTCGAGGCCGACGCGCAGCGTGCCGCGTTGTTTGACCTGGTCGAGGAGGTCGGCCGCATGCGCGGTTGCCGCGGCGAACGACATGCCGATCGCGCCGGCAACCAGCAGCTTCTTCAACAGCGGAAATTTCATCGTGTGTGTCCTTGCCCTCGCGGGGTCAATGGTTTTCGTCATACGGCGATGATAGCAAAAACGCTATCGACAGCTAAATATACTTTGCTTATGGCTATATTACGCGCTGCGTTCGCTGGCGATCGCCTTCACGCATTCCGACACGAGCGCCGGGCCGCGATAAATGAAGCCGGTATAGAGCTGGACGAGCGCCGCGCCGGCCGCCAGCTTCGCACGGGCATCCTCGCCCGAGAAAATGCCGCCGACGCCGATGATCGGCACGTCGTTGCCGACTTCCGCGTGCAGCTTGCGGATCACTTCGTTCGATGCGTCGAACACCGGGCGGCCCGACAGGCCGCCGGCTTCGTCCGCATGCGGCAGGCCCTGGACGGCCGCGCGCGACAGCGTCGTATTGGTGGCGATGACCGCTTCGATCTTGTGGCGCAGCAGCGTGTCGCCGATTTCCTTGACCTGTTCGTCGTCGAGATCGGGCGCGATCTTCAGTGCGAGCGGCACGAGCTTGCCGTGCAGGTCGGCGAGGCGCTGCTGCTTGTCCTTCAGCGCGGCGAGCAGCGCGTCGAGCTCGCCCGCGCCCTGCAACTGGCGCAGGTTCTTCGTGTTCGGCGACGAGATGTTGATCGTCACGTAGCTCGCGAACGGATACACGCGCTCGAGGCAGTACAGGTAATCCTCGGCGGCGCGCTCGATCGGCGTGTCGGCGTTCTTGCCGATGTTCAGGCCGAGGACGCCGCGATAGCGGGCGGCCTGCACGTTCTTCACGAACTGGTCGACGCCGTGGTTGTTGAAGCCCATCCGGTTGATCAGCGCTTCGGCCTGCGGCAGCCGGAACATCCGCGGGCGCGGATTGCCGGGCTGCGGGCGCGGCGTGACCGTGCCGACCTCGATGAAGCCGAAGCCGAGCGCCGCGAGGCCGTCGATGGCCGCGCCGTCCTTGTCGAGGCCGGCCGCGAGGCCGACCGGGTTGCGGAACGTGAGCCCCATCACGGTACGCGGCGCGTCGGGCACGCGCGCCGACAGCGCGCAGGCGAGGCCCGTACGGCCGGCCGCGCCGAGCGCGCGCAGCGTAAGGTGGTGAGCGTCTTCCGCATCCATCTTGAACAGGGATGCGCGGGCCAGCGGGTAGAGGGAACTGAACACGGGAATGGGGCGGACGGCCGGAATGAATGACAACCCGCTATTTTACCGGGAGTTGCGCGGCACGGGCGCGCTTCGCTTCGTAGCCGCCGCGGCGCGCGTCAGCTCGACCCGGAATGCCCGCCCGGCAACGGCGCGCGCGCGAGCGCCGCGTCGACGGGCGGCAGGTCGACCCGTTCCGGATCGAGCGTCTTCCAGCGGCCGTCGATCAGCCCTTCGAGCGGATGGAAGTTCGCCTTGTAGGCCATCTTCGGGCTCTCGCGGATCCAGTAGCCGAGGTACACGTAGGGCAGCCCGAGGCTCTTCGCCTGCTCGATCTGCCACAGGATGTTGTAGGTGCCGTAGCTCGTGTGCCGGTCGTCGGGCTCGAAGAACGTATAGACCGACGACAGGCCGTCGCCGAGGATGTCGATCATGCTGACCATGCGCAGCTTGCCGGATTCGCCGCCCGGCGCGTCGAGGTCGCGGAATTCGACGAGGCGCGAGTTGATCCGGCTTTGCAGCAGGAACTGTTCGTACTGGTCGCGGCTGTCGCGGTCCATGCCGCCGCCCGCATGGCGCGCGGACTGGTAGCGCATGTAGAGCGCGTAGTGTTCTTCGTCGTAGTGCAGCGGCGACACCGTCGCGACCAGCGCGCGGTGCCGTTTCCACATCCGGCGCTGCGTGCGCGTCGGCGCGAACGCGGCGACCGGCACGCGCACCGGCACGCATGCGCGGCAGCCGTCGCAGTACGGGCGGTACGTGAACACGCCCGAGCGGCGGAAGCCGGCCTTCACGAGCTCGGTGTAGATGTCGGAATTGATCAGGTGGCTCGGCGTCGCGACTTGCGAGCGCGCGATGCGGCCGTCCAGATAACTGCACGGATAGGGCGCCGTTGCATAGAATTGCAGCGCCGAAAGCGGTGAAAGCGGCAGCTCAGTCGGATGAGTCATGGGCAGCTCTCGATGCAGGGAAGGAGTGCCGCGCTAGCGCTCGGTCCCGGTGGGCGCCGCCGTTTCGGCGGGGCTCGTCAGCGCGGCGAGCACGCGCTTGTCGAAGTGCCACGGAATCGGCGGTTCGGCTACCGCGCAGCGCACGTGAGCGACAAAGGCCTTGCGTGCGATCTCGCGGCCGCCGAGCGACGCTAGATGCGACGTATTCTGCTGGCAGTCTATCATCTCCAGCCCGTGCTCGCGAAGGTGCGCGACGAGCGCGGCCAGCGCGATTTTCGACGCGTCGGTCACGTCCGCATACATCGACTCGCCGAAAAACATCCGGCCGAACGACACGCCGTACAGGCCGCCGACGCGGCGCCCGTCGTGCCACGTCTCGATGCTGTGCGCGTTGCCGGAGCGGTAGAGCGACGTATAGGCGTCGATGATCTCGGCGGTGATCCAGGTGCCGCGCTGCCCGCGGCGCGGCGCCTGCGCGCAGGCGCGCATCACGCCGGGAAAGTCGTGATCGACGCGCACTTCCCATTGAGGCTCGCGCAGCACGCGCTTGAGCGTCTTGCGCAGCGACGGCGACACCTTGAATTCGGCCGGCACGAGGATCATGCGCGGGTCGGGGCTCCACCACAGCACCGGCTGGCCGTCCGAGTACCACGGGAAGATGCCGCGCAGGTAGGCGTCGATGAGGCGCGACGGCAGCAGGTCGGCGCTCGCGGCGAGCAGCCCGGGCGCACCCGTCGCGGGGCCGAGCGCGCGCTCGATGGGCGGGAACGGATCGTCCGGGCCGAGCCAGGGAACCATGGGGCGCGGCTCAGCCGTTGCGCAGCGAGCGGAAGATATCGCCGGTGTGCACGCCGTAGTCGCCGGCGGCGCGATCGGCGAAGAAGAACCGCAGGGTCTGGCTGACGGTCGGAAACGCGATCTCGTCCCACGGGATGTCCGCTTCGTCGAACAGTTTCACCTCGAGGCTTTCCTCGCCGGCTTCGAAGCCCGGGTCGGTGAGCCGTGCGAGGTAGAACAGATGGACCTGGTGCACGTGCGGCACGTTCAGCAGCGTGAACAGGTTCTGCACCTCGACGCGCGCGCCGGCCTCCTCGAGGGTTTCGCGCGCGGCGGCTTCCGCGGTCGTTTCGCCCATTTCCATGAAACCGGCCGGCAGCGTCCAGAATCCGTAGCGCGGTTCGATCGCGCGGCGGCACAGCAGGATCTGGTCGCCCCAGACCGGCACCGTGCCGACGACGTTGCGCGGATTCTGATAGTGGATCGTGCCGCAGTGATCGCAGACGAAGCGCTCACGATTGTCGCCCGGAGGAATGCGCGCGAGGACTTCGTGACCGCAGACGGAGCAGAATTTCATGTCGAGTGGAAGGGACGAGGTGATGCGAGTGTATCACCGGGCCGCGGCATTCTTGAACGCCTGCGCATGCGGCGGCGTGTCGTGCGAAACGGCGGGCGCGCGAGCGAAGAGCGCGCGGCGACCGGACGCGCAAAAACAAAAAGCCCGACGCGAGGCCGGGCTTTTTGCGAAATTCTGGACGGTTGGTTGCGGGGGTAGGATTTGAACCTACGACCTTCGGGTTATGAGCCCGACGAGCTGCCAGACTGCTCCACCCCGCGTCCGTCGAAGAATTGAATTATAGGGGCTATCCCGAATGCGTGCAAGTGTTTTGTGACAATCGCATGGCGAGCGCTGGTGGGGCCGGTACGGGCAGGCACGTGCGCTAGAATCGAGCGGTTTGTGTCGTCATCCCGGCAGCGGCCCTGCGCGATCGCATCGGCGCCGTTGCGGTTCTCCTTACTGCATCGACGGATTCATGGACATCGCTCACGATCTGCAATCGATCGGCGCGCAGGAACAGGCGCTCGTGTTTCCCCATTTCGACCCGGCTCGCGCATGGGCGCTCGGCAACCGGATGCATGCGCTCGCGACGTCGCGCGGTCATGCGATCGCGATCGACATCGTCACGTTCGGCCAGCCGCTGTTTTACGCGGCGCTCGCCGGAGCCACGCCCGACAACGCCGACTGGGTGCGCCGCAAGCGCAACGTCGTCGCGCATTTTCGCCGCAGCTCGTACGCGATCGGCCTGCGCATGCAGCAGGCCGGCGCGACGCTCGCGGACAAGCACGGATTGCCGGTCGCCGAGTATGCGTCGCACGGCGGCTCGTTTCCGCTGACCGTCGCCGGCGCCGGCGTGATCGGCTCGATCACCGCGTCCGGGCTGCCGCAGCGCGCGGATCACGAGTTCGTCGTCGAGGCGCTGTGCGCCGAGCTCGGCCACGACTACGCGGTACTGGCCCTCGCAAGGAGCTGAGCGATGCAATTGCCCGGCTACGCATGGCTCGCGATCGCGATCGTCGCGGAAGTGATCGGCACGTCCGCGCTGCGCGCGGCGGACGGTTTCACGCGCTTGTGGCCGTCGGTGCTCGTCGTCGCCGGTTACGGCGTCGCGTTCTACTGCCTGTCGCTCACGTTGCGCACGATGCCGGTCGGCATCATCTATGCAGTCTGGTCGGGCGCCGGCATCGTGCTGATCACGCTCGTCGCGATGCTGCTCTATCGTCAGGTGCCGGACGTGCCGGCGGTGATCGGCCTCGGGCTGATCATCGCGGGTGTCGTGGTGCTGAACCTGTTCTCGAAGATGCAGGCGCACTGAGCGTGCGACTGCCGTTTGCCGGACGACCTTCATGACCGATTCCACTTCCGCCGCCGTTTCCGCCGAATCCGCCCAGCCCGACGTGCGCGCGTATGTCGCGAACCGCATCGGCTTTCTCGAACTGAACCGGCCGAAGGCGCTGAACGCGCTGTCGGTCGGCATGATCCGGCTGATGCAGCAGGCGCTCGACGCGTGGCGCGACGATCCCGACGTCGTCGCGGTCGTCGTGCACAGCCCGCATCCGCGCGCGTTCTGCGCGGGCGGCGACGTGCGCTTCTTCCACGACGCGTGGCAGCGCGGCGACCGCGACGCGGTCGACACGTTCTTCATCGAGGAATACACGCTGAACCATGCGATCTTCACGTATCCGAAGCCGTACATCGCGCTGATGCACGGTGTCGTGATGGGCGGCGGCATGGGGATCTCTCAGGCGGCGCGGCACACGGGCGGCCTGCGCGTCGTGACCGATTCGACGAAGATGGCGATGCCCGAAACGCGCATCGGCCTGTTCCCGGACGTCGGGATGAGCTGGTTTCTCGCGCGTACGCCCGGTGCGATCGGCCGCTATCTCGCGGTGACCGGCGCGACGCTCGACGCGGCCGGCGCGCTGTATGCGCAACTCGCCGACGTCTATCTGCCCGATGCCGCGCTGCCGGCGCTGCTCGACACGCTGCGCGGCGCGCGCATCGACAGCGGCGCGCAGGCCGTCGCGTGCGTGACCGACGCGGCTGCCGCGCACAAGGTCGTGCCGACGCCCGACACGTCGGCGCTTGCCGATGCGCGCGCCGGGATCGACAGGCATTTCGCGCAGCCCGACCTCGACACGATCCTCGCGTCGCTCGACGCCGAGCCCGATTGCGCGGCGGTCGACGGGTGGATCGAGAAGGCGACCCATGCGATGCGCGAGCAGTTGTCGCCGCTGTCGATGGCCGTGTCGCTCGAAGTCGTCGAACGCGCGCGCGGCGCGACGATGGCCGATTGCCTGCGGCGCGATCTCGACCTCACGCGCTCGACCTTCGCGCACGGCGACGTGATCGAAGGCGTGCGCGCGCTGATCGTCGACAAGGATCACCAGCCGGTGTGGCGCTTCAAGTCGGCCGCCGACGTCGCGCGCGCCGACGTGCTCGCGATGTTCGACAGTCCGTGGACGCCCGACACCCATCCGCTGCGCAAGCTGAAGGACTGACGCCGGTCGGGCTGGCCCGCGCGGCCGACCGACGCGCGACACGGAAACGCAAAGGCCGCGTGCAGATGCACGCGGCCTTTGTCATGGAAGTCGGCTGGTCCCGAAGGACGCGTCGCGCGCGCCGGCGTTATTCGTCGCCCGCGTCGTCCGACATGAACGCGCGCATGAACACGAGCGCGCCGAAGCCCCACACCGCATTCGCCGCGAAGCCGGCCGCCAGCACGGGCAGCATGTTGCCCGACGGCCAGATGCCGCGCAGCGGATCGATCGCGAACACGCGGGCGGCCGTCAGCACGATACCGCCGAACACGAGCGCGCCGATCCACGATGCTTCGCGCTCGGGCGAGACGCGCAACAGCCACGCCATCGGAATCGCGCAGCACGCGCTGATCAGTGCGTTCGCGACAAATTCAGGAATGCCGAGCGGCGCGAACGGCTGTGTCGAGAAGCCGGTTGCGGCGATCAGGTCGGCCGTGTGGAGAAGGGCGAGCGTGGACTCGCGGAAGAACAGGGCGGCCAGGAAGCCGGACAGGAAGGGCAGGATGACTTTCTGCATCGATGAGTGCACCGCAGGCGCGCACGGCCGGGGCCGGGCGCGCGGAGTTATTCGGATAGGTGCGCCATTATAGGGCCCGGCCGCGGCGATATTCGCTCCAGCGTCGTGCTAATCACGAAAGCGGAAAACCTAAGCTCAAAAAAATCGTTCCAAAGCCTGGTACCGATCCCTAGACTGGTTTCCCAGAAACAGCCGTGCGATCGCGTCCTCGTCCGCTGCACGGCGTGACCGGCGAGCCATCCCGATTCGAATGCACACCATGCATGCGTCGCTCATCCGCGACGCGAGCAGGGCGATGTTTTTTTCAAATTTCGGCAGTGACAGTCAAGCAGGAGCAGCAGATGAATGTGTTCTGGTTTATCCCCACGCATGGCGACAGCCGCTATCTCGGCACGGCCGAAGGCGCGCGCGCCGCGGACTACGATTACTTCAAGCAGGTCGCCGTGGCGGCGGACACGCTCGGCTACGACGGCGTGCTGCTGCCGACCGGCCGCTCCTGCGAGGATGCGTGGGTCGTCGCGTCGAGCCTGATTCCCGCGACGCAGCGCCTGGAGTTCCTGGTCGCCGTGCGCCCCGGCATCGCTTCGCCGGGGCTCGCCGCGCGGATGGCCGCGACGTTCGACCGCCTGTCGGGCGGCCGCCTGCTGATCAACGTCGTCACGGGCGGCGATGCGGCCGAGCTCGAAGGCGACGGCCTCTTCGCCGATCACGACACGCGCTACGAGATTACCGACGATTTCCTGAACATCTGGCGCGGGCTGCTTGCCGCGTCGCACGACAACGGCGGGTTCGACTACATCGGCAAGCACCTGCAGTCGAAAGGCGGCAAGGCGCTTTACCCGCCCGTGCAGCGCCCGCATCCGCCGCTGTGGTTCGGCGGCTCGTCGCCGGCCGCCCACGCGATCGCCGCCGATCACATCGATACCTACCTGACCTGGGGCGAGCCGCCCGAGGCCGTCGCGAAGAAGATCGCCGACATCCGTGCCCGTGCCGACGCGCGCGGCCGCAAGATCAAGTTCGGCATCCGCCTGCACGTGATCGTGCGCGAGACCGAGGACGAAGCATGGCGTGACGCCGAGCGGCTGATCAGCCGGCTCGACGACGACACGATCGCACGTGCGCAGAAGGCGTTCGCGAACATGGATTCGGAAGGCCAGCGCCGGATGGCCGCGCTGCACGGCGGCAAGCGCGGCGGCCGCGAGACGCTCGAGGTCTATCCGAACCTGTGGGCCGGCGTGGGGCTCGTGCGCGGCGGCGCCGGCACGGCGCTCGTCGGCAATCCCGAGCAGGTCGCGGAACGCATGCGCGAATACGCGGATCTCGGCATCGAGACGTTCATCCTGTCCGGCTATCCGCACCTCGAGGAGTCGTATCGCTTCGCCGAGCTCGTGTTCCCGCTGATCAAGGGCAAGGGCGTGGAGAGAGCGGCCGGCCCGCTGTCGGGGCCGTTCGGCGAGATCGTCGGCAACAACTATCTGCCGAAGACGAGCCAGAGCTGAGCGACGGAGGCCTGCGATGACAACGAAAACCTCGACGACGGGCGTCGCCGTGGCCGCCCGCGCGTGGCGCGGCGTCGCGCCGTGGCTCGTGCCGCTCGCGTTGCTGGTGGTATGGGAAGTCGGTGCGCGCACCGGCTGGCTGTCGACCCGCGTGCTGCCCGAGCCGGTGGCGGTCGTGCGCGCGGCGTGGTCGCTCGTGACGTCGGGCGAAATGTGGGCGAACGTGAAAGTGAGTACGTGGCGCGCGCTGTTCGGCTTCGCGATCGGCGGCGGCGTCGGCCTCGCGCTGGGGCTTGCGACCGGGCTGTCGAAGGCCGCCGAGGTCGCGCTCGACTCGACGATCCAGATGATCCGCAACATTCCGGCGCTCGCGATGATTCCGCTCGTGATCCTGTGGTTCGGCATCGACGAGAAGGCGAAACTGTTCCTCGTCGCGCTCGGCGTGTTTTTCCCCGTCTACATCAATACGTATCACGGGATCCGCTCGGTCGACGCGAACCTGATCGAGATGGCGAAGAGCTACGGCGTGCGCGGCTTCGCGCTGTACCGCGACGTGATCCTGCCCGGTGCGTTGCCGTCGATCCTCGTCGGCGTGCGTTTCGCGCTCGGGCTGATGTGGGTGATGCTGATCGTCGCGGAAACGATCTCCGCGCAGTCGGGCATCGGCTACATGACGATGAACGCGCGTGAATTCCTGCAAACCGACGTGGTGGTGGTCGGCATCCTGCTGTACGCGGTGCTCGGCAAGCTGGCCGATGTGCTGGCGAAATCGATCGAGCGCGTGACGCTGCGCTGGCACCCCGCCTATCAATCAGGAGCAAAGGCATGAATGCGACGACTTCGGCGGCCGCCTACGGCCCGCTCGCCGGCGCAGACCTCGAGGCCGAGCTCGCGCAGGCCCGCGTCGCGGATGGCGACGCGCGCGATGCGGCGATCCTCGAACGCGACGGCAGCGCATCGGTCGTGCCGCTGGCACGGCGGCGCCCGGGCAGCCCGGCTCCCGACGACGCGGTCACGCTGTCGGGCGTCAGCAAGCGCTTCGGCGCCCGCACGGTGCTCGACAACGTCGAGCTCGGCATCGCGCGCGGCAGCTTCGTCGCGATCGTCGGCCGCAGCGGCTGCGGGAAATCGACGCTGCTGCGTCTCGTCGCGGGGCTCGAGCAACCGAGCAGCGGCGCGCTCGTGACGCGCGGCGAGGGCGGCGGCGCGCTCGATACGCGGATCATGTACCAGGATGCGCGCCTGCTGCCGTGGAAGACCGTGCTCCAGAACGTGATGCTGGGGCTCGGCCGCGGCGCGCGCGACCAGGCCCGCGCGGTGCTCGACGAAGTCGGGCTGCTGGAACGCGCGAACGACTGGCCCGCGCAACTGTCGGGCGGCCAGCGGCAGCGCGTCGCACTGGCACGTGCGCTCGTGCACCGGCCGCAACTGCTGCTGCTCGACGAGCCGCTCGGCGCGCTGGACGCGCTTACCCGCATCGAGATGCATGCGCTGATCGAGCGCCTGTGGCGCGAACACCGGTTCACCGCGCTGCTCGTCACGCACGACGTGCAGGAGGCCGTCGCGCTCGGCGACCGCATCCTGTTGATCGAGCAGGGGCGGGTGGCGCTCGACCAGTCGGTGCCGCTCGACCGGCCGCGCGCCCGCGCGTCGGCCGCCTTCGCGGCGCTGGAGGACCGCGTGCTGAAACGCGTGCTCGCCGGCGGCCCCGGCGCGGGCGAGCACGACGCGGCGCATGAAGCAGACAAGGTTCGACCGGTCGGGCAGATCCGCTGGGCCGTTTAATTCCGGGCGGCTTCGGCCGCCCGTTCTGAGACTTTTTTCTTCGGAGCGATCATCCCGATGAGCATCACTGCAATCAACGTACGTAACCAGTTCAAGGGCAAGGTCAAGGAGATCATCCGCGGTTCCGTGGTCTCCGAAGTCGACGTCGAGACGCCGTTCGGCATCGTCACGTCGGTGATCACCACCCGTTCGGTGGACGAACTCGAACTGAAGGTCGGCGCCGAAGTCGTCGCGCTCGTGAAGTCGACGGAAGTCTCGATCGCGCGTCTCTGAGCGCGCGGGTCGCGCCTCGGTGCGGCGCCGCAGGGCAGCGTGCCCGCCGGCGCCGCATTGCATTTCGCGCGGCGCGTTTGCCACGGTATTCGGCTTCCGGGCGAAGTGCTAGGATGGAACGACACCGATGCCGGAGGCCAACGCATGACCCCCATCCTTTCCCCCGAAGCCATCGAGGCGCTGAAATGGATCGACCAGTTCGGCGACAGCCGGCCGGTTCCCGCCGCGTTCGACGACGTCGTCTACGCGTTGCTGAATGACGGGCTGATCTATCAGGCGACGGCCGACCGGGTCGATCTGACGGCCGATGGCCGGTCGTTTTTGTCCGACGAATACGATTGAGCGCGCGGCGCCGGCCCCGCGGGCGGCTTGGCGCGGCATCACCACGGAGCGTGCGATGGAACCGAGAGGGAGCGACCTCGGCGATTTCAGCGAGCCGTACCGCGGCTTCGAGATCGAGGTGAAGACCGAGCAGGTCTGGGACGGCGAGCGGGCGCACTATCGCGTGCTGCAGGGCGATGCCGTGCGGATCGACTGGCGGCTGGTCAAGATCGACGGGATGCTGCTCACCGAACGGCGCGTGATCGAGCGCGTGTTCGACGAGGCGCGCCGCGCGGTCGATGCTGAATTAGGCGGCCGGTAGTGCGCGTGTCGGGCGGGCAGGGCCGGTCTTGCGGTAAAATGCCGGGTTGTTCCGTGCCGTCTGGCCTGTACCCGAATTCCATGTCCGTTCCACCCTCGCTTCCTCCCCGCCGCGTATCCGTCGCGCCGATGCTCGACTGGACCGACCGCCATTGCAGGTCGTTCCACCGCACGCTGACGCGCAATACGTGGCTGTATACGGAGATGATCACGACGGGCGCCCTGCTGTTCGGCGACGCCCAGCGGCATCTTGCGTTCACGCCGAGCGAATCGCCGGTCGCGCTGCAATTGGGCGGCAGCGAGCGGGACGATCTCGCGCGCGCGGCGAAGCTCGGCGAGCAGTGGGGCTACGACGAGATCAACCTGAACTGCGGGTGCCCGTCCGAGCGCGTGCAGCGCGGTGCGTTCGGCGCGTGCCTGATGAACGAGCCGCCGCTCGTCGCCGACTGCGTGAAGGCGATGCGCGATGCAGTGTCGGTGCCGGTGACGGTCAAGCACCGGATCGGCGTCGACGCGGTCGAGGACTACGCGTTCGTGCGCGACTTCGTCGGCACGGTGGCCGAGGCCGGGTGCGAAACGTTCGTCGTGCATGCGCGCAACGCGATCCTGAAAGGGCTGTCGCCGAAGGAGAATCGCGAGATCCCGCCGCTCAAGTACGACTATGCGTATCGGTTGAAGCGCGATTTTCCGTCGCTGGAGATCGTGATCAACGGCGGCATCACGACGCTCGATGAGGTTGCGCGGCATCTCGAGCACGTCGATGGCGTGATGCTCGGCCGCGAGGCCTATCACAACCCGTACGTGCTGGCGGAGGTCGATGCGCGCTTCTACGGAGCGACCTCGGCGGTGCCGACGCGCGAAGAGGCCGAGGCGCAATTGATCGCGTATTGCGCGGCCGAGCTGAAGCGCGGCACCTACCTCGGCGCGATCGTGCGGCACGCGCTCGGGCTGTATCGCGGCATGCCGGGCGCGCGCGGCTGGCGTCGCGTGCTGTCCGACAACAAGAAGCTCGCACGCGGCGATCTGGCCGTGTTCGACGAGGCGCGTGCGCATCTGAACGCGGCCGAAGAAATTTTTGAAAAAAATGCTTTGCAAGATTCAAAAGACTTCGTATAATCTTGTTCTTCGCTGCTGAAACAAAACAGCGAAACGAAGCAAGCAGTATCAGTGGTGGCTGTAGCTCAGTTGGTAGAGTCCAGGATTGTGATTCCTGTCGTCGTGGGTTCGAGTCCCATCAGCCACCCCAACAAATTCAAGCAAAAAGCCCGGTTCATTGAACCGGGCTTTTTGCTTTTCGGCGTTCGGATAGAGCCTCGGCGTGTCCTGCTCGCGGCGTCTTTAACGAAGCGGCATCCCGTATTCAACGAAGCGACCGCGATACCATGTCGGCGCTCGTGCGCTTCGAAAGTGCGGTTGCGTAAATCGAGTCGCCCCGACGATATGGCTTCGATGTCGAATATGAAATCGTGGGCGAGACGGGCAGGTGTTGAAATCGGGCGCGCGATCGTGCGTGGTATCGACCGATGGCACCGCTTGTCTCGCATCGCCGACGGGGATGACGGAGATGGCGACGAGGCCTCGGGCCTGCTTCGTATCGCGCTTCCGTGTCGTTGCGCTGACAACGTTCGTACCCGTTTACCCGCGACGTTTTTCTTTCCCGCCTAAGGTTCCCGCGCGCCGTGCCGTTATCTTCTCTGGACAGCCCTCGTGCCTCGAATGCTGATCCGTTTTCTTGCCTGCTCGCGCCAAACGCGAGCAGGCTTTTTTCGTTTACGGCTGCGCATAACCCGCTGATTGGCGGAATCGAACAGGGGCTTGGCGCAAACCGACAAAGTGCAACAATCTTGCATGCGTGTAATGTAGGACCTTCCTCGTGCCCTCATGCTTTGCAGGGCCGTTCGATCCCGATGACCGATGAAGGTGTCGGGATTTTTTTTGCCCGCACGCCGACGTCCCGACACCGCGCTGCATGAAATGCATCCCGCAAAGCACGGTATATTTTGCGATGACACATGCCGATCAAGAAAACCAGCACAAGGAGTTGCCGCCGATGCCGGGCACCCGGACCACACTGCGCGCCGCGACGGCGCACGACGCGAACCACATTGCTCGCCTGCACACGCTGAGCTGGCAAACCGCCTATAGCCATATCCTTCCGGCCGCCTATCTGACCGACGAGGTGCCGACTGAGCACGCGGTTCGCTGGCGCAAGTATTTCGATCGCGACGAGAGCGAGTGGGGCTTCGTGCTGATCGCCGAGTCGCACGGCGAGCCGGTCGGCTTCGTCAGCGCCGAGCGCCCCGTCGATCCGGCGCTTGGCGTGCTGCTCGACTGCCTGCACGTTCATCCTTCGCATCACGGCGGCGGCACGGGCAAGCGCATGATCGAAGCCGTTCGCGCGTGGGCCAGGTCGATCGGCGTGGGCAAGGTCCATCTGCAGGTGCTGGAGGGCAACGTGCGCGCGATCGGGTTCTACGAACACAACGGCTGGCGATTGGCCGGCGTCGAAACGTGTCGCCTCGGCCAAACGGAAGTCATTGACCGGATTTACGCGATCGAGGCTTGAACGCTTGCGGCTTCGGCGCGGGCGGCGGCACCCGGCCGCCATGGCATCGCGCGAGGGGAAACCCGAACGGACATTGCGATCATTCGCCGCAATACCGCACAAGCAAATCGGCTTCGGTCTCGTGGATTTCGACGGGCAAGGTCGTCGCACCGGCATAGGCCAGATAGCGCGCGCGATGCTGGCCGTTACGGAACGACGCGACGCCGATTTTCGACAGGCCGGGAATACCGAGTAGCGTTCGCGTTCTCGTCTCGCGAAACGTGATGAACGGCATGTCCGGGATCCTGCTGCGGTTCGGATCGAGGAATTCGCGGATGCCGGCGGCTTTGCCAGGGGCCCAGTACTGAACCGACGGCAGTACGTAGTCGGTGGTGTCGCGGTCGGCGCAGGCCAGCAATTTCTTCAGGTCGACCGTCACGACCCGATGCCGCGAGTCGTCGGACGAGAATACTCGCTTGAGGTGCGTGTAGGCATAGGGGGCGTGTCCGGGAAGCTGGACGATCCAGACATCTACGCCGCTTTGTTTTGCTTGAGCGAGCGTCATTATTTCCTCTGGTGGCGCGAGGTCTTTGTGATCCGAGTTTAGCAGCGCGACGACGGCCGCGGAGCAGGTCGACAACGGAAATGGCAAGGCGGGGCAACTTCCGGTGCCATCGGAAGGGCAAAAGGAATGAGAGCGGTCATATGGCTGCGGTCGATATCGACAGGTTGCGAGAATATCGTGATACTGCCGGTGAAAATGAAGCGCCGCGCGAAATTCACGCAAGATTCACACTGTGCCGCGAAGCCCGTCGGGTGCCGGGCGTCATAAAAATAGAGAGGGCGGATTGAGCGGAGAAGCCATGTCGTCGAAACTCGAGATCGAGTATCTCGATTACTGTTTCAGAGCAACGCTCGACATCACGGCGTCGGGCCGTACCGCCGTTGTCGACAGGCAACTCGAATCCGCGGTGCGAAGCAGGACGCTCGCGTGGATCGTGTTCGATCGCTTTCTGGAGCGCAATGATTTCGCCGATGCGGAAGACGCGCGCGCCAATATCATCGACTGGCTGGAGCGACTTGCCGATCCGAAGCCCGTCGCATCGACCGCGATTGCGAAGGCGAGCGCGGTGGCGACCGGCGCGGTGGCGGCAGATTCGTCGACGGCCGAAATCGTTGGCGATGTCGCTATCGAGATCGTCGGCGATGCCGCTGTCGAGATCGTCAGCAATCTCGACTGGATCGATATGGTTACCGACTGGTTTTCCAGCGGCTCGTTGTAGTGACGAACTCGTGTTTTCGTGACGCAGATCATTGCGTGCGTGAAATTCCTCGCGAAAAAATGAAGCGAAAATCACTTCGCGTCAAAAAATAGAATAATCCTGCTTTGACAATACCGGCGACTTACCGGAAACTGCGCTCGGTGCTGAAAAATTGAATTGAATTAAGACGGGATAAACCGCTGGATGGGAAGGCGAACGCTGTCGGCCGGCTCTTCGTCAGCGAAGTCCACAAGCAATGCGTCGCGCTTGAACCATGAAGGTATTCGTCGGCACGCGAGCATGCCGGTTATCGTCACATTGTCACCAAAGGGTGAGTTGCCGCACAGACCGTCGCGTGACCCGCGATCACAATTTGACCGGTTGACCGTTCTTCCCCGGCCCGGTCAACCGTTTCCCCGCTCGCTCGCGCAGGAGCGGGGGCTTTTTGCCCCCCGACGCCGGAAGGCTGCGTCGGCGGAACCGGACAGGCGTCCGGCGGGCTGCGCGACGGCATTCGTTCGCGTCCCCACATCCGTTCGCCTGATCCGTACGAATCGCTTTCCTCGTGCCTGAGCGAACCCTCAGGCCCATCGCCGGTTTTTGCCGGCGATGCCTTGATCCCGGCGGCGGGCAACATCGCTGCCGGGATGTTTTTTGCGTCGGATGGCGTGACGTCACATCGCGCGCCACGGGCATGGCGCTTCGCTCACCCCGCCTGTTCGACGCTGGTTTCCCATCCGTCGTAGTTTCCGCCGAGCGCGCGTACCTCGCGATTGAGCGCGATCGTATGGCGCGTGATGTCGGCGAGCGCCATCGTGCCTTCGTGCGAAAACCGTACGGCCGACTTGCCGTCTTCGGTCGGCGCGACCGATTCGACCGGATAGCCTTTCGCTTCGGCCCAGTCCGCGAACTGGTGCGCGTCGCTCGGGTCGGGGAAGTACGCCCAGTGCATCACGCGCCGGCTCACGTCGGGGACGTCGCCTTGCTGCCGCAGCGCATCCAGCGTGCGCATGTCGCGCATGATCTGCCAGTCGTCGTCGGTCGGGTAGAGCGTCTGCCAGTAAGTGGCCTTGTCCGGGTCGTCCTGATGCGCGTACTGAAGTGCATAGGTCGTCTGGTCGGCCAGCGAATCGACGATCTCCGCGGCTGCCTCCTCGTCGAACGGCACGTAGAAAAGAAAATCCCGGTTGCCGTCGACGGTGATGCGGCCGACCTGCACGCCGCCTTTCGCGATGATCGCGGCGTCGAGCAGATCCTCGATCTTCGCGAGATCGGCGAATTCGTCGCCGGTCGGCAGGCCTTCGGGCGACGGGCGCGCGAACGGGACGCGCACGCTCAGCAGCGACGTGCGCGGATCGCCTTCGGCGATTTCCGCAAAGCCATGGTTGAAGCTGATGAAAGCCTGATGGTCGCCCATTCTGGCAGGGAAGGTTCCCCAGGCGTCGCTCATGTGTTTCTCCCGTACACGATTGTCTGTTGACGGTTGCAAAGCGTCCCAATGTATCATCGAAAATCGCGTTGGCCGGGCAAGCGCGCATGATCGCCGGCACGTGCGGGCCATGGTCGCGAGATCCGGCTGTCAGCCGCTTGCCGCGTGCAGCCGGCAGGCCGCAAAAATTCAAAGGAGATGCCGATGTCGACGTTTGCGGTGAATGGTGTGCGGATCGATCCGCTCAGCGCGCGCGTGACGCACGTGCGCTGGGCGGCCGTGAACCCGGCCGATCGCTCGTGGGCGGAGACGCCGCGCGAGGCCCCGGTGGCGGACGTGGCGCGTGCGCTTGCGTCCGGTAACGATGTCCGCGCGATCTTCTCGGCATCGGATACCACCGCGATCGGGCCCAGGCTGAAACGCGTGCTGTATCGCGATGCGTCGGAAGGCATCGAGCTCGACATCGATGCAACGAGCGAGTCGCGCACGTTGCGCGATCTGCCGCAGATCTGACTGCGGGCCGTTACCCCAAACGAATCGAGCGAGCGCGTCCATGACCCTGTCCAGATTTTCCATCGTCCCGTCGGCATTCGCGCTGTGTCTGGCGCTTGCCGCCTGCCAGACCGCGTCCGGGCCGGCGCCCGTGCAACCGTCGCCGGAGACTGCGTCGACGACCGATCCTGCCTCGTCGCCGGCGGCCGCGCCGGATCGCGGCATGGGCCTCGCGCCCCGGTTGGCGGAGCAGACTCACCGGGCCACCGGTCAATGCACGGCCAACGGTTCCGTCAACGTATGCAATTGACCGATGTCGGCGCCGCGGCGCGTGATTCGCGCCATCGGTATCGGAATCCTCACATGCCGGCCGCGTCGATGGGCCGGCGGCCGTCGGCACGAGCGGGCGTGCAATGACCGACGAGCGGAAACCAACGGATTCCGGCCGGCACGTCGATCCCGACGCGGAAACGGTCATCGGCGCGTTGCCGGTCACGCTGGCAGTCGACAGCCGAAGCCTGAAAAGCAGGGCGATCGTGTGTGCGGGGCTGGCCGCGGCGAGCCTGTGCGGTTACGTGGCCGCGCCGGCGCTCTGGCCGGGTTGCTGGGGCTGGTTAGTGCGGCGTTGTTCGTGTCGTCGCGGCGCAAGATCGCGCTGCAGATCGACGAGACGGGCTTCCGGCTGATCGGCGCCGCGCGCGAAAAACCCGTCACGCCGTGGCGGGACGTCACCGAATTCCGGATCGTCAGCGTCGCCGGGAATCATTACATCGGCTACCAGTTCTCCGCGCATTCGTCGCGCACGAAGGTGCCGGGTGGCGTAATGCTGCCGATCGCCCGGTTTGCCGATTTTCCGCTCGGCGCGGTGGCCGGGTTGCTTGAAGCCTGCCGTCGTCAGTTCGGCCTGCCTGACGAGCAGGCCGAGCGAACGGGCCGATGACGCCTGAAGCGGCGTTGTCCCGCGCCCCTGTCACACGAGCAAACAAAAAAATCCCGGGCGCCATGTCGATTTTCGCCGGAGTCGTCCGTCGTAGCATCGGAGGCGTGCGCAACGCGCGTCCGTCCCGATTTTCGATACGACAACCGACTGAAGGAGCGACACCATGCCCACGTCCGTCAAGCCGATCCCGGAAGGGATGCGCACGCTGACCCCGCATCTGATCTGTGCGGGCGCGACCGCAGCCATCGATTTCTACAAGCGCGCGTTCGACGCGACCGAACGATTCCGCCTCGCGATGCCCGACGGCCGGCTCGCGCATGCGTGCCTCGCGATTGGGGATTCGACGCTGATGCTGGTGGATGAGATGCCCGAGCACGGTGCGCTGGGGCCGAAGGCGCTGAAAGGCACGCCCGTCTGCCTGCATCTGTACGTGCCGGACACCGATGCGGCGATCCAGAAGGCGGTGGCAGCCGGCGCGACGGTCACGATTCCGGCCGCGGACATGTTCTGGGGCGATCGTTACGGGCAGGTCGAGGATCCGTTCGGGCATCGCTGGTCGCTGGCGACGCATCAGCGCGATCTGACACCCGAGCAGATCGCGGACGCCATGGCCAGCGCGCCGCCTTGCGGCAGTTGAACCGGCCCGCGTCGAACGACCGTGGGCGAGCGCGCTGCGCGGCGGCGCGATCTCGCCGCGGCCCGCGTGGCGCGTTCGCGGTCATGCGCCGGCCGTCTTGCCGTGCTGCTTGTGTTCGTACATCCGGCGATCGGCCGATGCCAGCAGGTCGGCGACGGTGCGATGGTGTGCGGGATCGTAGGCAACGTGCCCGACGCTGAACCGGATCGCGTAGCCGCGTGCGTCGGCGGCGTTGCGCTGCGCGAGCGCCTGCGTGACGCGTTCGACGGGCTCGGCGACGTCGGCCGGATCGGTGGCGCTCAACAGCACGACGAACTCGTCGCCGCCGAGCCGTGCGATGACGTCGCTGTCGCGCAGCGCGCCCGTCAACGTTTCGGCGAACGCCTTGAGCGCGCGGTCGCCTTCGGCATGGCCGAAGCGATCGTTGATCGCCTTGAAATCGTTCAGGTCGAAGAACAGCAGCACGGCGTGACGGCCGACGCGATCGCACAGCCTCAGCACGTGGCGGGCGAGAAGCTCGAAGCCGCGCCGGTTCGTCAGTTGCGTGAGTTCGTCGGTGGTCGCGAAATGCAGCGCGGCGATCTCGCGCTCGGTCATGTGGGCGAGATCGCCCAGCAGCGCGAGTTCGTCGGGTTCGAGCGAGCGGGGCCGCGTGTCGATCAGGCACAACGTGCCGATGGGGGCGCCGTCCGGTGCGGCGAGCGGCCGGCCGGCGTAGAAGCGGATGCCGGGCGCGCCGGTGACGAGCGGATTGTCGTGGAAGCGGTCGTCGTTCAGCGCGTCCTGGATCACCATCGTATCGGGCGCGAGCAGTGCGTGTGCGCAGAACGACACGTCGCGCGGCGTCTGCGCGGCGTCGAGGCCCGGATGACTTTTGAACCACTGGCGATTCTCGTCGACGAGGCTGACGAGGGCGATCGGGACGTCGAACAGCCGCCGCGCGAGGCGTGTCAGGCGATCGAAACGCTCTTCGGGCGGCGTATCGAGGATCGAAAGCGAATGAAGCGTATCGAGCCGGGCCGCCTCGTCGGCCGATTTCGGTGCGATTTGCATGGGCGTTGCCTCTTGTCCCGGCCGTCGGGCCGGTGATGGGTCGTACGCGGAACAGTATCGCGCATTCGTCGATGCATCGCCACGCTGGATGTTCCGCCACGGCGGTGACCGGGTTCATGAGATTCGGTGTCGATGCCGTGAAAGGCGCGTGTCACCGGCCCGGGTTTCGCCCCGATGCGGAATCGGACAGGCGATAACCTCAAGGCGCGCGTCGCCGCGCCGTAAACAGGACAAGTCCAATCGTTCATCCCATCGCACCATGGTTCGAATCCTGTACGCGGGCTATCTCGCGTTCGCGCTGTATTTCCTTTACCCGCTGGTTCAGAACACACTGACATTCAGCACCGATTGCGTGCGCAGTGCGCTGCCGATGGGCGCCCACGGCTTGTCGGCGAATTCGGCGAGCGGTGCGGACGGACATGCGAATCGCTGTGCGTCGAGCGCGCATGCCGGCGTCGCGACTGGCCGGGTGCCGGAGATCCATTGAGCATGGCGGCATCGCGCGTGACGGGCGCTTCGCGCAGCGGTGCACTGGCCATTCGGCCGAATTGAACATCGCGCCGCGCTCGCCGATCATCTGCACCATGGTGGCGGGAAGGCGAGCGGACGAGCGCCGACGGGCGAAAGGGCGTGCGGCGCGTCAGTAGCTGGAGCGGTACGGCGTGCCCTGATCGAAGCGGCTTTGCCAGTGCGTGAGGTAGCGCGACGCGAGTTGCGGATTGTTCCAAACCACGACGACGTTCTCGGAATTGCGGCTGGCCGCCGACGCACTGTAGTTGAACGAGCCTGTTTCGACGTGCTCGGCGTCGATCACGAGGTACTTGTCGTGATGGATCGCATAGGTGTCGATCGTGCGTGTCGGGATGCCCGCGTTGATGAGCAGGTTCAGTGCCTGCTTGCTGCTCTTTGCGCGGTTGCCCTTGTCGTCGACGACCACCGCGACATTGACGCCGCGGCGCTTGGCGGCAAGCAGTGCACGCGTGACGGGCGGCGACGTGAACGAGTAGGCGGCGACCCGGATCGAACTGCGCGCCGCGCCGATCGCTTTCAGCACGAGCGCCTCGGCGCCGCCGTCGGGCGAGAAGGCCGATTCGACGACCTGCGTCGCGGGGGCTTCATGAGTCGGAGCCGGCAACCATCGCGACACGAGATCGATCGCCTGCTGAAGCAGCGATTCGCTTTGCGTCTTGCCGAAGGCGGCGAAGGGTGTGGCGAGCAGGGAAGCGGCGAGACAGGCGGCAGCGAGGCGATTGCGCGACAACATGTTGGACAGCGAATGATTTCGAGACAGCGGGCCGTGAGTGTAACGCACGCGTGGCGGCCCGGTCACGTGCGGATGCGAAGCGACGGGCCACGCGATGATCGGTAGGGGTGGAGAAGGGTGACGCAAAGTTGCGTTGTGCGGTCCGTGTGCGATCGGCGATCAACGGACAGGAGTAGGCCCGACGATTGTGTGCGTTTTGCGTGTACCGTTGCCGAGCACGCGCGTGCGAGCAATGCGCGCGCCCGGTCGGACGGGCGCCCAATCAATGCGGCCCGCGGCTCAGGCGTACGTCTGGCGGGCATGCCGCTCGGGCATCCGCACGCAACGCATCGTCAATCCGCCGCTGCACGCGCCCCGGCGTCGTCGGACGCGATCCAGCCGGGCCCGGGCTCGGGCTGCACGTCGCGAGCGTCGAGCGGTTCGCCGCAGGCCGAGCATACGGTGACCGCGTGCATCAGCTGCCCGCAGGCCCGGTGGCGCAATTGCACCGGCGGACCGTGGCCATCGTCCTTCCAGCGATCGCCCCACGCCATCAGCGCGAGCAGGGCCGGGTAGAGGTCGAGGCCCTTTTCCGTCAGCCGGTATTCGAAGCGCGGCGGGCGTTCCTGATACGCGCGCTTGACGAGCACGCCTTCGTCGACGAGCCGCGCGAGCCGTTCGGCCAGCACGTGGCGCGTCAGGCCGAGCTGGGCCTGGAACGCATCGAAGCGGCGGCAGCCGAGGAAGGCGTTGCGCAGGATCAGCATGGTCCAGCGGTCGCCCAGCACGGCGAGCGTGCGGGCGACCGAACAGTTCAGCGTGCCGATGTCATCCCATTTCATCGTCGAGTCTCTTGCCTCTTGCGGCGGTCTTGCGGCGGTTCAGCGAAATAGCGGGTTCGATTATAGAACCCGCCTTCGGTCGCAACGGGCGCAGCCGCGTTGACAACGGCCGGCGTCGTTGACAATAATGAGTTCCAATTTAGAACTTACTCGCGCGGCGACGCGCTTTCAACCCGGAGACAACCCGATGAATCCGCTTTCCTTGTCTGGCCTCGATCTGCTGCGTGCCGCCGTGTCGGGCGACGCGCCCCTCGCGTCGATTTCCGAGACGATCCCGATGCGTCCGCTCGACGTCGAGCTCGGTTACGTGAAGTTCTCGGCGCGGGCGGACGGCCGGCACCTGAATCCGCTGGGCGGCGTGCACGGCGGGTTCGCCGCGACGGTGCTCGATTCGGTCACCGGGTGCGCGGTGCATTCGATGCTCGATGCGGGTGTCGGTTACGGCACCGTCGATCTGCACGTGAAGATGCTGCGGCCCGTGCCGCGCGACGTCGATCTGATCGCGGAAGGGCGGGTGATTCACCTGTCGCGTTCGCTGGGCGTCGCGGAGGGCACGCTGAAGACGCCGGACGACAAGATCGTCGCGCATGCGTCGGCGACCTGCTTCATCCAGCGGCCGCAGTAACCTGGGGCGGCCTCACGCTTGACGGAGCGGGCGAAGGAGCGCAGGAGCGTGCCGGGCGGCACCGCAGGCCGCTTGTAAGCATGTGCCGCGCCGGTCTGAAGCAGTCGCTCCAATGTGATAGCGTTCCTGCTTTCCACCGACGCGACAGGAACAGCATGGAATACCGCACACTCGGCGATTCGGGTATCGAGGTCAGCCTGATCGGCCTCGGCACGATGACGTGGGGCGAGCAGAATTCGGAGCGCGACGCGCACGAGCAGATCGACTACGCGCTCGGGCAGGGCGTGACGCTGATCGACGCCGCGGAGATGTATCCGGTGCCGCCGAAGCCCGACACCCAAGGCCGCACCGAACAATACATCGGCACCTGGATCGCGCGGCATCGCGCGCAGCGCGATCGCATCGTGCTCGCGACGAAGATCGCGGGGCCGGCGCGGCAGCCGCACAATCCACGCCATATTCGCGGCGAGGGCAACCAGTTCGACCGCAAGAACCTGACCGAAGCGCTCGACGGCAGCCTCAAGCGCCTGCAGACCGACTACGTCGATCTCTACCAGTTGCATTGGCCCGATCGCAGCACGACCACGTTCGGCCGGCCCGCGTATCCGTGGGTCGACGACGCGTACACGGTGCCGATCGAGGAAACGCTCGGCGTGCTCGCGGAATTCGTGAAGGCCGGCAAGGTGCGCGCGATCGGCGTGTCGAACGAAACGCCGTGGGGTGTCGCGCAGTTCCTGCGCGCGGCCGAAAGGCTCGGGCTGCCGCGCATCGCCAGCATCCAGAATCCGTACAGCCTGCTGAACCGCACGTTCGAGAACGGGCTGTCGGAGTTTACGCATCGCGACGGCGTCGGTCTGCTCGCGTATTCGCCGCTCGCGTTCGGCTGGCTGTCCGGCAAGTACGAGAACGGGGCGCGTCCGGCCGGCGCACGCATCACGCTGTTCGAGCGTTTCCAGCGCTACAGCAAGCCGCAGGCCGTCGAGGCGACGTCGCGCTATGTCGCGCTCGCGCGACGTCACGGGCTGTCGCCCGCGCAACTGGCGCTCGCGTTCGTCAACAGCCGCCCGTTCGTGCGCAGCAACCTGGTCGGCGCGACGTCGCTCGAGCAGTTGAAGGAGAACATCGGCAGCATCGACGTGAAGCTGTCCGACGAGATTCTCGCCGAGATCGACGCGTTGCACGAACGGCAGCCGAATCCGGCGCCGTAAGCGGCGCGCGGCCCGCGCGGCAGCGATGCCGCGACGGGCCGCATCGGGCGGTTTCGACGGCGCCGCGCCGCGCCGTCGTTGCTCGCGTCAGCGCATCTTCAGCCGCGTGCGTGCGACGAACAGCGCGGCGAGGCTCAGCAGCGCACATCCGATCAGATAGAGCGCCGGCGACAGCCGGTTGCCGGTCGCGCTGATCAGCCAGGTGATGACGAACGGCGCGAAGCCGCCGAACAGCGTGACGCCGGTGTTGTAGCTGACCGCGAGCCCGGTGGCGCGCGTCTGCGACGGGAACAGTTCGGCCATCAGTGCCGGCAGCGCGCCGCAGTACATCGCCTTCAGCGCGCCGATCCAGACCAGTGCGGCGAGCATCGTCGCGAACGACGCGTGGCGCGTGAGCCATGCGAACGTCGGCCACACGGTCACGAGCATCAGCACGGCCGCGACCGCCATCATGCGGATCCGCCCGGTGCGGTCGGACAGATGGCCGACGACCGGCGTGACGAGCGTGAGCACGAAGCCGGTCGCGAGCGTCGCCGCGAAGCCGGTCGATGCCGGTAGCCCGAGCTGCTTGATCGCATAGGTCGGCATGTACAGGATCATGTAGTTGATCGCGGTCGAGATCACGAGCACGCCGATCGACAGCAGCAGCCGCACCTTCTGGCCCGCGAACAGCTCGCGCACCGGCGCCTCGGAGCGTGCCTGCGTCTTGAATTCGACGCCTTCGTCGACGTAGCGGCGGATGTACAGCCCGACCGGGCCGATCGCCAGCCCGAACAGGAACGGCACGCGCCAGCCCCAGCTTTCGAGTTGCGCGGAGGTCAGCGTGGCCGTCAGCAGCGCGCCGAAGCCCGACGCGAGCAACGTCGCGAGGCCCTGGCTCGCGAACTGCCAGCTCGACATGAAGCCGCGCCGCTGCGGCGCGTGCTCGACGAGGAATGCGGTCGAACTCGCGAATTCGCCGCCGGCGGAAAAGCCCTGCATCAGCCGCGACAGCATGATCCCGAGCGGCGCGAGAATGCCGATCGATGCGTAGGTCGGCATCAGCGCGATCAGCAGCGTGCCGGCCATCATCATCGCGATCGACAGCAGCAGCGACGCCTTGCGGCCCGCGCGATCCGCGTACGCGCCGAGCACGAAGCCGCCGATCGGCCGGATCAGGTAGGACAGCCCGAACGTGCCGAGCGTCAGCATCAGCGACGTCGCTTCGCTCGTGGCGGGGAAGAACAGCTTGGCGATCGTCACCGCGAAGAAGCCGTAGACGATCAGGTCGAACCATTCGAGCGCGTTGCCGATCGACGCCGCGAAGATGATGCGCCGGATTTGCGCGGCGCTGGGGCGCGCGGCGTCCTGTGAGGTCAGGGTGGTCGTATTCATCGTGTGTGCAGGTCCCGTGAAAGGGGCGAAGCGCGTTACAGGGCGGCGCCGGCCGCGGCGGATGCCGCGCGGCGAACGGGCGGCGCGTTCTCGCCGAGATCCCAGAAGAGGCCGGCCATCATCTGCAGCCCCTCGCTGACGACGCTCGCGAGCAGGTGCTCGTCGGGCGCGTGCTGCGAGCACGCTGGGTACGAGTGCGGCACCCACAGCGTCGGCAACCCGAGCGTGTCGGCAAACACCTCGTTCGGCAGCGTGCCGCCGAGATTCGGCAGGATCGCGGGCTTCTTGCCGGTGGTGCGCGCGAGCGACGCGACGGCCCAGCGGACCCACGGATCGTCCGGCGGCACGCGCGTCGCCGGTGCGCCGCGTTCGACGTCGATCTCGATGTCGGCGAAGCCGTGCGCATCGAGATGCGCGCGCAGGTGTGCTTGCAGCGCTTCCCAGTCGGTGCCGACGACGAAGCGCAACTGGCAGTGCGCGTACGCGGCGGGCGGGATCGCGTTGACGGGATGCTCCGGATTGCCGGCCTTGAACGCGAGGATCTCGAACGTGTTCCAGCCGAACACGCGCTCGGCCGCGGACAGGCCGGGCTCGCCCCAGTCGGCGTCGAGCGCCGGGTCGCCGGGGCCGCCGCCGACGGAAAGATCGGCGAGCGCGTCGCGCACCGCGGCCGGGATCGGCGGCGGGCGCAACCCCTCGACGCGAATCGCGCCGCGCGCGTCGACGAGGCTCGCGAGCGCATGCGCGAGCACGATCGCCGGGTTGCGCAGCAGTCCGCCCCAGTTGCCCGAGTGATGCGCGCCGTCGCGGGCGCGCAGGCTCAGCTTGAAGTTGACCGAGCCGCGCGAGCCGAGAAATACCGTCGGGCGCGCGGCGGCAATGCGCGGGCCGTCGGACGCAATCAGCACGTCGGCCGCGAGCGCGTCGCGCTCCCGGCGGCACAGCGCGTCGAGGCCCGGAGACCCGGTTTCCTCGCCCATCTCGATCAGCAGCTTCGCATTGAAGCCGAGCCGGCCGCCGCGTGCTTCGAGCACGCTCGCCAGCGCGGCCAGGTTGATCGTGTGCTGGCCCTTGTTGTCGGCGCTGCCGCGGCCGTACCAGCGGTCGCCGTCGGCCGTCAGCGTCCACGGCGACAGCGGCGCGCGCCACTGCGCGTCGTAGCCGCGCACGACGTCGCCGTGACCGTAGATCAGCACGGTCGGCAGCGCGTCGTCTTCGTGGCGCGACGCGAGCAGGAATGGCCCGCCGCCAGCGACGGGGTTGTCGACGATCCGCGACGTGAAGCCGAGGCGTGCAGCCTCGGGCGCGATCTCGTCGGTCAGATAGGCGCGCAGCGCGGCTTCGCTGCCGCTTTCCTGGCTTTCGGTGCGCAGGCCGACGCGGCGGCTCAGGGTCGTGAAGAACGCACCGGATTCGAACTGGTTCAGCGCGTGCTGGATGGCGGCGGTACGGCTCAAGTCGGGTCTCCTCGGTCGGGTTCGCCGTGCGCGGGCGCGCAGGCAGCGTGAAGTGCGATCGATTCTAGAAAGCCGGTTTTTTTGTCACAATGATCGAATTTCGAACCTTTCTTTGCTGAAAAGGCAAAGCAGCGCGGCCGGATGCGGCGCGGAGACAGAACGATGGCGGCTTTCCTGCATGGCCTGGCATTGCGATATTTCGTCGAGGTGGCGCGTACCGGGTCGATCAGCGACGCGTCCGCGCGGCTGCACGTGGCCGTATCGGCAATCAGCCGCCAGATCGCGAAGCTGGAGAGCGAGCTCGGCGCGCCGCTGTTCGAGCGGCGGCCGCGCGGGATGGCGTTGTCGGAGGCGGGAGAGCGGTTGCTGGCGTTCGCGCAGCGGAGCCTGCTGGAGGCCGAGCACGTGATGAAGGACATCGGCGGGCTCGACGCGCTGCACGGCAGCCTGCTGAAGATCGCGTGCTCGGAAGGGTTCGCGATCGATTTCCTGCCCGGCGTGCTCGCGAGCTTCAAGGCGCGCCACCCGGGCGTCGATTTCATCGTGTGGGTCGTGTCGCCGGCGGACGCGACCCGGCGCGTGCGCGACGGCGATGCGGACATCGCTTTGACCTTCAGCCTCGCGCCGGAGAAGGGCGTGCGCGTCGACCACACCGAGCGCGCGCCGGTCTTTGCGCTGGTCCGGCACGATCATCCGCTCGCGGCGCGCGACGCGGTGTCGCTTGCCGATGTCGCCCGGTACGCGCACGTGCTGCCCGAGGCCGGCACGACGGTGCGCCAGCTGATCGACATCGCGTGCGCGCTCGACGGGCTGCTGCTCGAGCCCGAGCTGACGAGCAACAATACCGCGGCGATGTACGGCTACGCGCGGCGCACGGGCGCGGTGATGTTCACGGGGCTGTTGTCGGTGCGCGGCCGCTCCGAGGCGGACGGCTTCGTCGTCGTGCCCGTGACCAATCCGCAATTGCGCGAACGCAGCATCCAGGTGCGGACGATGGCGGGGCGCGATCTGCCCGCGTCGGTGCGCGCGTTCCGCGACCATCTGATCGACGCGATGCAGGCCGCTTCGTCGCCGCCGACCGCCGCGCGAGGCCCGGGACGCCGGCCCGTGAGATAATCGTCAATCCGCCTTCCGCGCCCATGCGGCTTCTCGAGCCGCATCGCCCCTGTTCGACGCCAAATTGAAGAACCTGATTGTCACCCTCGATCGCGCCGGCGAGTTCGACGAGATCATCGACGTGCGCACACCGCTCGAGTTCGCCGAGGACCATATCCCCGGCGCGCTGAACGCGCCCGTGCTCAGCAACGAAGAGCGCGTGCTCGTCGGCACGATGTACCGGCAGGTGTCGCCGTACGAGGCGACGCGCGTCGGCGCGGCAATGGTGGCGCGCAACATCGCGCGCCATCTCGACACGACGTTCGCGGACCGTCCGCGCAACTGGCGGCCGCTGATCTACTGCTGGCGCGGCGGCAAGCGTTCGGGCTCGATGACGACCTGGTTCAACCTGATCGGCTGGAAGGCGCGCCAGCTCGACGGCGGCTACAAGGCGTACCGCCGGTCGGTGTGCGCGACGCTCGATTCGCTGCCTACACGCTTTCGCTATATCGCGCTCGTCGGTCATACGGGCTGCGGCAAGACGCGCCTGCTGAACGCGCTGCGCGACGTGGGCGCGCAGACGCTCGACCTGGAAGCGCTCGCGTGCCATCGCGGCTCGCTGCTCGGCGCGCTGCCGGGCAAGCCGCAGCCGGCGCAGAAGGGCTTCGATTCGGGGCTCGTCGAGGCGCTCGGACGCTTCGACCCCCAATGGCCGGTGTTCGTCGAGTCGGAAAGCCGCAGGATCGGGCTCGTGCAGTTGCCGATCGCGCTGATCGAGGCGTTTCACGCGGGGCCGTGGGTTCAGGTCGAAGCCGCCCACGACGAGCGGATCGCGTTCCTTCTCGACGATTACGCCCATCTGTTCGACGCGCCGGGCGCGTTCAAGGCGCAGCTTCATCGGCTGATCGGCCTGCACAGCCGCGAAGAGGTGACGCGCTGGAAGGGGCTGATCGATGCCGGCGCGCGAGCCGAATTGTTCACCGAACTGATCGACAGGCATTACGATCCCGCCTATGCGCGCACTTACCGCGCGACGTACAACAAGCCGAACCGGGTGCTGACGTTCACGTTCCGGCCCAACGCGGCCGACGTTCACGATCAGGCGCGCACGCTGCTGGCCGAACTCGCGCAAGCCGGGCTGGCCGCATCGGCCGCATTTGCGGCCGGCACGACATCCGAAATCGATAAAAACCACTCGACGACCATCACACGATGACGACCACACGCACCCAACCCGCCCCGGCCCTCGGCTGGATGACCTTCCTTCTGATCGCGGTCGCGGGACTGTTCTACGTAAAATGGTTTCCGTACTACAACAAGGCGTTCGTTGCCGCCGAGCACCATTCGATCGGCCAGTCGATCCTGATGGGCACGTCGGCGGCCGCGCCCGAGCCGTCGCTGAAGGCGGCGCTCGACTACGCGTGGGCATACGGCAAGGCGATCTGGCAGGCGATGGTACTGGGCCTGCTGCTCGGCTCGGCCGTGCAGGCGCTGCTGCCCGCGCACTGGGTGGCGCGCGTGCTCGGTCGCACGGGTTTCGGCAGCGTCGCCGCGGGCGGGCTGCTGTCGCTGCCCGGGATGATGTGCACGTGCTGCGCGGCGCCGGTCGTCGCGGGCCTGCGTGCGCGTCATGCGTCGCCGGGCGGCGCGGTCGCGTTCTGGCTCGGCAACACGGTGCTGAACCCGGCGGCGCTGGTGTTCATGGGCTTCGTGCTCGGCTGGCACTGGAGCGCGCTGCGCCTCGTGCTCGGCATCGCGATGGTGTTCGGGATCGGCTATCTGCTGAATCGCGTCGCACGTCCCGAAGACCGCAGCATCGACGATGCGCAGCTTGCCGCGCTGGCGGCCGAACAGGCCGCGGCCGGCAATCCGTTCGTCCGCTGGATGAAGCTGCTCGCACGCATGGCCGTGCGGCTCGTGCCCGAATACATCGTGCTCGTGCTGCTGCTCGGCGCCGCGCGCGCGTGGCTGTTTCCGCATATCGGCCCGGACATCGGCAATCAGCTCGGCTGGATCGTCGCATTCGCGGTCGCGGGCATGCTGTTCGTGATTCCGACGGCCGGCGAGGTGCCGATCATCCAGGCGATGCTGTCGCTTGGCATGGGCGTCGGTCCGGCCGCCGCGCTGCTGATGACGCTGCCGCCGATCAGCGTGCCGTCGCTCGCGATGCTCGCGCGTTCGTTCAAGCCGTACATGCTGGCGATCGTCGCGACGCTCGTCGTCGTATTCGGGATCGTGAGCGGCTTGCTCGCGATCGCGTTCGGGTTCTGACGCGCGCAACGGCGCGCCCGTCGCGCGCCATCGTCGTATTCACCCGGCGCCGCCGCTTCATGCGTGCGGCGCCCTTTACAAGAAGCAAACAGGAAAACGCATGACCCAACCGAAGATTCATCCTCGACTCGAAAAGGCGCTGACGCGCGGCGATCTCGCGATTCGTCAGGCCAATTCCGCGCGGGCGACGGCCGTGCTGCACGCACTCGGCACGATGATCATCGAGGCCTCCGCAACGATCGGTGTCGAGGCCAGCATCGACATTCCGCAGGGCGATCGCATTTACGATCCCGTCAACGGCCTGTGGCTGCAGAAGATGCTGGTGTCGTTCGACGGCCCGGTGGACAAAGCCGACAAGGAAGAGCTGCGCACGGTGTATCTGGTGGCCGACGATCCGGGCACGCAGTTCCGCGTGGAATGGCATCGCGCGGACGGCAAGCTCGGCCGCCACGAAGGCGGCCCGCTCGCGACCGTCGCGTTCCTGACCGACGTCGAAATTCCGTGGAGCGACGACGACGAGTAACGTCGTCGCATTTGGCCGGCGCGTGGTGCCTGGTGCCCGACGCGCCGGCCGTCAGCGCATCATCCGCCGCCGGAACAGCCACGCGGACAGCAGGAATCCGCCGACCGCGTAGCCGGCGAGCACCGCGACGTGCAGCGCGATGTCGGTCGCCGGCCGGCCGAGCATCGCAGGCCGGATCAGCTCGACCGCATTCGCAAGCGGCAGCGCCTGCGCCGCATGCCGCGCGATCGGCGGCAACTGCGTGATCGGGAAGAACACGCCCGACAGCAGCAGCATCGGCGTCAGCACGAGCGTCTGATAGAACATGAAGAAATCGTAGGATGGCGCGAGCGCCGTGACGATCATCGCGATGCTGGCGAACGCGAGGCCGGCCAGCGCGATCACCGGCAGCACCGCGAGCATCGACGGAAAGCGTGCATAGCCGAGCACGCCCGCGACGAGCATGATCGCGCCCCCCGACAGCATTGCCTTGCTGGCCGCCCACACGATTTCGCCGAGCACGATGTCGCCGAGCGCGAGCGGCGTATGCATGATCGCTTCCCACGTGCGCTGCACGTGCATCCGCGAGAAACCCGAATACATCGACTCGAAGCTCGCGGACATCATCACGCTCGAGCCGACCGTGCCGGCCGCGAGGAATGCGATATACGACACGCCGTCGACATGGCCGAGCATCAGGCCGAGCCCGAAACCCAGCCCGAACAGATAGATCATCGGATCGGCAAGATTGCCGAACATCGACGCGAGCGCGAGCTTGCGCCACACGAGGTAATTGCGTCGCCAGACGGCGACCCAGTTGCCTGCATTGGCCGGCATTGCGATCGCGAAGCGTGATTCGCGCGGCGGGGCCGACGGCGTGGTGGCGGAATAGTTGCGGACGTCCATGGTCGTTCAGTCCTGCATCTCGCGGCCGGTGAGCCGCAGGAACACATCTTCCAGATTGGCCGGGCGATGCAGATAGCGCAATCCTGTGCGGCCCTTGAGGCGCGCGCTGAGCGGTTCGGGGTCGGTCACATAGCAGAACAGCGTCTCGCCGCTGATCTCGGTGCGCTTCGCGAAGGCCGACAACTCGTCGCGCAGCGCGGCCGGATCGGGCCCGTAGATCTCGATCACGTCGCAACCGATCTCCGATGCGATCAGGGCATGCGGTGCGCCTTCGGCGATCTTGCGGCCTTCCTCGATCACGCACAGCCGATCGCACAGACGCTCGGCTTCTTCCATGAAATGCGTGGTGATCAGGATCGTCTTGTCGCGCGCGAGCAGCGAACGCAGCCGCTCCCACATCAGATGCCGCGCCTGCGGATCGAGGCCCGTCGTCGGCTCGTCGAGCACGAGCACGTCGGGATCGTTGACGAGCGCGCGGGCGAGCGTGAGGCGACGCTTCATGCCGCCCGACAACTCGCCCACCTTCGCATCGGCCTTGTTCTCGAGCTTCGCGAATTCGAGCAGCGGCGGCACGAGCGCGCGTGCCGCCTGCGCCGACATCCCGAAATAGCGGCTGAACACGAGCAGGTTTTCCCGGACCGTGAAGTCCGGATCGAGATTGTCGAACTGCGGGACGACGCCGACGCGCTGGCGTGCATGTCGGGCACGCGATGGAACCGGTTCGCCGCACAGCGAAATGGTGCCGGCATCGGGATGCGCGAGGCCGAGCAGCATCTTCAGCGTCGTGGTCTTGCCGGCGCCGTTCGGGCCGAGCAGGCCATAGCATTCGCCGGCCTTCACGTGGAAGGACAGACCGTTGACGACGAGCTTGTCGCCATAGCGTTTTTCGACGTTGCGGAAATCGATCGGTGCGACGGACATGGGCGTCTTGTCGTTGTAAGCGGGCGTGTGCTGCTGCCCGGTGCGTGGCCGGTTTCCGAACGGATCGCGCGAATCCGTGTCACACGGGCGTGACCGAAGCGCACGATGCCGGCGCGACGCGGCTCGCTGGTGTACGAATGGGCCATTCTAGTGCATCGGCTGCGTCGCTTCAGGGCACGCCCGCCCGGTGCGATGCATGTGCGCACCGATCATGCACCGCATCATCGCGCACGCGCGACGCGGGGCGAATCAGCGTTTTCCATCCCTTGCGTCCTGAATTGCGGCGCACCATGATGAATGCGTCGGCTCGTTGTCGCGATAGGGAGGCTTCATGGCTAGCTACAACAAGATTTTGCTGTGTTACGACGGCACGCTCGAAGGGCGCAAGGCACTACGCTGCGGAGCCAATCTCGCAATGGACCTGAAGGCGGAAACGCATTTGCTGTCGGTCGTCGACATGCGTTCGAGCATTGCGCAAAGCGCCGGCTTGCTGACCGATGTCGCGTGCGGCCGCTTCGAGGAAACCGCGCGCGAAATCCTGCAGGAAGGCGTGAACTGGCTGCGCGAGCGCGGTGTGCAAGCCGAGGGCCATTTCGCCTTCGGTTATCCGATCGACGAAATCGCGAATCTCGCGTCGGAGCTGAAGGTCGACCTCGTCGTCGTCGGCCACCGGTGCCGCAGCGGATTGTCGAGATGGTGGATGGGCTCGGGCAATACGCAACTGCTCGATCGCGTGAACTGCAGCATTCTGGTGGCGTGTTCGTCGGCGGAAGAGCAGAAGGCCGAAATCGCGCGCGAGCGCGAGGCGGCCATGGCGGCCGGCCAATGATCTAAAGACTGGATGACGACCTGACCGGCGATGCATGCCGGTCAGGCATCGCGCTGGATCGGCGGAGCGGGCGTCCAGCGCGGGCTGCTATGCATGCAGGTCGATCCCGGACAATTTCCACGAGAACAGCCCGAAGCGGTGAAAGATCGCCGCATAGCGCGTGCCGTCGGCGCCGCGCTGATACGTGACGACGAATTCATCGATATTTCGGTAGCCCGCGCTGGTTTGTTGCTGGCGCGGCGCTTGCGGTGCTTCGCTGGGGCTGGCCGGTGCGGCGGGCGCGGGGGCCGGCGACGATGCCGCGGAAGCGGCCGCGTTGCCGCTCGGTACGCCGGCACTTGCGGGCGCCGGATGGGCGGGTGGCGCGGCAGGCGTGTTGCCGGGTGCATTGTCCGCCGGTGGCTGATTCGACCACTCAGGCGGCCGCTCGCCCGGATTGCCGCGCGGCGGCAATCCGCTCATCAACGCGGCGACGCCTTCCGGGGTCGCGTACGCATCGACGAGCGGGCCGATCAGCGCGGACCCGATCAACGCGCCGATCACCGCGAACGGATTGTCCTTTTTTACGGCGTCGACGCGGCGCATCAATTCTTCCGTGACCTGCTGCTTCAGGCTGATGCGCAGCGACGGAAAGTCCACATATTCGCTGATCGCCTGCGCGTCGCGCGCATCGATCGCCGATTTCAGGCGGCCGAGCGCGACATACGGCGACGCGTACCCATAGCCGAGCGCCGCAATGACGGCGACGACGAGCGCGACGATCAACAGGGGCTTGAGTCGCCATGCACGGCGCGACGAACCAGTCACGTTGCCTCCGGTGCGGGAAGGTTCCGCAATCAGAGACCGCCCGGCGTGGCCGATCGTTCCTCCGCGATGCAGCGATCGATCATCCGGCAAACGGCGTCGATCGTGCCCACCATGATCAGGCGCGAACGACCGTGATAGACGCGCACCGGCGCGCGACGCGCGGGTTCCGCGTGATTCAGGCCAGCGTTCAGCGATACGCGCGCGAACGCGGGGAGCGCTGACGGCAGCAGGGACGCCTGCCGTTCGACTGCGACTTCTTCTTGCACGGGCGCCGCCGCGGACAGCGGAGCGCAGGGCGTGCGGCCGCGCAGATGACGCAGGCGACCGAATTGACGGAAAGGCAGCAGGCGGGCAAGGCGTTCCATGATGTTCTCCTAGCGAGACGGAATGTCAGAGTTCGCCCGAGCGGATCAGCCCGACGGCGATGCCTTCCAGCGCGAAATCCGCGCTGCCGGCCTTGACGAAGATGTTTTCGTAATCCGGGTTCTCCGCGATCAGCTCGAGGCCGCCGGGCCGGCGCATCAGGCGCTTGACCGTGACGTCGTCGCCCAGGCGCGCGACGATGATCTGGCCGTCCTTCGCTTCCGTGCGCTTCTGCACGGCGAGGAGGTCGCCGTCGAGAATGCCGGCGTCGCGCATCGACAGCCCGCGCACCTTCAGCAGGTAGTCGGGCTTGCTGGTGAACAGCGCGGGATCGCACGCGTAGTGCTGCGAGATGTGCTCCTGCGCAAGGATCGGGCTACCGGCCGCGACGCGGCCGACGAGCGGCAGCGACAGTTGCATCAGGCCGGCGTGCGGCAGCGTGAACTGATGCGGGGCGTCGTCGATGCCGAGCAGCCGGATGCCGCGCGATGCGCCCGCGGCCAGCTCGATCACGCCCTTGCGCGCCAGCGCACGCAGGTGCTCCTCGGCCGCATTCGGCGAGCTGAAGCCCAGTTCGGCCGCGATCTCGGCACGGGTGGGCGGGAATCCGGAGCGCTCGATCGCGCGGCGGATCAAGTCGAACACTTGCTGCTGACGGGCGGTGAGTTTGGTCATGGCTCAACTGTATGGATAGACAGTGAGCTGTATTTTTATACAGTACTTCGCGAATTTCAAGTGTTACTTGAGGTTCGACGCGATTGCGTCGATTCCGGCGCGATTTCGCGACGCCCGGACGCCGGTTTGTCCGCCGCAACCGTCCGTCCCGTATGCGTTAGCACTTTTGAGTATTAAAAAATGAGGAAGGATTATTTTTAATCATGTAACCCGTTCGATAGACTGGCCCGACATCGCAATACCGACAACACTGGAGAACCAAGGATGGGCAAGCGCAACACGGGGCTGGTGGGCGGAGTGGGCCGCCTGATCGCAACATTCGCGCTGGGCGCGGCGGCGGCGCTGGGCGTCGCGACGCATGCGCAGGCCGATACGACTTTCCTGAACGTGTCGTACGACCCGACGCGCGAGCTGTATCAGGATTTCAACCAGGCGTTCGGCAAGGAGTGGAAGGCGAAGACGGGCGAAACCGTCAACTTCAAGCAGTCGCACGGCGGTTCGGGCGCGCAGGCGCGCTCGGTGCTCGACGGCCTGCAGGCCGACGTCGTCACGCTGGCGCTGGCCTACGACATCGACGCGCTCGCGAACAAGGGGCTCGTGAACAAGGATTGGCAAAAGCGCCTGCCCGACAACGCGTCGCCGTACACGTCGACGATCGTGTTCCTCGTGCGCAAGGGCAATCCGAAGGGGATCAAGGACTGGGACGACCTGACCAAGCCGGGCATCTCGATCGTCACGCCGAACCCGAAGACCTCGGGCGGCGCGCGCTGGAACTACCTGGCCGCGTGGGCATACGCGTTGCACAAGCCGGGCGGCAACGAGCAGACGGCGAAGGAATTCGTCACGAAGCTCTACAAGAACGCAGGCGTGCTCGATTCGGGCGCGCGTGGCGCGACGACGAGCTTCGTGCAGCGCGGGATCGGCGACGTGCTGATCGCATGGGAAAACGAGGCATTCCTGTCGGTCAAGGAATTCGGCACCGACAAGTTCGAGATCGTCGTGCCGTCGGTGAGCATCCTGGCCGAGCCGCCCGTCGCGGTGGTCGACAAGGTGGTCGACAAGAAGGGCACGCGCAAGCTGGCCGAGGCGTACCTGAATTACCTGTACAGCCCGCAGGGCCAGGAAATCGCGGCACGCAACTACTACCGGCCGCGTTCGAAGAACGTGCCGGCGGAGCTGACCAAGCAGTTCCCGAAGCTGAAGCTGTACACGGTCGACGACACGTTCGGCGGCTGGACGAATGCGCAGAAGACGCATTTCGCGGATGGCGGCGTGTTCGATTCGATCTACAAGCCGCAGTAACGCACGCAGTCACACCATAACGACCAAGCGGCGCGCCACGACAGCGCGCCGCATCCCCGACGGGCCGCCGGCGCGATGCACTGCGCCGGCGTTTGCGTCGGACCCGTGAGCAGCATCGACCCAGCAAGAGCATCCGATGACGACGTACACCTTTCGCAAGCCGAGCGCGCTGCCCGGTTTCGGCGTGACACTCGGCATCACGGTGGCCTATTTGAGCCTCGTGGTGCTGATTCCGCTCGCCGCCACGTTCCTGAAGACCGCGACGCTGTCGTGGGACCAGTTCGTCACCGCCGTCACGTCGCCGCGCGTGCTCGCGTCGTACCGGCTGACGTTTTCGGCCGCGCTCGGCGGCGCGCTGATCAACGCTGTGTTCGGCTTTCTCGTCGCGTGGGTGCTGGTGCGCTACACGTTCCCGTTCAAGCGCCTCGTCGATGCGGTCGTCGACCTGCCGTTCGCGCTGCCGACCTCGGTGGCCGGCATCTCGCTCGCGGCCGTCTACGCGACCAACGGCTGGGTCGGCCAGTATCTCGCGCCGCTCGGCATCAAGATCGCGTTCACGCCGGCCGGCGTGCTGGTCGCGCTGACCTTCATCGGGCTGCCGTTTGTCGTGCGCACCGTGCAGCCGGTGCTCGAGGATTTCGAGCGGGAGCAGGAAGAAGCCGCCGCGTGCCTCGGCGCGTCGCGCTGGCTGACGTTCCGCCGCGTCGTGCTGCCGGCCGTGCTGCCGGCGCTGCTCACCGGTTTCGCGCTCGCGTTCGCGCGCGCGCTCGGCGAATACGGATCGGTGATCTTCATCGCCGGCAACGTGCCGATGAAATCCGAGATCACGTCGCTGCTGATCATCACGAAGCTCGAACAGTATGACTACGCGGGCGCGACCGCGTTGGCGGTCGTCATGCTGGTGGTGTCGTTCCTGATGCTGCTGCTGATCAACACGCTGCAGTGGTATCTGCAGCGCAGGACGAGCAAGGGCGCGAGCGGTCCGGCGCCCGCCACCGTCACCGTCAACGCCGTCGCGGCAGGAGGCCAGCAATGAGCCAGGAGGCCACCGTCGTGCTGAAAACCCCGTCGTCCGCCGTGCGCGCCACGAAGCGGCTCGACCCCGTCAGCGAGTCGCGCGTCGTGCGCTGGCTGCTCACGGGCATCGCGCTCGCGTTCCTCGCGTTTTTCCTCGTCGTGCCGCTCGCCGCGGTGTTCGTCGAGGCGTTGCGCAAGGGCGTGGGCTTCTATCTCGAATCGCTGGCCGATCCCGATGCGTGGTCGGCGATCAAGCTGACGCTGACCGTCGCCGTGATCGCGGTGCCGCTGAATCTCGTGTTCGGCGTATGCGCATCGTGGGCGATCGCGAAATTCGAATTCCGCGGCAAGGCGCTGCTGACGACGCTGATCGACCTGCCGTTCTCGGTGTCGCCGGTGATCTCCGGCCTCGTGTACGTGCTGTTGTTCGGCGCGCAGGGCTGGTTCGGGCCGTGGCTGCAGGATCACGACGTGCAGATCATCTTCGCGGTGCCGGGCATCGTGCTCGCGACGATCTTCGTCACGTTCCCGTTCGTCGCGCGCGAGCTGATTCCGCTGATGCAGGCGCAAGGCACCGACGAGGAAGAAGCGGCGCGCGTGCTCGGTGCATCGGGCTGGCAGATCTTCCGCCGCGTGACGCTGCCGAACGTGAAATGGGGCCTGCTGTACGGCGTGATCCTGTGCAATGCGCGCGCGATGGGCGAGTTCGGCGCGGTGTCGGTCGTGTCCGGCCACATCCGCGGCGTGACCGACACGATGCCGCTGCACGTCGAGATTCTGTACAACGAATACAACTTCGCGGCGGCGTTCGCGGTGGCGTCGGTGCTGGCGCTGCTCGCGCTCGTCACGCTCGCGCTGAAGCTGATCGCCGAGCGTCATCTCGCCGCCGAACTGGCCGACGCCGTTCCCGCACATGCCGGCCCTGTCGGCGCCGTTTCGTCGAAATCGTAAAGAGGCAACCAGAATGGGTATCACCGTCCGTAACCTTCAGAAGCGCTTCGGCGATTTCACGGCGCTCGACAACGTATCGCTCGACTTCCCGCCCGGCGAACTGGTCGCGCTGCTCGGGCCGTCCGGCTGCGGCAAGACCACGCTGCTGCGCGTGATCGCGGGCCTCGAGCACGCGGACGCCGGCCAGGTCGTGCTGCAGGGGCTCGACGTCGCGTCGGTCGGCGCGCGCGACCGCCAGGTCGGCTTCGTGTTCCAGCACTACGCGCTGTTCCGCCACATGACCGTGTTCGAGAACGTCGCGTTCGGGCTGCGCGTGAAGCCGCGCCGCGAGCGGCCGTCGGAAGCCGCGATTCGCGAGAAGGTGCACGAGCTGCTCAAGCTCGTGCAGCTCGACTGGCTCGCGCAGCGTTACCCGTCCGAGCTGTCGGGCGGCCAGCGCCAGCGCATCGCGCTCGCCCGCGCGCTCGCGGTCGAGCCGAAGGTGCTGCTGCTCGACGAACCGTTCGGCGCGCTCGACGCGAAGGTCCGCAAGGAACTGCGCGGCTGGCTGCGTCGCCTGCACGACGACCTGCACATCTCGACGATCTTCGTCACGCACGATCAGGAAGAGGCGCTCGAGGTGGCCGATCGGATCGTCGTGCTGAACCGCGGCCACGTCGAGCAGGTCGGCAGCCCGCAGGACGTCTACGATCATCCGCAAAGCGCGTTCGTGTACGAGTTTCTCGGCGCGGCGAACCGGCTGCCGGGCACGGTCGCCGGGCGCGGCTTCGTCGCCGACGGCGCGGCTGCGCCGATCGAGGTCGACGCCGATTTCGCGGGCCCCGCGAATGCGTACGTGCGGCCGCACGATCTGCAGCTGTGGCCGGCGGGCGAAGGGCACCGCGACGGCATCGCGGTGGACGTGCGGCGCGTGATTCCGCTCGGCGGTTCGGTGCGCGTGGAGCTGGAGGCACGCGCGGGCGGCGCGCTCGAGGCGGAACTCGACCGCGACGCCTGGCGGGCGCTCTCGCTGCAGGTCGGCGACGGCGCGACGGCCGTGCCGCGTGCCGTGCGGGTATTTCCCGCGCGTTGACGAGGCAATGTGGGGCAAAGGGCGGGATTCGCTCCGATTCGACAATCAAACAACGACAGCCTAAGAGGCATACCCATGAATTTTCAGCAATTGCGGTTCGTGCGCGAAGCGGTGCGCCAGAACATGAACCTGACCGAAGTCGCGAACGTGCTGTACACGTCGCAGTCGGGCGTGTCGAAACAGATCAAGGATCTGGAGGATGAACTGGGCGTCGACATCTTCATTCGGCGCGGCAAGCGGCTGACGGGGCTCACGGAGCCCGGCAAGGCCGTGCACCAGCTGATCGAGCGGATGCTGCTCGACGCCGAGAACCTGCGCCGCGTCGCGCGCCAGTTCGCCGATCAGGACAGCGGCCACCTCGTCGTCGCGACGACGCACACGCAGGCGCGCTACGCGCTGCCGAAGGTGATCCGGCAGTTCACCGAGGTGTTTCCGAAGGTGCATCTCGCGCTGCGCCAGGGCAGCCCGCAGCAGATCGCGCAGATGATCCTGAACGGCGAGGCCGATCTCGGCATCTCGACCGAGGCGCTCGACCGCTATCCGGACATCGTCACGTTCCCGTGCTATTCGTGGCACCACACGGTCGTCGTGCCGAAAGGGCACCCGCTCGTCGGCCGCGAGAACCTGACGCTCGAGGAAATCGCCGAGTACCCGATCATCACGTACGACCAGGATTTCACGGGCCGCTCGCACATCGACCAGGCATTCACGCAGGCGGGCGCGGTACCCGACGTCGTGCTGACCGCGATCGACGCGGACGTGATCAAGACCTACGTCGAGCTCGGGATGGGGATCGGCGTGGTCGCGGCGATGGCCTACGACCCGCAGCGCGACACGGGGCTCGTCGCGCTCGATACGCAGCACCTGTTCGAGGCGAGCACGACACGGGTCGGGCTGCGCAAGGGCGCATTCCTGCGCGCGTATGCGTACCGGCTGATCGAGATGTTCGCGCCGCACCTGAACGAAGCGGAAATCGCCGGGCTGTTGCGCGAAGCCGTCTGATCATTGCGCGTCGCGCGCCGTCCGACTCGCCGCTTCCGTCATGGTCGGCGACAGGTCGCGACGGCGAATGCCCGCGCGCCGCGCGTCGATATCGTCGGCGCAAAGCGCGTTGTCCACGACGAACCGCGCCATCGTCGGCCGCCGCCCGCGAAGCGAGCGCTTCGGCGAGCCGCCGTCGCGAGTGTCGCATTTGCGCGTCGCGAAGCCCGCTCGCGCGCTCCGAATAAACCCTTAAATATTGATCAGACAGGTTGCGCGCCGAAGCGAATCGGTACAGCATAGCCTTCACTCCGCCGGCGTTCCGCTGGCGGTGGCGCGTCGACGACAGCACGCGCCAGGCAGTCGGCCGTCTGCCTCGCTTCCATTCCGTGGTACCGACAGCAGCATCGATGGCCATTGCTCGGGTAGTGTGGCGCAAACGTTTGCTCACATTAAAACAACAATCCGGCCTTCGGGCCGTCGCCAGGAGATGTGTATGAATGTCCGCTTTCGCCGTCGCTTCCTGACCGCCGCGCTCGCCGCCGTCGCGGTGGCCGCCGCACCGGTTGTCCACGCGCAGTCCGCGGCCAGGCCGAAGGTCGCGCTCGTGATGAAGTCGCTCGCCAACGAGTTCTTCCTGACCATGGAAACGGGCGCGAAGGAATACCAGAAACACAACGCGAACCAGTTCGACCTGGTCACCAACGGCATCAAGGACGAGACCGACACCGCGAACCAGATCCGCATCGTCGAGCAGATGATCGTGTCGAAGGTCGACGCGATCGTGCTCGCGCCGGCCGATTCGAAGGCGCTCGTACCGGTCGTGAAGAAGGCCGTCGACGCCGGCATCGTCGTCGTGAACATCGACAACCGGCTCGATCCCGACGTGCTGAAGTCGAAGAACCTGAACGTGCCGTTCGTCGGCCCGGACAACCGCAAGGGCGCGCGCAAGATCGGCGATTACCTCGCGAAGCGGCTGAAGGCGGGCGACCAGGTCGGCATCGTCGAAGGCGTGTCGACGACCACCAACGCGCAGCAGCGCACGGCCGGCTTCCAGGACGCGATGAAGGCGGGCGGGATGAAGGTCGTGTCGGTGCAGTCGGGCGAATGGGAGATCGACAAGGGCAATGCGGTGGCCGCCGCGATGCTCAACGAATACCCGAACCTGAAGGCGCTGCTGTGCGGCAACGACAACATGGCGATCGGCGCCGTGTCGGCCGTGCGCGCGGCCGGCAAGCAGGGCAAGGTGCTCGTGGTCGGCTACGACAACATCAACGCGATCAAGCCGATGCTGAAGGACGGCCGCGTGCTCGCGACCGCCGACCAGTACGCGGCGAAGCAGGCCGTGTTCGGCATCGACACGGCGCTCAAGGCCATTGCCGAGCATCGCAAGCAGGCCGACATGTCCGGCGTGGTCGAGACGCCGGTGGATCTCGTGACGAAGTAACGCCGCACCGGTCCGGCCGCCGGCCTCAAGAATCCGGCGCGGCGGCCGTTATCCGGTGTGAGCGCGATCACGGCCACTGCATGCACATGCACTTGTGAGCGTCATACCCGCGCGCCGCGTGCGCGCGGCCGCAATCAGGATCGCGATGGAACCGACCTTCCAACCCTCCCGTTCAGCCCACCCCGTGCTGTCCGTCTCCGGCATCGGCAAGACCTATGCCGAACCCGTGCTCGCCGACGTCACGCTGACGCTCGATGCAGGCCAGGCGCTCGCGCTGACCGGCGAGAACGGCGCGGGCAAGAGCACGCTGTCGAAGATCATCGGCGGGCTCGTCGATCCGACCACCGGTACGATGCAGCTCGGCGGCGAGGCCTATGCGCCGGCGAGCCGCACGCAGGCCGAGGCGCTCGGCGTGCGCATGGTGATGCAGGAACTGAACCTGCTGCCGACGCTGACCGTCGCCGAAAACCTGTTCCTGAACCGTCTGCCGCGCCGCTTCGGCATCATCGATCGCGCGCGGCTGCGCGACGACGCGCGCGCGGCGATGGCGCAGGTCGGGCTCGACGCGGTCGACCCCGATACGCCGGTCGGCGCGCTCGGCATCGGGCACCAGCAGATGGTGGAGATCGCCCGCAACCTGATCGGCGACTGCCGCGTGCTGATTCTCGACGAGCCGACCGCGATGCTGACCGCGCGCGAAGTCGAGCTGCTGTTCGAGCAGATCGACCGGCTGAAGGCGCGCGGCGTCGCGATCGTCTACATCTCGCACCGGCTCGAAGAGCTCGCGCGCGTCGCCGAGCGCGTCGCGGTGCTGCGCGACGGCCGGCTCGTGCATGCGGGCGACATGGCGGCGACGACGTCCGACGGGCTCGTCACGCTGATGGTCGGGCGCGAGATCGGCGAACACATCGATCTCGGCGAGCGCCGTTTCGGTGCGCCGCGGCTCGCGGTATCGGGCCTCACGCGCGGGACGGCCGTGCGCGACGTGTCGCTGGAGGTGCGCGCGGGCGAGATCTTCGGCATCTCCGGGCTGATCGGCGCAGGGCGCACCGAGCTGCTGCGGCTGATCTACGGCGCCGATACGCCGGACGCCGGGACGATCGCGGTTGGCCAGCCGCTGAAGCCGGCGCGGATCGCGTCGCCCGTCGAGGCGGTGAAGCTGGGCATCGCGCTGATCACCGAGGATCGCAAGGGGGAAGGGCTGCTGCTGTCGCAGTCGATCACCGCGAACGTGTCGCTCGGCCAGCTCGACCGGCTCGCGCGCGGCGGCATCGTCGATTCCGCACGCGAAACGGCGCTCGCCGAGCAGCAGATCGAGGCGCTGCGGATCCGCACGCACGGCGCGGCGCAGGCGGTCGGCGAACTGTCGGGCGGCAATCAGCAGAAGGTCGTGATCGGCCGCTGGCTCGCGCGCGACATGGGGGTGCTGCTGTTCGACGAGCCGACGCGCGGGATCGACGTCGGCGCCAAATTCGAGATCTACACTTTGATGGGCGCGCTCGCGCGCGAAGGCCGCGCGCTCGTGGTCGTATCGAGCGACCTGCGCGAGCTGATGCTGATCTGCGACCGGATCGGCGTGATGTCGGCCGGGCGCATGACCGCCGTGTTCGAGCGCGGCAACTGGACCCAGGATGCGCTGCTGGCCGCGGCATTCGCCGGCTTCGGCCGCGAGACGCCGGCCGCCGCCATGCAGCATCCGGACGCGGAGCAGGCGCGCGGCGCCGCTTCGGGCACTTCGACGACAGGACGACAGCAATGACCCAGCCTCCCGTATCCCCGACCGATGCAGGCGCGCAGCAGGACGTGACCGGGCGCCGCGCGCGCACGCTGTCCGGCACGCGGCTCGGCCTGTCGAACTATCTCGGGCTCGCCGGCGCGCTGGCCGCGATGATCGCGCTGTTCTCGGCGCTGAGCTCGCATTTCCTGACCTACGACACGTTCAGCACGATCGCGAACCAGATTCCCGATCTCGTCGTGATGTCGGTCGGGATGACCTTCGTGCTGATCATCGCCGGGATCGACCTGTCGGTCGGCTCGGTGCTCGCGCTCGCCGCGTCGATGGTCAGCGTCGCCGCGCTGAAGTGGCAGTGGGGGCCGCTGCCGGCCGCGCTGATCGGGATCGCGGTCGCGACCGCGACGGGCGCGCTGACCGGCGCGGTCACGGTGGGCTGGCGGATTCCGTCGTTCATCGTGTCGCTCGGCGTGCTGGAGGCCGCGCGCGGCCTCGCGTACCAACTGACGAATTCGCGCACCGCGTATATCGGCGACGCGTTCGATTTCCTGTCGAACCCGATCGCGCTGGGCATCTCGCCGGCGTTCCTGATCGCGGTCGCGGTGATGATCGCCGCCCAGTTCGTGCTCACGCGCACCGTGTTCGGGCGCTATCTGGTCGGGATCGGCACGAACGAGGAAGCGGTCCGACTTGCAGGGGTTAACCCGCGGCCGTATAAAATCCTCGTATTCGCACTGATGGGCGCGCTCGCGGGGCTCGCGTCGCTGTTCCAGATTTCGCGGCTCGAGGCGGCCGATCCGAACGCGGGCGCGGGCCTCGAACTGCAGGTCATCGCCGCCGTCGTGATCGGCGGCACGAGCCTGATGGGCGGGCGCGGCTCGGTGATCAGCACGTTCTTCGGCGTGTTGATCATCTCCGTGCTGGCCGCGGGGCTGGCGCAGATCGGTGCGAACGAGCCGACCAAACGGATCATCACGGGCGCGGTGATCGTCGTGGCGGTCGTGCTCGATACGTATCGCAGCCGGCGTACGCGCGTGCGGTAAAAAGACAGACAGAACAGACCAGAGAGAAACGGGAAATGGCGACGATCAAGGATGTGGCGGCCATGGCGGGCGTGTCATTTACGACCGTCTCGCACGTGGTGAACAATTCGCGGCCGGTGTCCGCGGATGTGCGTGCGAAGGTCGAGGGCGCGATCCGCGAGCTGAATTACGTGCCGTCGGCCGTGGCGCGCTCGCTGAAGGCGCGGGCGACGGCGACGATCGGCCTCGTCGTGCCGAACAGCACGAATCCGTACTTCGCCGAGCTGGCGCGCGGCATCGAGGATCAGTGCGCGGCCAACGGCTATTGCGTGTTCTTCTGCAATTCGGACGACGATCCCGTGAAGCAGCGCAACTACCTGCGCGTGCTGCAGGAAAAGCGCATCGACGGGCTGATCGTCGCGTCGGCGGGCGAGGACGCGGTGCTCGCGCAGACGCTCGCCGATATCCATGCGCCGCTCGTCGTCGTCGATCGCAACATCGAGGGGCTCGCGGCCGATCTCGTGCAGATCGACCACGAGCGCGGCGCGTACCTGGCGACGCGCCACCTGCTTGAGCTCGGACACGCGAAGATCGGCTGCATCACCGGGCCGACCGACACCGCCGTCAGCGCGATGCGCGTGCACGGCTTCATCCGCGCGATGGCCGAGCGCGGGGTCGACATCGTGCCGGGCGCGATCGCCGAAAGCGATTTCTCGTGCCTGGGCGGCTATCACGCGGCGTCGCGGCTGTTCGAATCGGTGCGGCCGAGCGCGATCTTCGCGGGCAACGACCTGATGGGCGTCGGCGCGCTGCGCGCGGCGGCCGAGCGCGGGCTGCGCGTGCCCGACGACTGCTCGATCATCGGCTTCGACGACATCGAATTTTCCCGCTACACGTATCCGGCGCTGTCGACGGTCGGCCAGTCGGTGCGCGCGCTCGGCGAAATGGCCGCGCAGACGCTGATCGAACGGATCGGCGGCGGTTCCACGGCCGTGCCGAGCCGTCGCCGCGTCGTGTCGCCGCGCCTCGTGCTGCGCGAATCGACGGCAGTCTATCGCGAGCCGGCCGCGCCGGGCGCTCGCGCATGACGGCGAGCGTAACGGGCGCCGGCCGCGTGACGGTGATCGGCAGCCTCAACATGGATCTCGTCGTGCGGGCGCCGCGGCTGCCGCTGCCGGGGGAAACGCTCGCCGGGCATGCGTTCGCGCAGGCGGCGGGCGGCAAGGGCGGCAACCAGGCCGTCGCCGCCGCCCGGCTCGGCGCGCAGGTCGCGATGATCGGCTGCGTCGGCGCGGATGCGCATGGCGCCGCGCTGCGCGCGGGCCTCGAGGCCGAGGGAATCGACTGCGCGGGGCTCGCGACGAGCGCGTCGGCGTCGACCGGCGTCGCGCTGATCGTCGTCGACGACGGAAGCCAGAACGCGATCGTGATCGTCGCGGGCGGCAACGGCGAGGTCACGACCGATACGATCGCGCGGCACGAGGCCGCGCTGGCGGCGGCCGACGTGCTGATCTGCCAGCTCGAGACGCCGCCGGACGCGGTGTTCGCGGCGCTGTCGGCCGGGCGCCGCCTCGGCCGCACGGTGGTGCTCAACCCGGCGCCGGCCGTCGCGCCGCTGCCGGACGGCTGGCTGCCGCTCGTCGATTACCTGATCCCGAACGAGGTCGAGGCAGCCGCGCTGACCGGGCTGCCGGTGCGCGATCCGGCGCAGGCCGAAACCGCCGCGCGGGCGCTCCAGGCCGGTGGCGCGCGCAACGTGCTGATCACGCTCGGCGCGCGCGGCGTGCTTGCGCTGACGGCCGACGGCGCCGCGCGTCACTATCCGGCGCCCGTCGTGCAGGCCATCGACACGACGGCGGCCGGCGACACCTTCATCGGCGGCTTTTCCGCACGGCTCGCGGCCGGCGCGGACGTCGACACGGCCATCCGCTTCGCGCAACGCGCGGCGGCGCTGTCGGTCACGCGCGCGGGCGCGCAGCCGTCGATTCCGACGCGCGCCGAATTGGCCGACTAGGGCCGGATCCCCGGTTTTCCGGTTCCATCGCGCTGCCGGTCCGTCGCATGAGACGGCTGGCGGCGGCCCCGCAATGCTTGGCGTTTCCACTGGCCTTTGGCGATTCCCCATCCCGACCCGAATTCCGTCATTTATTCAGACTTATGAAATAAACAGACGAATAATTCGAAATAAACACGCTAAAACCATCAAGTTATGCGTCGTGCGGTCGTAAATGCACCAAGTGAAGCAATGCTTCGAGCCAACGGGCCAGGCCCGTTCATGACGACGCAACACAGGATGGATGATGGTGTTCAGGAACCTGACGATTCGGGCGCGCATCGGTTTCACGATGGCGTTTCTGGCGGTACTGCTGGCGGTCACCGGCGTGCTCGGTCTGCACGGGATGACGCGTTCGAACGATTCGACGCGCGAGACTTTCACGAACCAGATGCCCAGCGCGGTCGACGTGGCGATGGCGGAAATGTTCGCCGCGCGCGAGCGCCTCGCGCTCGACCGTGCCGCGCTGCTGGCCGGCACGCCCGATTCGGCGGCGGCCATCGAGCGCAGCCGCGCGATGCGAGCGCAATCGGACGCCTGGTGGCAGAAGTACCTTGCGCTGCCGCGCGACGCCGACGAGGACCGGCTCGCACAGGACGTCGTCGCCCGGCGCAAGGTGCTGCAGAGCAGTTGCGACGCGTTCGCGAGCGCGGTCGCGGCCGGCGATCACGAGCGGATCGGCGACGGCGCCAAGCAGCTTCAGGCGCGCTATACCGAGCTGGCCGCGGCCGGTGAAACGCTGCGCGGCTTCCAGTTCACCAATGCGCAGGCGCGCTTCGATCAGGCCGAATCGGTGTTCGAGACGATGCGCGTGCTGTCGATCGTCGTGCTGCTGGTCGGCATCGGCGCCGCGGTGCTGTCGTGGCTGACGCTGAGCCGCGCGATCGGCCGCCCGATCGCCGACGCGCTGTCGCATTTCGACGCGATCGCCGCGGGCGACCTGCGCCGGCCGATCGTCGTGGACCGGCGCGACGAGATGGGCCAGTTGCTGGCAGGCCTCGCGAGGATGCAGCGCGGGCTCGTCGACACGGTGCGCACCATGCGCGGCGGCAGCGAGTCGATCGCGACCGCGGCCCGCCAGATCGCGGCCGGCAACATCGACCTGTCGTCGCGTACCGAGGAACAGGCTGCTGCGCTGCAGGAAACCGCGTCCAGCATGGAGCAACTGACGGGCACCGTGAAGCAGAATGCGGACAATGCGCGTCAGGCAAGCTCGCTGGCCGCGAATGCGTCTGAAATTGCGAACAAGGGCAACACGGTGGTCGGCCAGGTGGTCGGCACGATGGGTGAGATCAACGACAGCTCGGCGAAAATCGCGGACATCATCGCGATCATCGAGGGAATCGCGTTCCAGACCAACATTCTGGCGCTGAATGCGGCCGTCGAGGCCGCGCGGGCGGGCGAGGAAGGCCGCGGCTTCGCGGTCGTCGCGGGCGAAGTGCGCAGCCTCGCGCAGCGTTCGTCGAGCGCGGCGAAGGAAATCAAGGCGCTGATCGACGCGTCGGTGGAGCGTATCCGGACGGGCTCGACGCTGGTCGACGAGGCGGGGCGCACGATGAGCGACGTGATCGGCGCGGTCCAGCGCGTGACGGACATCATGGGCGAGATCGCGGCGGCGTCCGAGGAGCAGAGCGGCGGGATCGACCAGGTGGCGCGCGCGGTCGCGCAGATGGACGAGGTCACGCAGCAGAATGCCGCACTCGTCGAGGAAGCCGCCGCCGCCGCGCAGTCGCTGGAGGAGCAGGCGGCCCGCCTGCGCGAAACGGCAGCGGTATTCCAGCTCGACGACGAGGCGGCACGTGCGGGCACCGTCGTTGCGGTTGCCGCACGTCATGCGCCGCGCGCGCCTTCCGCGCCGGCTGCTGCGCCCGCACCGGCTGCCGCGCGCGTCGAACGCGAGGCCGCGCCGAAACGCGCGAGCGCCGCGACGCCGGCGCGCAAGCCCGCCGCCGTGTCGGCCGCCCCCGCGCCGGCAGCGGCGACCGCCGGCGGCGACGACTGGGAGACGTTCTGATTCGCGTGCGCCGCGTATCTATCCCCATTTGGTGACGACGACGCCCGCGATCCGCGGGCGTTGCCGTTTCTGCGGCGGACGAAATGTGGCAGCGCGGACGAGTCGATCGCGCATCGGCAGGTGTGCCGAGCGTCGCGCACCGAGAGATTCGCGGGAATGCGCTGCGTGCGCGTCATGTTCCCGCGTTCGTCGTACGGGTATGTCCGTAAGGGACTGCGAAAAAATTTGTAACGGTTCGCGCGGCGTGTCATCGCACGCGGCCGCTCGAACGTGAAGGGATGAAGGGAGAAGGTGGCGACGTCGGAGGTGTCCAACGCACGAGACGTTTCGGTGTTCGACGAGACGCGGCGGATGCAGTTTCTGCGGCTCGGGAGATCGATTGTAAAACGACGAAATGCGTTGTCCAAGCGGTGTTGTCGAGAATGACGAACTTCATACGAAGAGTTCGTGAAAAAAAATAAGAAAGGGTTTAGGATGAATTCGAACGCGCTTGCTTCTGCGCAGTCATACGAAGGCAGGCACGTCTTCAGACTCAGGCGAGGGAGGTAGCATGGATATTTACAGCAGCTTCGCGAACCGCTTCGAAAAAACGCGAGAGGAAGAGCTCTCGCTGGAGGAGTATCTCGCGCTCTGCAAGAACGATCCATCCGCGTACGCGACGGCTGGTGAACGCATGCTGGAAGCAATCGGGGAACCTGAACAGATCGATACCCGCAACGACCCGCGCCTGTCGCGGATCTTCGCGAACAAGGTCATCAAGGTGTATCCGGCATTCCGTGAGTTCTACGGAATGGAGGAGGTGATCGAGCAGGTGGTCGCGTACTTCCGCCACGCTGCGCAAGGTCTTGAAGAGAAGAAGCAGATCCTCTATCTGCTGGGCCCGGTGGGCGGCGGCAAGTCGTCGATCGCCGAGCGCCTGAAGCAACTGATGGAGCGCGTGCCGTTCTATGCGCTGAAGGGCTCGCCCGTCAACGAATCGCCGCTCGGGCTGTTCGACTACGACGAGGATGGTCCGATCCTCGAGGAACAGTACGGCATTCCGCGCCGCTACCTGAAAAGCATCCTGAGTCCGTGGGCCGTCAAGCGCCTGCACGAATACAACGGCGACATCCGCCAGTTCCGCGTGGTGCGCCGCTATCCGTCGATCCTGCGGCAGGTCGGCATCGCGAAGACGGAGCCGGGCGACGAGAACAACCAGGACATCTCGTCGCTGGTCGGCAAGGTCGACATCCGCAAGCTTGAGCAATACGCGCAGGACGATGCCGACGCGTACAGCTACTCGGGCGGCCTGTGCCTCGCGAACCAGGGTCTGCTCGAATTCGTCGAAATGTTCAAGGCGCCGATCAAGGTGCTGCACCCGCTGCTGACCGCGACGCAGGAAGGCAACTTCAAGGGTACCGAAGGTTTCGGCGCGATTCCGTTCGACGGCGTGATTCTTGCGCACTCGAACGAGTCGGAGTGGAAGGCTTTCCGCAACAACCGCAACAACGAGGCACTGCTCGACCGGATCTTCGTCGTGAAGGTGCCGTACTGCCTGCGCGTGTCGGAAGAGATCAAGATCTACGAGAAGCTGATCCGCAATTCGTCGCTGGCCGAGGCCGTATGCGCGCCGGGCACGCTGAAGATGATGTCGCAGTTCTCGGTGCTGTCGCGCCTGCACGAGCCGGAGAATTCGAGCCTGTTCTCGAAGATGCAGGTGTACGACGGCGAGAATCTGAAGGACACCGATCCGAAGGCGAAGTCGTACCAGGAGTATCGCGACTACGCGGGCGTGGACGAAGGGATGACCGGCGTATCGACACGCTTCGCGTTCAAGATCCTGTCGCGCGTGTTCAACTTCGACACGAGCGAGGTCGCGGCGAACCCGGTGCATTTGATGTACGTGCTCGAACAGCAGATCGAACGCGAGCAGTTCCCGCCGGAAACCGAGCAGAAGTACCTGTCGTTCGTGAAGGACGTGCTCGCGTCGCGCTATGCGGAGTTCATCGGCAAGGAGATCCAGACGGCGTATCTCGAGTCGTATTCGGAGTACGGCCAGAACATCTTCGACCGCTACGTCACGTATGCGGACTTCTGGATCCAGGACCAGGAATTCCGCGATCACGACACGGGCGAGAGCTTCGATCGCGCCGCGCTGAATGCGGAGCTGGAGAAGATCGAGAAGCCGGCCGGGATCAGCAATCCGAAGGATTTCCGCAACGAGATCGTGAACTTCGTGCTGCGCGCACGGGCGGCGAACGCTGGCAAGAACCCCGTGTGGACGAGCTACGAGAAGTTGCGGGTCGTGATCGAGAAGAAGATGTTCTCGAATACCGAGGAACTGTTGCCGGTCATTTCGTTCAACGCGAAGGGCTCGGCGGAGGAGCAGCGCAAGCATGAGGACTTTGTGAACCGGATGGTCGCGAAGGGCTATACGCCGAAGCAGGTGAGGCTGCTTTGCGACTGGTACCTGCGCGTGCGCAAGTCGTCATGACACGCGCGGTATCGCGCCCGTACGGCGAGTCCGTACGGGCACTTTCAGAGGCGCCACCCGCATGACGGCAGACGGCATGCGCGGCGAGTGCCCCGGCAGATCGACTTTCGAGCGGGAGACCGGGAGTGCTTCATCAAATCATCGACCGCAGGCTGGCCGGCAAGAACAAGAGCATCGCCAATCGCGAACGCTTCCTGCGTCGCGTCAAGAACTACATTCGTCGCGCCGTGTCCGACGCGGTGCGCGACCGTAGCATCAAGGATATCCAGAGCACGCAGAGCATCACGATCCCGCGCAAGGACATCGCGGAGCCGAATTTCCGGCACGCGCCGGGCGGGCGTCGTGAATACGTGCACCCCGGCAACGAGGACTACGTGCGCGGCGACAAGATCCCGCGTCCGCAAGGCGGCTCGGGGGGCGGCGGCAGTCAGGCGAGCAACGAGGGCGAAGGGCAGGACGACTTCGTGTTCGAGCTGTCGCGCGACGAGTTCATGCAGTACTTCTTCGACGATCTCGAACTGCCGCGCCTCGTGAAGACGCACCTGCTGACGGTGCCGAGCTGGAAGAACGTGCGCGCGGGCTGGTCGGCGGAAGGCACGCCGAACAACATCGACGTCGTGCGTTCGCTGCGCAGCGCGCTCGGCCGGCGCATCGCGCTCGGCTCGCCGCTCGTCAACGAGTTGCGCGAGCTCGAGGCGCAGCTCGAAGCGCTGAAGAGCGACCCCGAAGACCGCCGCGCGGAAATCGCGACGCTCGAAGCCGAGATCCATCACCTGAAAGGGCGCATCTGGCGGATTCCGTTCATCGACCCTTTCGACCTGCGCTACATCAACCGCGTGAAGCAGCCGCAGCCGTCGAGCCAGGCCGTGATGTTCTGCCTGATGGACGTGTCGGGCTCGATGGACGAACAGCGCAAGGATCTTGCAAAGCGCTTCTTCATCCTGCTTTACCTGTTCCTCAAGCGCAACTACGAGCGCATCGAAGTGGTGTTCATCCGCCACCATACGCGCGCCGAGGAGGTCGACGAGGACACCTTCTTCCATTCGACCGAAAGCGGCGGCACGGTGGTGTCGAGCGCGCTCGAACTGATGCGTAAGGTAATGGACGAGCGCTACTCGCCGACCGAGTGGAACATCTACGGCGCGCAGGCGTCCGACGGCGACAACTGGACTGACGATTCGCCCAAGTGTCGCAAAATCCTGGAAGAGGATATCCTCACCAAGACGCGTTACTTCGCGTATATCCAGGTCGCGCCGGAAGAGCAGAACCTGTGGCTGGAATACGCGCAACTGGCCCTGTCGCAACCGCATCTCGCGATGAAAAAAGTGGAATCGGCTGCGGACATTTACCCGGTGTTTCGCGAATTGTTCGAAAAGCAGGTGGAAATGTCATGACGAGCCGCCATCTGCACAACGAGTCGCGCGGCTACGAGCCGCGCCCTTCCGGCGACGACACGGCCGGCCCTGCCGCATCGCAGCAACCCGGGCAGGCCGAGCCGCCGCCGGCCGCCGACTTGCCCGGTTCCGGGCAAAAGGAAGCGCGTATGAACGTTGCCGAACGCAAGCCGCTGCCGTGCCCGTCCGACTGGACGTTCGAATTGCTCGAGGAATACGACACGCACATCTCGCAGGTTGCCGAACAATACGAGCTCGACATCTACCCGATCCAGCTCGAACTGATCAGCGCCGAGCAGATGATGGACGCGTATGCGTCGGTCGGGATGCCCGTCAACTACCGTCACTGGTCGTTCGGCAAGCACTTCCTCGCGACCGAGAAGAGCTACCGCCGCGGGCAGATGGGCCTGGCGTACGAAATCGTCATCAATTCGAACCCGTGCATCGCGTATCTGATGGAAGAGAACACGATGACGATGCAGGCGCTCGTCATCGCGCACGCGGCGTACGGGCACAATTCGTTCTTCAAGGGCAACTACCTGTTCAGGCTGTGGACGGACGCGCACGCGATCATCGACTATCTCGTGTACGCGAAGAATTACGTCGCGGAATGCGAGGAGCGCTACGGCCTCGATCGCGTCGAGGAACTGCTCGACTCGTGCCATGCGCTGATGAACTACGGCGTCGACCGCTACAAGCGGCCGCAGAAGCCGTCGCTGTCGAAGGAAGCGGCGCTGCGGCGCGAGCGCGAGGCGTACCTGCAATCGCAGGTCAACGAACTGTGGCGCACGCTGCCGGGCAAGAAGCCCGAGCTGACGGAGGAGCAGGAAGACCGCTATCCGCCCGAGCCGCAGGAGAACCTGCTGTATTTCGCGGAGAAGAATGCGCCGCTGCTCGAACCGTGGGAGCGGGAGGTGATCCGCATCGTGCGCAAGATCGGCCAGTATTTCTATCCGCAGCGGCAGACGCAGGTGATGAACGAAGGCTGGGCGACGTTCTGGCACTACACGCTGCTCAATACGCTGTACAACCAGGGGAAGCTGGAAGACGGCTTCATGATGGAGTTCCTGCACTCGCACAGCAACGTGGTCTACCAGCCGCCCGTCACGAAGCCGTACTACAGCGGGATCAACCCGTATGCGCTCGGCTTCTCGATGATGAGCGACATTCGCCGGATCTGCGAAGCGCCGACGGAAGAGGACTACAAGTGGTTTCCGGAGATCGCGGGCACGCCGTGGCTGCCGGCGATGCACTACGCGATGCGCAACTTCAAGGACGAGAGCTTCATCGCGCAGTACCTGTCGCCGAACCTGATCCGCGAGATGCGGCTGTTCTCGGTGCTCGACGACGACATGCGCGATTCGCTCGAGGTATCGGCGATCCACGACGATTCCGGCTATCAGTACGTGCGGCAGGCGTTGTCGCGGCAGTACGACATCCATCACCGCGAGCCGAATATCCAGGTATGGGCCGTCAACACGCGCGGCGACCGCAGCCTCACGCTGCGCCACTTCATGACCGACAACCGCCACCTGTCGAACGACAGCGACGAAGTGCTCAAGCACATGGCGCGGCTCTGGCAGTTCGACGTGTACCTGGAAAGCGTCGACGAGGCCGGCACCGTGCGCAAGCGCTACGAGTGCCGCTACGTGCCGCCGGAGGTACGCGTGTGATCGTCGCGGGTCGAACATGTTTGCATCAGACGCCAGCCTGCCGGCTGGCGTTTTCATATGACGAACGGGTGACGGGAGAAAAATTTTCTACATCCGGACGAACCCGCAAAGCCTGTTACTTTACATTTCGCTAAAATCCCGTAGCGCCGTGCGCCGGAACCGGTGCCACGCGCGACCGCACGCGGCGGCCCCGGCCGTCTCGCCCAGAAAGCACTAAAAGGAACAGACCAACCCATGGACGTCCAGACCGACCAAGCTGCGCTGTCCGCGCATGACACCCGGCGGCGCGTGTTCGCCATCGTCGGCGCCTCATCGGGCAACCTCGTCGAGTGGTTCGACTTCTACATCTATTCGTTCTGCGCGCTGTACTTCGCACCGGCGTTCTTCCCGAGCGGCAACACGACGACGCAGCTGCTGAACACGGCCGGCGTGTTCGCGGCCGGCTTCCTGATGCGTCCGATCGGCGGCTGGCTGTTCGGCCGCATCGCCGACCGTCATGGCCGGCGCGCGGCGATGATGATCTCGGTGCTGATGATGTGCGGCGGCTCGCTCGTGATCGCGGTGCTGCCGACCTATGCGCAGATCGGCGCGCTCGCGCCGGCGCTGCTGCTGGTCGCACGGCTGTTCCAGGGCCTGTCGGTGGGCGGCGAGTACGGGACGAGCGCGACCTACATGAGTGAAGTGGCGCTCAAGGGCCGGCGCGGCTTCTTCGCGTCGTTCCAGTACGTGACGCTGATCGGCGGCCAGCTGTGCGCGCTGCTGGTGCTCGTGATCCTGCAGCAGACGCTGTCGGCCGGCGAGCTGAAGGCATGGGGCTGGCGCATTCCGTTCGTGGTCGGCGCGGCGGCCGCGCTGATTTCGCTGTACCTGCGCAAGTCGCTCGACGAGACGTCGACGAGCGCGTCGCGCGACAAGAAGGACGCGGGCACGATCCGCGGCGTGTGGCAGCACAAGGGCGCGTTCTTCACGGTGGTCGGCTTCACGGCCGGCGGCTCGCTGATCTTCTACACGTTCACGACGTACATGCAGAAGTACCTCGTGAACACGGCCGGCATGCACGCGAAGACGGCCAGCAACGTGATGACCGTCGCGCTGCTCGTCTACATGCTGATGCAGCCGGTGTTCGGCGCGCTGTCGGACAAGATCGGCCGCCGCACGTCGATGATCCTGTTCGGCTCGTTCGCGGTGATCGGCACGGTGCCGCTGATGCATGCGCTGAAGGACGTGACGAGCCCGGTGGCCGCCTTCGTGCTGGTGACGGTCGCGCTGGCGATCGTCAGTTTCTACACGTCGATCAGCGGCCTCATCAAGGCCGAGATGTTCCCGCCGGAAGTGCGCGCGATGGGCGTCGGCCTGTCGTATGCGGTGGCGAACGCGATCTTCGGCGGCTCGGCCGAGTACGTCGCGCTGTGGTTCAAGTCGATCGGCAGCGAGGAAACCTTCTACTGGTACGTGACCGTGCTGTGCGCGATCTCGCTGATCGTGTCGTGGCGGATGCGCGATCCGAGCAAGGAAGGGTACCTGCGTCACGAGCCGTGATCGCTTGCGCCGTGCGCGCATGTGCATCGTGACGAACGTCCCGCCAGCGGCGGGACGTTTTCGTTGGTGCGCGCGATTCTGCCGGGGCGACGCGCGGTCGGGATCCGGTGCCGGAGCCTGGACAGGCGCGGGCATGAGCGTACGCCGTCATATCGATATGGAAATCGATTCGTTGCCTGTTGCGGGCGATTTCCTTACTCTGAACCCGTAGTTCGTGTGACACCTCCTTGACTGGGATTCGCGCCCGCTGCTTGCAGCGGGCGTTTTTTTGTGTGCTGCGCCCACTGCCGGGCGAGGAGCGACGAAGCCTGGCCGGCTCTCGGCTTGACGACGCGCATGGGACACGTCCGTAATAGTGCGGGTGTCGATATAACCGGTCCAAGATGCGGATTTGCAACCGCGAGTCGGGAAGGCGTGCCAATTCCCATTGCCAATTTACGTTTGCGCCGTTAAGTCATCAAAGAATGCCTGGTACGCATTGCGCCCGACCATGCGATTTGTCCCTTTCTCTATATTCATTAATAGTACGCTACTGATTGCTTTAATTTTGATATAAAGAATTTCTGGCATTTTTGGCGAGTGTGAATATTTTTTAACGATTCGGGGTGACTGCAAAAAATAATGGAGTCGAGCCATGTTTCGGTGCTGCCCGGGAAGGCTATTCGGCGGCAGTGCACGCATTCCGCTCGATCTGCGCAGATGGCCGAAACTATGCCGGTTGGCTGATATCGAGCCGGTTCCGTGATTAGGATTTATCCGAACGGACGAGGATTCCGATATTTCTTACTCGTCCGATATCGGAAAGTCATCCAAATAAATAGAATGACTGCGGTCGTCATATTTCGGTTGAAGTCATCCAGTCTTCCGGAATAAGGCGATCCGATCGGCGGTGCCGGCAAGCGGTGGAAGGCTGAATACCCGTGCGCCGATCGTCTCTTCCGAGAAAAATCGTCCATTTTTAGAGGAATCCAACGATGAAAATGAATCTGCTTCGGGGTTGCGTTGCAGCGGGTGTCGCGAGTGTCGCCATGGTGCCGTCGGTTTCGCACGCGTTCGATGGCCAGCTCGATTTCTACGGCAGCATCTCCGACGTCACCTGCAACATCAATGGCGAAGCGCCCGGCCCCGGCAACCGGAAAGAGGTGCAGCTCGGCGATCGCATCAGCCCGGGCACGTTCGACAAGATCGGGGCGACGTCGACGCCTGTCGCGTTCAATCTGGCCATCGGCGGCAATACCGGTTGTACCAACAACACGAAGGTCGTGATCGAATTCGATCCGGTGTCGGTGAACATCAACCCCGCCACGGGCAACCTGAAGCTCATCGGCACGAAACCGGCGGAAGGCGTCGAGATCCAGATCAGCGATGCGGGCAACGGCAAGGCCGGCAAGATCATGCTCGGCAAGCCGCAGAACATCACCGAAGCACAGGTCGCGACCGTCCAGAACAACGTCGCAACGCTCAGCTATACGGCGTCGTATGTGTCGACGGCCGCACCGGATGCGATCAAGACCGGTTCGGGTAACTCGTTCATCCGCTATCTGCTTGCGTACCACTGATCGGCGCATTACCTGTTCCATGTCATGACCTTGTCAATTCGTCATCCTTATTTACAAGTCGTGGCCGGTGTCATGGCGTGGGCCGCCTGCGCCACGCTGGCGCAGGCGGCGCTTTTGCTGGACGGTACGCGGGTGATTTTTCCCGAGCGCTCGCGCGACGTCACGGTCCGTATGGAAAACTCCGGTTCCGATCCGGTGCTCGCGCAAAGCTGGATCGACGACGGCCGCGCCGACGTTCCGCCCGAGCAGATGCGCACGCCATTCGTCGTCACGCCGACGCTGGCGCGCGTCGAGGCGGGCCGCAGTGCGGTGCTGCGCATCACCAACATGCAGGCGAAGTTGCCGGCCGACCGTGAATCGGTGTTCTGGCTGAATGTGCTGGAGGTTCCAACGGTGCGTCCCGATGCGGACAATCAGCTGCGTTTCGCGTTCCGAACCCGTATCAAGCTGTTTTATCGGCCTTCGTCATTGGCAAACGACGTCGATATGGCACCGGACAAACTGGTGTGGAAGGCGTCGACCGATACGTCGCATGCGGGCGAACGGCAGATGTCGCTCGAGGTCTCCAACCCGACGCCGTATTACGTTTCGTTCGGGATGGTCGAAGGCGGCTTCGGCGGCACGTTCGTGTCAGCCGGTGGTGGGATGGTCGCGCCGTTCGCGTCGCAGCGTTTTCCGTTGCGAGGCGCCGCCGTGCCGTCGCATCGCCCGACGGCCGTACGTTACATGCTCATCGACGATTACGGCGGCCGCACCACGATAACGAAAAAACTGACCGACTGAGCAGTCGATCCACGCAACGCATCCGGAAGGCACCATCCAGTATGCCGGATTCCCTTTATCAATTCGGTATACGAACTAATTGAATCCACATGCGCAGTTCAGCAGGTTTCCAATCTTCATGCGCGACGGGGCTTGCACCCCGGTTGCCGCAGCGGCCGTGTCTGCTGGCGGTCGTATCCGTGTTCGCGACGGTCGCGATGGTGTCGGGTACGGACGCCATCGCGGACACGATCGACACGGCGGCGCAGGAGGACGAGCGTCGCGCGGCCGCGGGTACGGCGCCGGCCGACCCCGCGGCGGGCGCGACGCGCTTCGACGATTCGATGCTGATGCACGGCCCGGACAGCGAGCCGATCGATACGACGCCTTTCGAGCGCCCGAATACGGTCCCGGCAGGCGTGCATCGGGTCGATCTGATCGTCAACGGACTGTGGCGTGGCGTGGAGGACATCACGTTCCGCCCCGATGCGCGCGGCGACGTGATGCCTTGCTACGACAAGGCACTGCTGCAGCGGGTCGGCGTCGACCTCGACCGGAGCGCGCGCGGCCAGGATGGCGACCAGCCGCTGAACCCGATGCCCGACGGCACGATCTGCGATGCGCTGTCGCGCTACGTGCCCGGTGCCGCGTTGTCGTTCGATGCGGCCGAGCAGAAACTGTATCTGACGGCGCCGCAGTTCTATATGCGGCTCGCCAGCCGGAGCACCTACGTCGATCCTTCGAACTGGACGAACGGCGTGCCTGCCGCGTGGCTGAACTACAGCGCCAGCGTGTTCAACACGCGTTCCAGCGGCTACGCGTTCTCGCAGCTCTACACCGGGTTGTCGATGGCCGCGAGCGCCGGGCGGTTCCGAATTCGGCACAACGGCAACCTCACGTGGTCACAGCGCAGCGGCACCCGCTATCAGCGCGGCTATGTATACGCACAAACCGATCTGCCCGACTGGCGCGCACAGTTGCTGGCCGGCGAAAGCTCGACCAACGGCACGCTGTTCGACGGTGTGTCGTTCCGCGGTGTACAAATCTCCAGCGATGACCGGATGCTGCCCGACGAACAGCGGGACTATGCGCCGGTCGTGCGGGGCGTCGCGCAGTCGAATGCCAAGGTGTCGATCTACCAGCGCGGCTATCTCGTTCACGAGACGACCGTCGCACCGGGGCCGTTCACGATCGACAACCTGCAGGCGATGAGCTACGGCGGCGACCTCGACGTGACGGTGACCGAGGCCAACGGCGAAACGCGCAGCTTCGTGGTTCCGTTCGCGACGACGGTCCAACTGTTGCGGCCGGGCAGCACGCGGTTCAGCGCGATGGCCGGGCAGGCGATCGAACTCGGCGGCGGCACCGACATCGGCACGCAGTACGTCGGCCAGTTCACGGTGCGGCGAGGCATCAGCAACGCGGTGACGGCCTACGGCGGCGCCGCGTTCGCGAACCGCTACCAGTCGGTGCTGACGGGCGTCGCGCTCAATACGGCGATCGGCGGTTTCGCGGCGGACGTCACGGTCGCGCGCACCCAGCCGCAAGGCAGCGAGCGCATGACCGGCTCCAGCGTGCGCGTGTCGTACAGCAAGAACCTGCCGAACAGCGGCACGAACTTTTCGCTGCTCGCTTATCGCTACTCGACCAAAGGCTATCTCGGCCTGCGCGACGCGCTGCTGCTGAATGCCCAGAGCAACACCGGCGCGGGTCTGGCATCGATCGCGCGCGTGCGCAATCGCGTCGACCTCAACGTGAGTCAGCAGGTCGGGCGCACGGGCAGCGTCTACGCGAACGGATCGGCGCTCAGCTACTGGGCGGGGCGCGGGCAGACGCTCAGCTTCACGCTCGGCTACAACACGCAGTGGCGCGACGCCACGATCACCGCGTCGGTGCAGCGCGTGCGCAATCTGTCCGTGATGGACCGGTCGTTCGGCGGTACGTCGGGCAGCACGCTCGTGAGCCTGAACGTGTCGATTCCGCTGGGTCGCAATACGCGGCGCGCACCGATCTTCAGCTCGTTCGTCACGCATGACAGCAGCACCGGTACGAGCGCGACGGCCGGCCTCGCGGGCCGTTTCGGCCAGCAAAACGGCGGATCGTATTCGTTGTCGTCGAGCTACGACGGCAGCAATCGCGCGTCGTCGGGCAGTTTCGGCGTCGGCTATCAGCGGCCGGCCGTGTCGCTGTCGGCGAATGTCGGCATCGGGCGCGATTATCAGCAGGCGTCGGCGAACGCAACGGGCGGCCTGGTGCTGCACCCGGGCGGCCTGACACCGGCGCCCACGTTGAGCGAGACCATCGGCGTCGTGCATGCGCCGAACGCGCGCGGCGCATTGGTGGCAAACACCACGGCACGCGTCGACCGCTTCGGTTACGCGATCGTGCCGAGCCTGATTCCGTATCAGCTCAACAAGGTCGACATCGACCCGAAGGACGTGCCGGAAGACGTCGAACTGAAGACCGTGTCGCACAGCGTGGCGCCGCGCTCCGGTTCGATCGTCATGCTGTCCTACGACACGGTGAAGGCGCGCGCGCTGCTGATCGACGCGCAAACTGACGACGGTCGGCCGCTGCCGTTCGCCGCGCGCGCGCTCGACGCGCATACCGGTGCGGCGCTCGGCGTGGTCGGGCAGGGTAGCCGGCTGTTCGTGCGCAGTCCCGCGGAAGACGGCCAGATTCGCGTCGAATGGGGCACGCGCGCCGATCAGCAATGCGTGATCGATTACGCGGTGCCGGCCGCGCAGCGTGCGGGAACCGGCTACGTGACGCTGAGCGGCGTCTGCCGCGCGACGACGGTAGTGCCGACGCCGGTGGCATCGGCGGCCGATCGTATTGGCGAGCGCTAGCCCCATGCATCGATCGACATCCCGTTTCGACGCCGTCATCCACACGCTGCGGCCCCGCTGGCGCCATCGCCCCGTCGTTGTGCGGGTCGTGTGTGCGGCCGTGCTCGGCTGCGTTGCGAGCATCGGCACGATGCGGTGCGACGCAGCGTTATCCGTGGTCGGCACGCGCTTCGTTTATCCGGGCGACGCGCGCGCACTGACCATCTTCACGCGCAACGACGGAGACGCACCGATCCTCGTGCAGGCGTGGCTCGACGATGGCGATGCGAACGCCGATCCGGGTCGCCTGCGTGTGCCGTTCGTCGTCTCGCCGCCGCTCGCGCGGCTCGATCCGGGGCAGCCGCTGACGATCCGTGTGCAGTCCCTGGGCGGCGGCCTTGCCGCGGATCGAGAGTCCTGTTTCTGGATCAACCTGCTCGAAGTACCGCCGGCCGCACCGGCGGGCGAGCACGCGCTGCGTATCGCGTACCGGCTGCGAATGAAGCTGCTGGTTCGGCCGCCCGGTCTCGACGGCGACCCGGACGAGGCGCCGAACCGGCTTGCATGGTCGCACGCCGGCGCGAACGCGGCGGCGTCGCCGGCGTCGCTCGTCGCGCTCAATCCCACGCCGTACTACGTGACGCTCACGCGTGTGTTGCTGAACGGCAAGGGCGCGATGCCGGCGCACACGGTAATGGATATCGCGCCGTTCGGCCGTGTCGAGATCCCGGTCGGCACACAGGCCGGGGCGGGGCCGGGCGAGATCGTGTTCGACGCCGTCGACGACAGCGGCGCCGCGCACGAATACCGCGCGCGGCTCGCGCCGCCATAACGGGCGGCGCGTGAAAGCTTGTAGTACCCGTCCTGCCGTGGGCATCGGCAGGGATTCAACCACAACAAGGAAAAACGAACGTGAACAAGACCTATTCTTTGGTATGGAATGACGCGCAAGGCGCGTGGCAGGTCGCCGGCGAACGGGTGCGCCGGCGCGGCAAGTCGGCGACGCGCGCGCGCGTCGTCGCGGTGCTGGCGCTGCTCGCCGGCGGCGCGGCGACGTCGGCGTATGCGCTGCCGACAGGCGAGAAGATCGTGTCCGGGAACGGCGACATCCATCGCTACGACAACGGGCGGCAGATGTCGATCAACCAGCATAGCGACAAGCTCGTGACGGACTGGCAAGCGTTCAACATCGGCAAAGGCGAGCGCGTCAAGTTCAACCAGCCGTCCGCGGCGTCAATCGCGCTGAACCGGGTCGTCGGCCAGGACGGCACCACAATCTACGGCAATCTCGATGCGAACGGCCGCGTGTTCCTCGTCAATCCGAACGGCATTCTGTTCGGCAAGGGCGCACAGGTCAATGTCGGCGGCCTGGTGGCGACGACGCTGGATATCAAGAACGACGACTTCGACGCAGGCCGCTACCGGTTTTCCGGCCAGTCTCCCACCGAAGTGCGCAACTTCGGCAATCTCGTGGCGAGCGAAGGCGGCGCGATCGCGCTGCTCGGCGCGAAAGTCTTCAACAACGGGGTCATCCAGGCGCAGATGGGCACTGTCGCGCTGGGCGCGGGGAGCGACGCCACGCTGAACTTCGACGGCAGCAAGCTGCTCAACGTGCAGATCGACCGAGGTATCGTCGATGCGCTCGTCAGCAACGAGCAGTTGCTGAAGGCCGACGGCGGCCAAGTGCTGATGAGCGCGAAGGCCGCCGATACGCTGCTGCGCACGGTGGTCAACAACCAGGGCACCATCGAGGCGCGCACGCTCAGAAACGTCGCGGGCCGGATTTCGCTGGACGGCTACGACGCCGGCACCGTCAACGTCGCGGGCGTGATGAACGCGAGCGCGTCGACGCCGGGCGACGGCGGCACGGTCGAAACCCGCGGTGCCGACCTGAAGGTCGCGCTTGGCGCGAGGGTCGACACGCGCGCGAGCAACGGACGCGGCGGCACCTGGCGCATCGCAACGTCGGATATGTCGGTCAAGGCAGGCGCGAACCAGCCGGGTGCGATCGTGGCCGATACGCTGTCGCGCAATCTCGCGACCACCGATGTCGAGCTGATCGCCGAACGCGGCCAACTGTCGGTCGACGGCCCGGTGACCTGGGCCAGCGGCAATCGCTTGACGCTCGCCGGCCGGCAAGGCGACGTGTCGATCAACGGCGCGCTGCGTGCGACCGGTGCGAATGCGAGCATGGCCATTGCCGCGAAGAACAACGTGCAGATCGCGGCGCCGATCGCGCTGACCGGCACCAACGCGCTGCTGACGCTCGATTACGGCGTCGCGCACGCCCTCGCGGGCGGTGCGGCCGTGACGCTGTCGGGGGCCGGTGCCGGTTTCGAGTCGAACGGCTATCGCTATACCGTGATCCAGAATCTGCAGCAGTTGCAGGCCGTCAACGCGAATCTCGACGCGCTGTATGTGCTCGGCAACGATATCGCCGGTTCGTATTATTACGGCTCGTCGCTCAAGACGATCGGTTCGGGCACGCCGTTCGCCGGCGTGTTCGACGGCCTCGGCAACACGATCAGCAATCTCGCCATCGCGAGCAGCGATGCCTATGCCGGGCTGTTCGGCCGCAACACCGGCACGATCGCCAACCTCAACCTGAAGTCGCTGCGTGTCAGCGCAGCCTCGGGCGTCGGTCCGGTCGCGATCGGCGGGCTGGTGGGCGAAAACGCCGGCAAGATCTCGAACGTGACGGCGACGGGCATGCAGATGAGTGCCGGCGCCAGCCGCAGCAACGTGCTGGGCGGTCTCGTCGGCATCAATAGCGGCGAGCTTTCCCACGCGCAGTTTTCGGGATCGGTAACGGGCAACGGCATGTCGGATGCCGTCGGCGGGCTGGTCGGCGAGAACCGACTGGAACAGCGTGCCGGCATCGTGTCGGACAGCGAGTCCAACGCGACCGTTTCCGGCGGCGCGTCGGTCGGCGGTCTCGTCGGCGTGAATCGGCGCGGTGAAATTCTGCGCTCGACGAGCCGTGGCACCACATCGGGCGCGTATGTCGCCAGCGCGAACGTCGGCGGGTTCGTGGGTTCGAACCTGTTCGGCACGATCGTCGACGGAACGGCGCTGGGGCGCGTGACGGGCGGCTCGAGCGGCACGGCAGGCGGGTTTGCCGGAAACAATACCGGCACGATCACCGGTTCGAGCGCGAGCGGTGCCGTGGACGGCCGATACGCGCAGGCAGTCGGCGGCTTCGTCGGGCTGAATCAGAGCAAGGTGGCCGACGGCAAGGCGCTGGGCGCCGTGTCGAGCCAGTCGGCAGGTTCGACGGGCGGTTTCGTCGGCATCAACCTCGGCGACAACGCGTCCATCGACATGGCGGAAGCGCACGGCGCGGTAACGGGCGGCCAGGGTGCGAACGGTGGTTTCGTCGGCAGTCATCTCGGCGGCCGGATTGTCGACTCGGTCGCACGCGGCAAGACGATGGGCGGCAGCTACAGCAAGACGGGCGGCTTCGTCGGCAACAACGATGCCGAATTGGTTGGTGTGAACGCGAGCGGCGACGTGGTGGCCGGCACGAGTGCGTCGGTGGGCGGATTCGCGGGCGCCAACAGGCGGTTCGGCACGATCGACGTCGCGTCGGCAGCTGGCAAGGTGATGGGCGGCCAGTCGAGCACGATCGGCGGGTTCGCAGGCGAAAACCTCGGCACGATGCGCGACGTATCGGCATGGGGGACGGTCGGCGCCGCCTACTGCGCGACGCTCGGTGGTCTGGTGGGCCTGAACGCCGGGCTCGTCGAGCGCGGTGAAGCAAGCGGGCGCGTCGACGGACGGCCGAACCAGACCTTCGGCGGCCTCGTCGGTATCAATCGCGGCATTTTCCGTAACAGCACCGTGTCCGGCGAAGCTGCGCTGCAGAAAATCGCCGGTCTCAATCTCGGTGTGATCGAGTAATGCAGCAGGCGGCGGGCGAGCATGGCCGGCGCCCGTCGCCGATTCAACGGGAGGGCAGCATGAAGACGATTCGACGGCGCTGGCTTTGGCGAGTCGGCCGGGCGATGCGTCGCCTGGCGACGGCGGGATGCATCCTTGCATTCGGCACGAACGCGATGGCGCAGAGCAGCAGTGGCGCGACGGCGCTGGGGTGCACGTTCAGCAACGCCGACGCGTCATCCTGGCGAATGATCACGCCGTTGACGAGCACGACGCCGGTCGGCGCGATCCTGTATCAACGCACGGTTTCGCTGATAGTCTCGTTCGCGTACGGCGTCGCGCCGACGGCGCACGAACTGGTGAGCGCCGCACACTGGATGCCCGGCAGCGTGGTCGCGAACGGTGTTGCGCAGACGAATGTGAGCGGGATCGGCTTCAAATGGGCCGGCGTGTCCGACGACAGCGGCGAGCGGACGCTGCTGCAGAGCGCGCTGCCGATGGTAACCGCAAAGTCCGAACTTGATCGACCGGTGGGAGGCGGCAACGACGCGCGAATGGTGCGCTTCCGGCAATTTCTGGTGCTCGACAAACCGGTGTCGCAATTGCCGGAGGGCAAGCTGGTCGTCAAGAACCTGCTGGGCAGCCCGACCGTCGCGATTTATGCGATCGACTTTCCAAAAGGTGTCGCTTCGATCGGCAGCACGGTGGTGGTACCCGAGCAAACGACGCCGCCCAACCTGTGCAAGCAGGTGAAGACCTTCGTCGGCGTCGGCAACGTCTGCATCGGCAGCCAGTGCGAGATCCAGGTGCCGAACCGCTGCGAAATCCAGTCGAACATGATCGTGCCGGTCACGCTCGGCAATTTTTCGATCAACAATTTTCCAACCGTGAACGCGATGTCGAAGCCGGTCAGTTTCGATATTTCGCTCAGCCAGTGCGCGGCGGCGGCGAAGCCATTGATCAGTTTCCGCGACAAGGCCACGCAGCCGAATCCGGACAAGACGCTGCTGCAGTTGAGCGCACCGGCCGGCCAGAAGGTCGCGCGCGGGTTCAACATCGTGATGACGAATGCGCTGACCGGCGAGCGGATTGCATACGGCGAGCCCGGCGCGGCCGTCCAGTATCCGATGCGTCGCACGGGCGACATGGCCGTCATGCCGTTGAGCGCGCAGTACATCCGCACCGGTACGGATGCGGAGCTGGGCCCCGGCTATGCCGGTGGCGGCGCGGAATTCTCGTTGACGTTTCCGTGAACGCGATGCATCGATCGGCGGTCAAGCCGGTGCCGACCCGCCGGCCTCATCACGAAACCCGCAGAGCAAAGCACCATTTGTTGGTTCGAATTCGCCGCGCGCGCTGATACGTTAGCGGCTTCGCGACGACACACTTCGCCGCGATGTTTTTCGAACCGTGCCGCCGCGCGATCCGCGGCGGCCTCATAACAAATCAGGCCGTGCTCATGAAAATCAACACGCTCGCTACGTGGCTCGTCGGGGTCGCGCTCATTACCGCAGGCACCGTCGCGCATGCGGACCGTCTCGACGACATCAGGAAGGCCGGTGTGCTGCGCGTCGCGACGTTCGACAGCAACCCGCCGTTCGGTTATGTCGACGCGAAAAGCAACCACATCGTCGGTCTCGACGTCGATTACGCGAAGGCGCTTGCCGACAAGCTCGGCGTGAAGCTGCAACTGCAGCCGACCAACCCCGCGAACCGCATTCCGTTCCTGACCTCCGGCAAGGTCGACCTCGTGCTCGCGAATTTCACGATCACCGACGAGCGCGCGAAGCAAGTCGACTTCAGCATCCCGTATTTCTCGTCGGGCCAGCAGTTTCTCGCGAAGAAGGGCGTGCTGAAATCGGCCGACCAGCTGAACGGCTTGCGCGTCGGCGCGGACAAGGGCACGACCAACGAGATCACGCTGCGCGAGAAATTCCCGAAGGCGACGATCGTCGCATACGACGACACGCCGTTCGCATTTGCCGCGCTGCGCGCGGGCAACGTGCAGGCCATCACGCAGGACGGCCCGAAGCTGATCGGCCTGCTCGCGAACGTGCCCGACAAGCAGAACTACGAGATCCCGGCGTTCACGATCTCGAACGACTACATGGGCGTCGGCGTGCCGAAGGGCGAGACGCGCCTGCTCGGCTTCGTCAACGACACGCTGAAGGGGCTCGAGGCGAGCGGCCGCGCCACGCAGATCTACGACGCATGGTTCGGGCCGACGACGAAGACGCCGCTCACGCGCATTTTCCGGATCGGCGACAAGACCTGACCGCTTCCGCACGCGCGCCGCGACCGGCCGGAAGATCGGCCGCGCGGCGTTGTTCGTATACCTCCGATCGCGCACTTCGTGCGCGCTTCCCAGCATGCTCGGGTTGGCTCCCAAATATCTGTCCTGGCTCTGGCAGGGCTTCCTGCTGACGCTCGGCCTCGCGGCCGCGTCGGCCGTCGCCGCGACCGTCGGCGGGCTGCAGCTCGCCGTGATGCGGCATGCACGCGGCAGGGCGCCGCGTGCGGCCGCCGCCGCGTACGTGATTGCATTTCGCAACACGCCGTTGCTCGTGCAGTTGCTGTTCTGGTATTTCGGTGTCGCGTCGTTGCTGCCCGATACGTGGACGGCGTGGCTCAATGCGCGCCATGCCGCGAGCGTGGGCCCGTTCACGCTCGCGTGGCCGTCGTTCGAATTCGTGGCCGGGTGGGTCGGGTTGAGCGCCTATACGGCTGCCTTCGTCGCCGAGGAATGCGAAGCCGGCCTGCGCGGCGTGCGGCGTGCGCAACACGATGCGGCGGCCGCGCTCGGCCTCACGCCGATGCAGTCGCTGCGCTACGTGGTGCTGCCGCAGGCCGTGCGCATCGCGTTGCCGCCGTTGTTCGGCCAATACATGAATCTCGTGAAGAACTCGTCGCTCGCGATGGCGATCGGCGTCGCCGAGTTGTCGTATGCGTCGCGGCAGGTCGAGACCGAGACGTTCAAGACGTTCGCCGTATTCGGCGTCGCGACGCTGCTGTACGTCGCGGCGGTGGCCGCGATCGAGGCCGGCGCGTATGCGGCCACGCAATGGCGCGACCGGCTCGGAGCGGGGCGCTGACGATGGATCTTTCGCTGCTGCTCTCGAATCTGCCGTACCTGCTGGTCGGCGCGTTTCCGGACGGCCCGCTCGGCGGCGCCGCGCTGTCGCTGGTGCTGGCGCTCGCGTCCGCGATCGCGTCGGCCGCGCTCGGCGTGGTGCTCGGCGTCGCGATGGCGCTTGTACGCGGCCCGGCGCGCGTGCTGCTGCTCGCGTTCATCGGCTTCTTTCGCGCGATTCCGGTGCTGATGCTGATCTTCTGGACGTATTTCCTGATGCCGGTGCTGCTGCATATGGATGTGCCGGGGCTCGCGACGGTCGTGTGCGCGCTGGCGCTGATCGGTGGCGCGTATCTCGCGCATGCTGTGCATGCGGGGATCGTCGCGGCCGGCGACGGGCAATGGCAGGCCGGGCTGTCGCTCGGGCTCACGCGCTGGCAGACGGTGCGCTACGTGCTGTTGCCGCAAGCGATCCGGATCATGACGCCGTCGTTCGTCAACCAGTGGGTCGCGCTCGTGAAGGACACGTCGCTCGCGTATATCGTCGGCGTGCCGGAACTGTCGTTCGTTGCAACGCAGGTGAACAACCGGCTGATGGTGTATCCGGCGCCGATCTTCCTGTTCGTCGCGGTCATCTATCTGGTGCTGTGCACGTCGCTCGACGGCGCGGCGCGGTGGTTGCTGTCGTGGCGGCCGCGGGCGCGGCGTGTCGAGGGCACGGCGGTCGAACGGATCAAATTCCTCCGATGATGTAATCCCGATACGCGGTTGCAAGGGAGCCGATTACCGGTCGCATGCCGATTCAAGTGATCCTGCTCCCGTTCCACGAATGCGGTAGTCGAGGAAACACCGGACGGCAGTGCCAGAAACCGGTGAGCGAACGACAGGCGCGTGTCGGTGTGTCGGCCGGTCCTTGGTGGCGAGCAAATAGAAACTCACCGTGAACATTGCGACGAACGCGAGGCCCAGCCCGATCGACACAAAGATGGGGGCACGATCGCGGAAACTCCTGTGGTAAGTGCGCCGATGCGGAAATGCATCGCCGGAGGTGCCGTATCTGGCCGCGCCGAGGAAGCTGATATGTGGTTGAAAGAAGGCTAATTTCAGGTCGTGCGCCGATTCCCCCTCGCAATTCTGTCAGGGATTTTTGAGATGATGGGTGAGGTAATATTCGCGCGAATTGCCGTAGCCAATACCGTCAATATTTGCGACTAACCGAATTCACTGTTCAGTCTGCACGGTTGGGACCGCCGATCGGCGCGTTCGCCGCTAATACGACTGTGAAGAGATCACCGGCTCGTCGCTTCTCGGCAACGCTTGACACTTGTTGACGCTGTTCGATCAGATTCCGTGCGATGTTCGAAGGCCGTGAGAGCGGATCGGACGAATCGCGAGTAGACCAGGATCATGAATAAAAACCATTATCGGCTGGTATTCAGCCGCGTGCGGGGTATGTTGGTTGCGGTGGAAGAAACCGCAAATGCATCGAGTAACGCAGGGCGAGGCGAAATCGGTTTCGCCATTCGTTCGCCGCACACATTCGCGAGATCCGCGCTTCGTCAGGTGGCACTCGCTGCACTGGTTGCTGTCGGCGTGGTGCCGATATGGGCCAATGCCCAGGTTGTTGCGGGCGGTACGCATGCGCCGTCGGTAATCCAGACACAGAACGGACTTCAACAGGTGAACATCAACCGTCCCGGCTCGTCGGGCGTGTCGATGAACACGTACAACCAGTTCGACGTACCCAAGCCCGGGATTATTCTCAACAACTCCCCGATCAACGTTCAGACTCAATTGGGCGGCATTATCGGCGGCAATCCTAATTACCGCGCCGGCGACGCCGCGCGTCTGATCGTCAACCAGGTCAACAGCAACAACCCGAGCTTTATTCGCGGCAAGGTCGAGATTGGAGGCGCAGCCGCGCAGCTCGTGATCGCGAATCAGGCCGGCCTGGTCGTGGATGGAGGCGGCTTCCTGAATACGAGCCGAGCCACGCTGACAACAGGCAATCCGAACTTCGGGCCGGACGGTTCGCTCACGGGCTTCAACGTGAACCAGGGTCTGATTACCGTGGCCGGCGCGGGTCTCGATACCGCCAATGTCGATCAGGTGGATTTGTTGGCGCGCGCCGTGCAGATCAACGCGAAGGCCTACGCGAAGACGCTGAATGTCGTCGCCGGATCGAATCAGGTCGACTACACCACCCTGAACGCCACGCCGATCGCCGGCAACGGCGCAGCGCCCAGCATCGCGATCGATGTCAGCCAGCTCGGTGGAATGTACGCCAATAGGGTGTTTTTGGTGTCTTCAGAGAGGGGCGTCGGTGTTGCCAATGCGGGCGACATCGCTGCGCAAGCGGGGGATCTGACGCTGCTCGCGAACGGTCGTCTCGTGCTGTCGGGGCAGACCAATGCGGCCGGCAATATGTCGCTGTCGGCCGCGGGTGGTATCCAGAACAGTGGCGTTACGTATGGCAAACAGTCGGTCACCATCAACACGGGCGCGGACCTGACTAACAGTGGCGCGTTGACCGCCCAGCACAATTTGACCGCCAACGTCGGCAGCCTCAACTCTACGGGCACCCTCGGCGCAGGCATCAACGCCGACAGCACGGTCGGTTCGAGCGGCGATCTGAGTGTCACGAGCAGCGGTCAGTTGACCGCGACGGGGACTAACAGCGCGGCCGGGAACGCGACCTTCGCCGGTAGCGGTGTCGATCTGTCGAACAGTGCGACGGCTGCCAACGGCAACCTCACGCTGACCGCGACGGCGGGCGACGTGAATTTGACCGGCTCGACCGCCAGCGCCAAGGGCGCTGTGAACGCGCAGGCGAGCGGCACGGTCATCAATGACCGTGGCAATCTGTCCAGCGGCGCGGGCATGACGCTCGGCGGCGGCAACCTGTCGAATCAGGGCGGCCGCGCCTATTCGCAAGGCCCGCTGTCCCTGCAGATGGCCGGCACCGTGTCGAACCAAAACGGGATGCTGAGTTCGCAAAGCACGGCCGACGTTCGCGGGAGTGCGATCCAGAACAATGCCGGGCTGATTCAGAGCGCGGGCAAGCAAACGATTGCGGGCGCATCGATCGACAATAGCGCCGGTCGGCTGATTTCCCTGAACGCGGACGGCCTGTCGGTGACGGCAACCGGCGCACTCACGAACGCGGCCGGCGCGAACGTGAGCGGCGATCCGGGCGGCGTCATCGGCGGCAAGGGCGACGTGACCGTACAGGGGAACACGGTCACGAACAGCGGCTCGGTGTCGGCCGATGCGAACCTGCACGTGATCGGCCAGAGCGTCGACAACGGCAACGGTATCCTGCACGCCGGGCAGACTGCGACAGTCGAAGCCGGCACTCATTTTGCGAATGCGAACGGCCGGGTTGAGGGCCAAAGCGCCGTGTTGAACGGCACGACGCTGGACAACTCCCAAGGCACGATCAATGCGGAGACAGTCTCGCTGAACGGTTCGACGCTGCTGAACCACGGCGGTACGGTCACGCAGACCGGCACTGGCCCGATGACGGTCGCGATTACCGACACGCTGGACAATTCGAACAACGGTCTGATTCAGACGCGCAGCACGGATCTGTCGCTCACGCCCGCTACGCTGATCAACGACAACGGCGGCACGATCACGCACGTCGGCACGGGTACGCTGACGGTCGGCAACGCTTCAGGCACGGTCAACAACCAAGCGGGGGCCATCGCCAGCAACGGCCGCACGGTCCTGCAGGGCAAGACGATCGACAACTCGGCCGGTTCAGCGTCCGGCCAAACGGGCTTGAGCGTCAATGTGGCCGACTCGATCACGAATACGAGCGGCAAGCTCACGTCGAACGCCAACGTCGACGTAAACGCCGGCGGTGCACTGATCAACGACGGCGGCGAGCTCGGTTCGAAGACGGCGGTCACGACGATTCATAGCGCCTCGCTGTCGAACCTCGGCGGCAAAATCGCGTCGCCCGTGCTGGCGGCAACCGTCGCCGGCCTGATTGACAACAGTCAGAACGGCGACATCGAAGCCAATCGGCTTGCATTGACAGCCGCGAACCTGAAAAACGAGGGCGGCCGCATCTCGCAATGGCAGAACGGGCCGACCACGCTCGCCATTTCCGGCACGCTCGACAATTCGAATGGCGGGGTCATCCAGACCAACAGCACGGATCTGACGCTCGCACCAGCCGCACTGGACAACTCGAAAGGCACCCTCGTGCACGGCGGCGCCGGCACGCTGATGCTCACGCCGGGTAACGGCGCCGGGGCCTTGAACAACAGTGGCGGCACGATCGGCACCAACGGACAAGCCATCTTGAAGGCCGGCAGTCTGGACAATGGTAGCGGCGTCATCGCTGCGAAGCTGGGTCTGTCTGCGATGATTGCTGGAGCAGTGAACAACGCTCAGGGCCTGATGCGCTCGAACGCGTACCTGTCGATGATCAGCGGCGGCGCGTTGTCGAACCGGCAAGGGCACATCGCGGCGGGCCAAGCGGGTGACGCCAGCACGCTGTCGATTCAGGCCGCGTCGATCGACAACACCGACGGCGCGGTGCACGACTTCGGTAGCGGCGCGATGAACGTGCGGGGCGGCAGCCAGATCGTGAACAGCCACGCGGGCGGCGTCGCCGGCATGGGGCAGATGACCGGCCAGGGTGACGTGACGATCGGCGCGGCCTCGATCTCGAACACGCAGGGCGGCCAGTTGATGGGCGCGAACCTGCTGGTGCAAGGCGATACGCTGGACAACACCGGAGGCCAGATCGGCAATGTCGCGAATGCAGCGGGTGACGTGAACGTAAACACGACAGGCGCGATCTCGAACACCGGTGGTTCGATCGGCTCGACGCACGACCTGACGGTGGCGGCTTCGACGTTGTTCGGCGGTGGCACATACAGCGCGGCGCACGACGCGACGATCAACCTGCAAGGCGATTTCACGACCACACCGCAAACGCAGTTCAACATCGGTCACGACCTGACCTTCACGTTGCCGGGCACGTTCACGAACAACGCGAACCTGCAATCGGTCAACAATCTGACGCTCAACGCCGGCAACATCGTCAACACGGGCGCGATCACGGCCGGTAGCTTGCTCAGGACGCATTCGGGCGACCTGACGAACTATGGCGCGATGGTGGGCGGCAGCGTCGCCATCCAGGCCAGCGGTACCGTGTAGAACCTCGGCCCTGTCGCGTTGATCGGCGCATCGGACACGTCGGGCCTGCTGGAAATCCTCGCACACGACATCGAGAACCGCGACGACACGACGCTGGGCGATTCGATGCCGACCACGACGATCTTCGGGCTCGGCAAAGTGGCTTTGGCGGGCGGCAAGGATGCGAACGGCAACTACACGAACGCGGCGTTGATCAACAATTCGTCGGCAGCGATCCAGTCAGGGAGCTCGATGGAACTGCACGCCGACAAGGTCACGAACACGCGGCGCGTGATGCAGACCTCGGGCAACACGAGTCAGGTCGATCCCGCGTTGCTGCAACAGCTCGGCATCAGCATGTCAGGGTGCGCTGCTTACTTCATGGCAGCCTGTAGCGGTCAGGACGTTCACTGGGTCAACATCTTTCACGACCCGAACGATCCCAGCTACGATCCCGCGCCGATCATCGCCGCGCTCAAATTGCAGCCGGGTGGTGTGTTCACCGTTCCGCCGGACGGCGGCCAGTGGAACAGCGGGTATCAGTACACGACCTACGAGGGCAAGGCGACCGCCAACACCGTGACGAAGCTGAGCCCGGGCGCGCAGATCGCGTCGGGCGGCGATCTCGACGCGTCGACGGTCAAGACGTTCCAGAACTACTGGAGCAGCGTGACGGCGGCCGGCGACATCGAGCAGCCCGTGAGTCTCGACATGGACGGCTGGGGCGCAACGGGCCAGCAAGCGCCGGGCGTGACGGTCACGTATTCCGGGTACTACCACTACAACAACTACGACAACACCGAACACAACTGGACCTTGCCGTTCGGCGACAAGCCGTTCGTCGGCGGCCCGGGTGGATACACGCAGGCGGCGCCGGCCGACGTGCGGCAATACAGCTTGCCCGACTATCGCTCGACGTGGGGCGCGAACGGCGCGATCTCGGGCAATGGCGTGAGCGTGAACAACACGGCGGCCAATGCGACCATTCCGTCGCTCGGCCTGCTGCCCGGTCAGGCCGTGCCGGGACTGACGATCGGCACGGTGAGCGGTAACGCGAGCGGCACGCAGTCCGGAGCCGCCGCGATCAAGGGTGGTACGCCCACCTGGGTCGATCCGGTGATCGCAAGCGCGACCGCCGTGAGCGTGTTGAACAACCTGACGATTCCGCAGGGCGGCCTGTACCGGCCCAATCCGGCTCCGAATCCGACGTACCTGATCGAGACGAACCCCGCGTTCACGCGGATGAACAATTTCCTGTCGAGCGACTATTACCTTCAGCAGATCGGCGTGAATCCGCTGACGACCGAAAAGCGGCTCGGAGACGGGTTCTACGAGCAGCAGCTCGTGCGCAACCAGGTCACGCAACTGACGGGCAAGGCGGTATTGGGGCCGTATACGGACCTTCAGGGCATGTATCAGTCGCTGATGGCCGCGGGCGCTGAATTGTCGAAGTCGCTGAACTTGCCGCTCGGCATGAGCCTGTCGGCGCAGCAGGTGGCCGCGCTCACGAGCAACGTGATCATCATGCAGACCGAGACGGTCGGCGGTCAACAAGTGCTCGTGCCGGTCGTGTATCTGGCGAAGGCCGATCAGCAAAATGCGAACGGGCCGCTGATCACGGCCGGCAATATCGATTTGAAGAACACACAGGTCTTCACGAACAGCGGCGCCGTGAAGGCGGATGCGACGCTCGCGCTTCAGGGCAAGCAGATCGACAACGCATTCGGTGCGCTGCAAAGCGGCGGGCTGATGTCGCTCGATACGACAGGCAACGTGGATCTCACGTCGGCCAACGTGAAGGCCGGCAGCCTCGAACTGAACGCAGGCAACAAGCTGATTCTGGATACCGCGACGCAGACGACGCACCAGGTCAGTCGCGACGGCGCGACGAGCGACAAGACGACGCTCGGGCCGGCCGCGAACCTGAACGTGGCCGGCGACGCGGCGATCAAGACCGGCGGCGACTTCCAGCAGAACGCCGGGAACCTGAATGTCGGCGGGAACCTGAACGCCAATATTGGCGGGAACTGGAACCTCGGCGCGCAGCAGACCGGCGAGCACAAGGTCGTGCAGCGCGCGAACGGCGTGTCGGATACGGACCTCAACAGCGCGACCGGCAGCACCGTGAACGTCGGTGGCAAGTCGGCCATCGGTGTGGGCGGCGACCTGACGGCGCAGGGTGCGCAACTCAACTTCGGTCAGGGCGGCACGGTCGCGGCCAAGGGCAACGTGACCTTTGGCGCGGCGAGCACCACGTCGACCATCAACGCCAACAGTTCGGGCGACCAAGGCAATCGCAGCTATGCGGAAACCCGGCATGGGGCGGACCAGGCGCTGACGGGCACGACCGTCAAGGGCGGCGATACGCTCAACGTGGTGTCGGGCAAGGACATCAATGTCATCGGCAGCACGATCGACCTGAACAAGGGCGATGCGAACTTGCTGGCGGCCGGCGATGTGAATGTCGGGGCCGCGACCGAAACGCATGTGTACAACTCGCACGAGACGCATAGCCGTAGCGGCGTCGTGAGCGGCACGAAAATCGCCAGCAGCCAGGACGCGACCAGCACTGTCGCGAACGGCAGCCTGATTTCGGCGGACGGTGTGTCAATTGGTAGCGGCAAGGACATCAACGTTCAGGGTAGTACGGTCGTCGGTACACACGACGTGACGCTGAACGCGGCGCACGACGTGAACATCACGACGTCGCAGGACACCAGCCAATCATCAACCACCTATCAGGAGCAGCACTCGGGCCTGATGTCGGGCGGCGGCCTGTCGTTCTCGGTCGGCAACAGCAAGCTTGCGCAGCAGAATCAATCGTCGAGCGTGACGAACAACGCCAGTACGGTCGGCTCGGTCGACGGCAATCTGTCCGTCAACGCGGGCAATACGCTGCATGTGCAAGGCAGCGATCTGGTTGCAGGCAAGGACGTGACCGGGAAGGCGGCGAACATCGTCGTCGATTCGGCCACCGACACCACGCATCAGGCGCAACAGCAGCAGACGAGCAAGAGCGGGTTGACGATCGGCCTGTCGGGCTCGGTAGGCGATGCGATCAACAACGCGATCAGCGAGACGCAGGCCGCGCGCGAATCGGCGAAGGACAGCAACGGCCGCGCATCGGCATTGCATAGCATCGCGGCGGCCGGAGACGTGGCATTCGGCGGCATGGGCGGCGCAGCGCTGTTGAACGGCGCAAAGGGGCCACAGGCCCCGAGCATCGGCGTGCAGGTCAGCGTCGGTTCGAGCCATAGCTCGATGCAGTCGTCCGAAGACCAGACGATTCAGCGCGGCTCCAGCATTAACGCGGGCGGCAATGCGAAGCTGATCGCGACGGGCAACGGTACGCCGAAGGACGGCAACATCACGATCGCGGGCTCGAACGTGAACGCCGCCAACGTAGCGTTGGTCGCGAACAACCAGGTCAATCTCGTCAACACGACCGATACGGACAAGACACGGAGTTCGAACTCGTCGTCGGGGTCGAGCGTCGGCGTATCGATCGGCACGAACGGCATCGGCGTGTCCGCGTCGATGCAGCGTGCGCATGGCGACGGCAATTCGGACGCGGCGATCCAGAACAACACGCATGTCAACGCGAGCCAGACCGCAACCATCGTGAGCGGCGGCGACACGAACGTGATCGGCGCGAACGTGAACGCGAACAAGGTTGTGGCTGACGTGGGCGGCAATCTGAATGTGGCGAGCGTTCAGGACACGACCGTGAGCGCCGCACATCAATCGAGCGCGGGCGGCGGTTTCACGATCAGCCAGACCGGCGGCGGAGCGAGTTTCAGTGCGCAGAATGGCCATGCAGACGGCAACTATGCGGGCGTGAACGAGCAGGCGGGCATCCAGGCCGGTGCTGGCGGGTTCGACGTGGCCGTGAAGGGCAATACCGACCTGAAGGGCGCGTATATCGCCAGCACGGCCGACGCGTCGAAGAACAACCTGACGACTGGCACGCTCACGACGAGCGACATCGAGAACCACTCGCACTACAGCGCGAACAGCGCGGGCTTCAGCGCGGGCGCGTCGGTCGGGTCGAGCAACAAGGCAGTCGGCCCGTCGTCGGTATCGGGCTCGGGCGGCGTCACGCCGATGGTGTTCCAGAACGACAGCGGCGACCAGAGCGCGACGACGAAGAGCGCGGTGAGCGCTGGCACGATCAACATCACGAAGCCGGGTGAGCAGACGCAGGATGTCGCGAACCTGAACCGCGACACGACGAATCTGAACGGGACGGTTTCGAAGACGCCCGACGTTCAGAAAACGCTGTCGCAGCAGGCCGATACGATGAACGCGGCGCAGGCGGCCGGCCAGACGGTGTCGCAGGGGATTGGCTTGTATGCGGACAACAAACGTGACGCGGCGCTGAAAGCAGCTCAATCGGCGTATGACAGCGGCGACCTCGCTGGCGCGCAAGCGGCGCTGAACGAAGCCAAGGGCTGGATGGAAGGCGGTGCGTCCCGCGCGGAATTGCAGATGGGCGGCGGTGCGCTGATTGGCGGGCTCGGCGGCGGCAGTGCGCTCATGGCAATCGGTGGCGCAGCCGGCGGGGGCATGTCGTCACTGCTGGCGAACCAGGCTGAGAAGATCAGTAAATCGGTCGGTGATAGGACCGGCTCGTCGCTGGTCGGCAATATTGCTGCGAACGTGGCGGCGACGGTGGGCGGAACGTTAGTGGGCGGCACGGCCGGCGGCGCAATGGCGTCGAATGTGCAGCTTTACAATGCAGATAACGATCGGAACAAGCAAACGTCAAACGACGTATTTGCGTCGTTGTCAAAGAAGGTAGCCCAGGCTATCGTCATGACGTCCGACGCCAAGGCCGGTATGTGGAACGGGATGGTCAACGTCGCGGGCGCGATCGTCAACCTTCCGAACGGCGGGCCGCTTGCCACACCTGGCGATGCAGGCTATGTCTCGCTGGAAGGGCTGAAGAAGCCGTACAAGTCTGGAACGTCGGTCGGACCTGACACGGAGTTCTGGACACCGGTCTTGGCGACGCTGGGTCTGGGCGGCAAAGCTGCAGTCGGAACCGATGCGGCAACAACGTCGGCGGATGTCGCCACGGTCGGAAACGGCGCACTGAAAACCGCAAGTGGTGATTTGAGCGCGGCCGGCAATGCGGCAAGAACCCAACCGTATGGCAATGGCGCAAGCGCGTCGCCCTCGCCGGGAACAGCGACAGCGGGGAGTTCAGGAGCGAATGCTCAACTCCCAACGGCCAATGGTGGAGTTGCGGCGGCGGGTACATCATCGGCCACAAACGTGGGCAAGGTTGTTATCGACGGCAAGATCGGCGGCCAACTTGAGGCTCGTGGATGGACGCAGCAAGAAGTGCACGCAGTCGTCAATGAGGGACCTGTCGGAACGACGATGGATAATCGATCTGCGGGGAAGACCCCAGACGGGTTGCCGAGAAAAGATTCCGCATCCGTGTACGGTTCTAAGAGTGGTTACGTTGTGGTCAACGACCGGACCGGCGAAGTTGTCCAAGTGAGCGGTAAAAACGATCCTGGTTGGATTCCCGACAGTCGAATTAAATGGAAGTGAGTCGCGATGAATATTGATCTCCAACGACGCTACGATTCGTCGGATGACTTTTTCTCACTGGGCGGAAGCGTTGTGATGAAGCTATCTGCCGATGCAGCAATTGCGGTTTGTGAACGGGCGGGTCAGCACGGTTTGGTTGTAGCTCGGATCGAGGGAGGTATTTGGCATTTCCCTGGATTCGAAGCGAGGCTCGATTGCATTTGGGATGGAGTCGATCCGCCCGTTGACGTTGGTGTTGCGGAACAAAACAATCTAGCCGCGGCTGAGTTCGTTCATTCAGAGAGTCTAGAGCACGATGTCTTTGTTGTGACTGCCCGCCAGATAACGGACCGGTAAGTTGGACGATGAGCATCCTGACCAACGTCAGCGCCGTTGCTTTTTACTCCGTTGGCGTTGCAAAAGTGGATGAATTTAAATTCGAATGCTTCATTCAGCGATCGTTCGGCAGCACAGAGCTTACTGAGAGGCAGGTTCGCCTCCGTCGCTTCCTACCGCATATCCAATACGAGGGGCGAAATGAAGTGCGGTCATGCGCATGAAGTTGAGGGACTCGAACAGTTGCTTTATTGGGTTCTTACATGGGTGGTCGCACAGTCAGTGCCCTTGGATCATTGGTTGGCTGCAATATTGCAGCCTAATGGGGGATCGGGTGGCGATCCAGGATGGGAAATAGACCATATCCCGTGCACAGGTCACCCCGGCACGTACAAGGTGTGGGCTGATCCTGATGTGAGCGGAATTGAGCCATCTGAACGTATCTTTGACGCCCAGACGTTTCGAAATGCATTGAGGGTGACGTTGCTAGCCTTTGGGGATGAGTTCCCCGAAAGAGAGTAAGAGGTTCGCAATGTTATTGTTAGATTTGATTTGTGAATTTGGATTTCGTCGGTTGCAATTCTGATCGGGTGAGGTCGAAATGGCGGGATCGATAGTTACTTCTAAGAACGTTCGTGCTCCGGTAAGTACAAACCGATTCGATTATTCTGTTAGAAAAATCGGTGATCAGTTTGATTCGTCTGATATTTGCAGAATTGCAGGGCGTGGGCGGTGCGCTGATCGGCGGGCTCGGCGGCGGCAGCGCGCTCACGGCGATTGGGGGCGCAGCGGGAGCCGGCATGCCGTTACTGCTGGCGAACCAGGCTGAGAAGATCAGTAAATTGGTCGGCGATACGACCGGCTCGTCGCTGCTCGGCAACATCGCCGCAAACGTCGCGGCAACGGTTGGTGGCGTACTGGTTGGCGGTAGTGCAGGCGGGGCGATGGCGTCGAACGTCCAGCTTTACAATACAGACATATCGACAGTAGATAGAACAATCAGTTACGAGGTAAAAAATTACAACATCGAGAACAACTCAAGTGGTTTGATTAACAATGTTGCAAATCAGGCAATTCAGCGAGCAGCCAATTTGCCAGAGGGAATGCAACAACAAGTTGTGATTGATATACGCGGGCAAACGGTATCCCCCGCACAACGGACGGCGATTGTTCAAGGTATTGTTCAAAAGTCGAATGGCATAATTAGCCCGATTAATATTCAATTTAAGACAAAATGAGAACGATAGGCTTTCACGGTGGACATACAATTTGTGAGCTTGGGCCGGCCCCTGATGTTAGATTGTTCTTCAAGTGTCTCGAACTGTATGCGGCACAAGATCATTCGGAACAAGATTGGAGCTTGTTAACGGATCGCCTATATCGCCGGTACCTTCGGAGGGAGGAGTTGGATAGCGCTCGCGCGTTGATGGCGAAAGCCCGCGAAATTTTTGCAGAAAAGCCAGCTGCAACATCTGTTGAGTGGGATGCTGCAATGCTTGCAAATCCGGAAAAGAGCTGGCTGAATCCAGGCCGATCGACACTGACTGACGTATTTGGAAGGTTTTTTGAAAAATTCGTCGATGCCTGCGAGTCTGCAGAGTCATTCTTCGAGGCATTTAACATCTACCAGCCTGTTCGTGTTGTAATTTCAGATTTGTCTGGATTTACTCGATATCAGAATAGACCTCTTTCTGAATACGACGCACTGGAAGGGGAGCCATTTTGGTTGAAATAATGACTCTCTTGGTTGAATTATGAAATAAAGGAATCGTCCGCAACGCGATTAAAAGAAGGGTTAGCGATCGCGTCCATTGCTAAATCATCCAAGGTGATTGCCATGATTTTTAGATCGAATTTTGACAAAAGGTATGGTCATCCCAATTTTGTGGTATCGCTGGATGGCGATTTTGAGTTCATGATAAGTGACCTGTTTGAGTATTTTGAGGGCGAGATTCGACGAGGGGTGAGGTTCAATGCTGGTCAGAGTATCCAGTTTGGCTGGATGATCTTGATGTTGAAAGAAGACGGACATGGCGATTTGGAGATGTGGGAGCCAGATTTTCGTCGTATGCCAATAAATTGGATGTTTTCGATAGACAAAACTTTCAAGGATTTGCATTTGCAAAGAGAGGTGTGCGCTCAGGTGGATGTTGATCCGAATTTTCCATCCTTACTGGAGAGGGGGATTGTTTCTCCAGGATTTGGATCATGTCGAGAATTTTTTATAAACCGGGATTTACCGCAGAAAGGCGATTCAGGTTGGTTTTTTGTTGAGCGAGACAATAATGGCGGCGATGGAAAATTCTCCTCCTTGTTTGAGGTGGCGGTGAATTCTCCGAGGGTTGTCCCATTCTTGGCCTTGCCATCTGGCACAATTGTTAAATATGTTGCGGGCAAGATCGAGGTAAGATTTCACGATCGGGTAATTTCTTCCTCGGAGAATAAATTCTTGCAAAGAATTTTGGATGGCTGGACGTCTGGCGGAACGTATCATTGAAATTTTTTGGTGGGATGATTGTAAGTCCAAAAATGACATCGGGAACGGAAAGGTAGCTGGGTAAACGAGAACGATACGATGAGATTAACGGCGCGTGATTACAATGATTCAGCCGCTGATGCGAGATTCGATCCAGGAATCTAGGCCGGGTTTGCACCTGCGTTGGAAGGAGCCCGACTTGATGGATTGGCTGCCTCGTAAAATCCGATTGCGTCGATGGCAAGGTGATAATTGAGCGAAAAATCCTGCCGTTATGGCGGATAGGGCTTACGATTAAGCCAGTCGTTAGTCACAGGTGCTCGCTCAAAATGGATTTACATGAGCGATGCGGCATGCGAAATAAACAATAATCTGCGCGGGATAAAAGAAATGTTTCATATCCTTGGAATGGCCGGCATCACAGGGAAGGTTGTCTCGTCAAATGGAAAATAAGTACTTTGCAAGAGTAATTATTGATGTTTCGATATTTTTGGAATATTCTGGTGAGAGCGTCATTGATCCGGATGCATCCATGGAGTTACTGGAAAAAATAAGTGGCGGGTTGCAAGAGATGTCGGATTGTGAAAGAGCATCTTTGTCGAAAAATATTCGCGAACTGGCGCCGCAATACGGTTCGCGGTCGAGCTTCGTAACTGATCTCCCATCAAATTTGGGAATTTCGGAATAACGAGATCGGTATACCCACCACCATCACTGAATGGTCCGTATGTCACAATCGGCATGTAGGTAAATTTTAAATTGAGGCGGACTAAGATCATCCTGATCAAATGAGGCGAAAGTGGCAGGATCAATAGTTATTTCTAAAGACGTTCGCGTTCCGGTGAGTACGAGTCAGTTCGATTATTTGGTTAGCAGAATCGGTGATCAGTTTGGCTCGTCTGACATTTGGGTTAAGGATGAGGTTTATCTTCCTATGGAAGAAGGAGGGATGAGCTTTATCTCAACGGAATCGTTGAATTCTAACGGGCTGTCAATTTTTCTGACGGCTGTGACGCGGGCTAGAACCGCTTCTCAGGCTGAGGATTCATTTCCGCTATACGAGAATGTGTGGGATCAATTGATTGAGAAGTTGCGGCAAGACACCCGGCTCGGAAATGCGGGGAATTGATTTAAATCGAGACTATAGTTGGGGCGCTGATGCGAATTTATGGACAGTGCCATATCGATAACGGGGGATGGTTGCTGTCTATTCCTGTCAATCAAAAAAATAATTAAATGAAAACGACCAGACGGCTGGCTGTTTTGCCAATCACTACTCTGATCACGCTTGCTGCGCAAGCACAACAGGTGCCCACTCCGAACGACCAAGCCGCCGCCGCCCGCGCGAACGCCGAGCAGAATCAGCAAGTGCGGCAACGTCGCGACACCCAGCAGCGTGAGGCCACCGTGCAAGCGCCGGGCGTGCGCTCGGACGTGCCGCGTCCGGAAGACTATCCGGTATTGCTCGCCGAGACGCCGTGCTTCCGAATCGACCGCTTCACGCTCGACGTGCCCGACTCGTTACCGGCCACGTCAAAGGCGCAAGGCGCATCCGCATTGCCGATGGATCGCTTTGCCTTTGCGCGCGACTGGCTTGCGCACTACGCCGGCCAATGCGTCGGCAAGCAAGGCGTCGACCTGATCGTCAAGGGGCTGTCGCAGGCCATCCTCGCACGCGGTTACATCACGACCCGCGTACTCGTGCCCGAGCAGGATTTGTCCACCGGCACATTGAAGCTTGCGCTGATTCCGGGCGTGATCCGCCACGTGCGTTTCGAGGACGAGAAGCTACGCGGAACGTGGAAGACCGCATTCCCGACGCGCGACGGCGACGTGTTGAACCTGCGCGACATCGAACAAGGGCTTGAGCAGATGAAGCGCGTCTCAAGCCAGGATGTGTCGATGCGGATCGCACCGGGCGATACGCCTGGCGAAAGCGATGTCGTACTCGACGTGAAGCGCGGTAAGCCGTGGACCGTCGTCGCCTCCATCGACAATTCCGGCACGCGCGCGACCGGTAGGCTGCAAGGCAACGTCTCGCTTGGCATCGACAACCCGCTGGGCCTGAACGACATCTTCAACGTCGGCTTCAACCAGGATCTGGAATTCGGCGACAAGCGCTTCGGCTCGCACGGCTGGAACGCGTTCTACTCGATCCCCTGGGGTTACTGGACCGGCACGCTCTCCGCCTACACCAACACGTACTTTCAACCACTTGCGGCCGTGAATCAGACGTTCGTTGCGAGCGGCAACATGAAGACGGTCGATTTCAGGCTCAATCGTGTGCTGACGCGCAGCCGGAACGATGTGTTCGGCGCACAGGTTCGCCTGACGCGCCGTTTCGGCGACAGCTATATCGAAGGCACGACGATACCGTCGTCACATCAGAACGCGACCTTTCTCGAACTCGGGTTGACTGACCGGCACTATTTCGGCTCGTCGCAGTTCGACGGCTCGCTTGCCTATCGTCAGGGCTTGGGCTGGCTCGGCTCGACCGATAGCATGTTCGCGGCAGAGGGAGGGCAGACGTACCGATTCAAGATGATCGTGCTCGATGCGAATCTGTCGACACCGTTTGCGATTGGGGCGCAGCCGTTCAAATACGTGACGACCTTTCATGGTCAGTACACCGGCAACACGGTTTCATACCTCGATAGCGTCACGATCGGCAGTCGTTATACCGTGCGGGGATTCGACGGTGAAACGCTGCTGGCGGCATCACGCGGGTTCTACTGGCGCAACGAATTGCAGGTTCCCATCTCGCAGACCGAGCTATCGGCCTATGCCGGTCTCGACTACGGTCGCGTCTGGGGACCGGAGCCCGTTGCCTTGGTCGGCACGCAGCTCGCGGGTGCAGTGGTTGGTGTCAAGGGCAGTGTCGTGACTCGGTTCGGTGGATACGGCTACGATCTCTTCGCGGGTACGCCTGTCTACAAGCCGTCGGGTTTTCCGACCGCGCGAGTGACGCTCGGTTTTCAGGTGACTGCTCAGTTCTGAAGACAATGAGCCAAGGTACTTCTCCGACACGTACACGTCGCAAGCCCGACGTTGCATATGCCCGTCTGGTCGAGATTGCCGCCGAACGGGGGCATACGCTTCTAACGCTCGAATGGCGAGGGCTGAAGTCCTACTATGAATTCCGCTGCGAATCGGGCCATGACTTCACGCGCATAGGCACTGTCGCGATGCGAGGCACGATAACCTGCCTCCAGTGCGAACAAGTGCGCGTGCAGCACCGCTTTCAGGAACTATTGAGTGAACGCGGTCTTGTTTGCCATGAAGGAACCTATCTCGGTCAAACGGCGCGGCAACATTTCACCTGTCGTTCTGGACACGAATGGACGACCGAGGCTCGCAAGATTCTAGACGGCCATGGGTGTCCGCGATGCGCAAAAATCGAGTTGGCTGCGTGTCTCCTACATTCCGATGGCTTGGAACGTCTTCATGAGGCGGCGATGGAGCGCGGCGGTCGTTGCCTGACGGACGCATATATCGGTATCGCCGCACTTTATGAATGGGAGTGTGCCGAGGGCCATCGATGGACAGCCGTAGCTCACAGAATCGTCGACGGCGGATGGTGCCCGCAGTGTGCTCGAATCAGGCATGGAGAACAGCAACGCGATCCGAACGGGCTCCAGCGATTGCAGGCCGCAGCGGCGCTACGCGGTGGACAGCTTCTCTCGACGGAGTATCACCTGACAAATTCGAAGTACCGATTCCGATGCGCACGTGGACATGAATGGACGACGTGGGGGCATTTGGTGCTCGGCGGGGCATGGTGTCGGCATTGCGCCAATCTCGCGAAGCGCCGAACGATAGAGGACATGCAGGCAATTGCCGCGGAGCGCGGTGGTCGATGCTTGAGTACCGAATATCACGGCAATCGAGTCAAATTGACGTGGCAATGCGCACACGGACATGTTTGGGACTCGATGCCGAACACGGTGGTCAATCGCGGTGCGTGGTGCCCGAACTGTTTTCGGTTGCGAATCACTCGGGATCCGGTATTGCGCCGGCGCTATGACCACGAGGGGATGTAGTGCAAGCCGCCTTCGGTATCAGGCGCAAGTCTGCTTTTACCCCGCGCCAAAACATTGGCTCAAGCCCGTGACCAGCCGGCGGTGTAGAGAAGAGCGGCGGAGCACTTGACCGTACGCTCTTCCGCGACCACCAGCATCGTGTACCTCAGAATCAGCTTCGCTCCGCCGAGTAGTGCGTATCGAAAACCGCACGCAGCGTCGACGACCCGGTCGCGAAATCGCCCCACAGCGGCCCGTCGTTCTGCGCGAACGCGAACGGCGTCGTCTTGATCGACGCAAGCCGGAAGCGCCATTGCGCGGCTTCCTGGCGGAACGCGGTGAGCTGCATGTCGGATAGCCCCGTCTGCGCGTTCGCGAGCGTGACGAGCGGATCGACCGGATCGTTCGCGACGCGCACCTCGAAATGCAGGTGCGGGCCGGTGGCCGCGCCCGTCATCCCGACCGACCCGATGCGCTGGCCCTGCTTCACCGTTTCGCCGACCTTCAGCCCGCGCGCGTACGCGGACAGGTGCGCGTAGTAGGTCGAATAGCCATCCGCATGATCAACGATCACGTAGCGGCCATAGCCGCCCGGATCAGTGCCGACGAACGACACGACGCCGTCGGCCGCCGCATCGACCGGCGTGCCGCTCGGCGCGGCGAGATCGACGCCCGTATGGAACGCCATCGCCTGCGACAGCGGATGGATGCGCTCGCCGAAGAACGAGCTGATGCGCGTCCACTTGACCGGCATCGTGAACGCCGCGGCTTCGAGCGGCGAGCCGTCGAGCGTGTAGTACGCACCGTGTTCGGCGCCCGGCGCGTGGAACCAGATCGCGCCGAACGTGCGGCCGGCGACGCGCAGCTCGAGTGCGGTCAGGCGCGGCGTGCCGTCGTGCGTGTCGAACGCGAGGCGGTAATAGTCGCCGCGCTGCGCACTCGCGCGCATCGCGACCTTGCCGGTGACGAGATCGCCGAGCTGGATGCGCACTTCGGGCGGCACGTCGAGACGATTCAGCGTATCGGACAGCGTGAGCTCGATGTCGCCCGCGCGCATCCCTTGCCGATGATCGGGCGACGCGAACTGGAACAGGCTCGCGTAGCCGAGCATGTCGTTGCGATGCGCGCTGAGCGGCGCGAACAGGCCCGGCTGCGGGCTGCGATCGTTGCGCTCGAGGTATTCGTTGCGCTCGCCGAGCGTGCGTGCAAGCTCGCTCGTCACGAAATGCTGCGCGGTGGGAAACGGCGTATCGGACAGCACGCGCTGCGGCAGCGCGGCCGTGCCCGAGTCGACGGCGCCGGGCAGTTGCGATACGGCAGGCAGCGCGGCGGCGAGCCCGAAGGCGGCGAGGGCGCCGAGCACGGCGGCCGGCACGAGCGCGCGCACGAGGCGCTGCGCGCGGCCGGGCGCGAAAGCATCAGGGGTTGCGGCAGGCTTGACCAAAGGTGTCCACATCCAGGAAAGCGGTTCAAAGAGGTGTGGGCAGGAGCCGTCGGCGGTCCATGCGTCAGGGGGGCGACATGGCGGGCGACGGGCGTGCAACAAAACAGGCCCCGCCAGGGGCCTGTATCGTTCCCGTTCGACCCAACTCGCGGGGCGGGCCCCGCTTCGAACGGCGGCGTGCATGCCGGGTCGAACCCGGTTATCACGAAGACGCTAAAGAAAGATGACAGCGTCAGTCTACCGATGTTCCGCGAAACGTTAAAAATTTTAAAGAGGGTCAGCTCATTCGTTTCGCAGTGCGGTAAGTCGGGTTAAATCAGCATTTGTTACGACGATTTTGATTAGTCCGGCAATTTTTGCGCGCGCCGGCGCAGCGCGGCCGACGTGCGGACGGCGTCGAAACCGGCGTCGAGCATCGCCTCGGCGTCGTTCCACAGGTTGCCGCGCAGCCGGTTGGTCCAGATCATCGACGCGAACACGCCTTCGAGCAGCGACACCAGATAGACGGCAGCCAGATGCACGTCGAGATCGGCGGCGATTTCGCCGGCCGCGATCGCGCGACGCAGCAGCGCCTTCGTGATCCGCAGCATCTGCAGCTCGAGCAGCATGCGGCGCCGCTGCAGCGCGCCGTTTTCCTCGCTCTGCTCGCACTTCGTATAGAGGATCACGAGCACGCGCTGCATGGGGCCCGGCTCGCCGCATTCCTGCAGGTAGTGCGACGCGGCGCGCCGCAGCGTCGCGAACGGCGGCAGGCCGTCGCCGGCGTCGAAACCTTCCGACGTGCGCGCGAACGCGCGGTCGCACATCGCCAGACAGACTTCCATCTTGTTGCGGTAATGGCCGTAGACGGCGCCCCGCGACATCCCGGCGGCCTCGGCCAGGTCCGCCATCGCGGTTTGCGCGACGCCTCGCTCGAGCAGCACGAGCGAGGCGGCGTCGAGGATCCGGTGCTTGATGGCGAGCGATTCTTCCCGGGTCTTGCGGGCCATGTCGTGAAATTCCTTACAGCTCGCTGTCGTTTTATTGAGACAGTGTGTCGGTCAGATTGAAGGAGCCTGTATTTAATCAGACATGACTGATTATAATCGGCCACCCTGAGCCGCCGCATTGTATCGGCGGCGAACGTTCCGAGGTCAGAACATGAATAACAAACGCACCCTGTGGCGCCGCACGCGGCTGGCGCCGTTCGCGCTCGCGGCCCTGCTGGCGGTGGGCGGATGCGGAAAGGGCGACGAGGACGCCGCGCCGGAGGCCGCGAAGCAGGCCACCGTCGTGACGGTGCGCCCGACGGCGGTGCCGATGACCGTCGAACTGCCGGGCCGGCTGGACGCATACCGGCAGGCGGAAGTCCGCGCGCGGGTCGCGGGCATCGTCACCGCGCGCACCTACGAGGAAGGCCAGGAAGTGAAGCAGGGCGCGGTGCTGTTCCGTATCGATCCCGCGCCGCTGAAGGCCGCCCGCGACGCCGCGCAGGGCGCGCTCGCGAAGGCGCAGGCCGCCGCGCTCGCGGCGACCGACAAGCGCCGCCGTTACGACGATCTCGTGCGCGATCGCGCGGTGAGCGAGCGCGACCACACCGAGGCCGTCGCGGCCGACACGCAGGCGAAGGCCGAGGTCGCCTCGGCGAAGGCGGAACTCGCGCGGGCGCAACTGCAGCTCGACTACGCGACCGTCACCGCGCCGATCGCGGGCCGCGCACGGCGCGCGCTCGTGACCGAGGGCGCGCTCGTCGGCCAGGACCAGGCGACGCCGCTAACGACCGTCGAGCAGCTCGATCCGATCTACGTGAACTTCTCGCAGCCGGCCGCTGACGTGGACGCACTGCGTCGCGCGGTGAAGAGCGGGCGCGCGACGGGCATTGCGCAGCACGACATCGCGGTGACGCTGCTGCGCGCGGACGGCACCGCGTATCCGCTGAAGGGCAAGCTGCTGTTCAGCGATCTCGCGGTCGATCCGACCACCGACACCGTCGCGATGCGCGCGCTGTTCCCGAATCCGGAGCGCGAGCTGCTGCCCGGCGCATATGTGCGGATCGCGCTCGACACGGCGGTCGACCAGCGGGCGATCCTCGTGCCGCGCGACGCGCTGCTGCGTACCGCCGACCGTACGTCGGTGCGCGTGGTGGGCGCGAACGGCAAGGTCAAGGATGTCGAGGTCACGGCCGACCAGATGAGCGGCCACGACTGGCGCATCACGCGCGGCCTCGCGGGCGGCGAGCGCGTGATCGTCGACGACGCCGCGCAGTTCGCGCCGGATACCACCGTCAAGCCCGTCGAAAAGGCGCCGCGGTCGAAGGCGGCGCCGGCAGCGGCCGCTTCGCAGGCGGCCGCCCGTCAAACCTGACCGGTTCAAACCAACATGGCACGTTTCTTCATCGATCGCCCCGTCTTCGCGTGGGTGATCGCCATCTTCATCATGCTGGGCGGCCTGTTCGCGATCCGCGCGCTGCCCGTGGCGCAGTACCCGGACATCGCGCCGCCCGTCGTCAGCATCTATGCGGCGTACCCGGGCGCGTCCGCGCAGGTCGTCGAGGAATCGGTGACCGCGCTGATCGAGCGCGAAATGAACGGCGCGCCGGGATTGCTGTATACGTCCGCGACGAGCAGCGCCGGGGCGGCGTCGCTGTACCTGACGTTCAAGCAGGGCGTGAACGCCGATCTCGCGGCCGTCGAAGTGCAGAACCGGCTGAAGACGGTCGATGCGCGCCTGCCCGAGCCCGTGCGCCGCGACGGCATCCAGGTCGAGAAGGCCGCCGACAACATCCAGCTCGTCGTGTCGCTGACGTCCGACGACGGCCGGATGACCGACGTGCAGCTCGGCGAGTATGCGTCGGCGAACGTCGTGCAGGCGCTGCGCCGCGTCGAGGGTGTCGGCAAGGTGCAGTTCTGGGGCGCCGAATATGCGATGCGGATCTGGCCCGACCCGGTGAAGCTGGCCGGGCACGGCCTCACCGCGTCGGACATCGCGTCGGCCGTGCGCGCGCACAACGCGCGCGTGACGATCGGCGACATCGGCCGCAGCGCGGTGCCGGACAGCGCGCCGATCGCGGCGACCGTGTTCGCGGACGCGCCGCTGAAGACGCCGGCCGATTTCGGCGCGATCGCGCTGCGCGCGCGGCCGGACGGCTCCGCGCTGTTCCTGCGCGACGTCGCGCGCATCGAATTCGGCGGCAACGACTACAACTATCCGTCGTACGTGAACGGCAAGGTCGCGACCGGGATGGGCATCAAGCTCGCGCCGGGCTCGAACGCGGTGTCCACCGAGAAGCGCGTGCGCGCGACGATGGACGAGCTGTCGAAGTACTTTCCGCCGGGCGTGAAATACCAGATCCCGTACGAGACGTCGTCGTTCGTGCGCGTGTCGATGAACAAGGTCGTCACGACGCTGATCGAGGCCGGCGTGCTGGTGTTCCTGGTGATGTTCCTGTTCATGCAGAACCTGCGCGCGACGCTGATTCCGACGCTCGTCGTGCCGGTCGCGCTCGCGGGCACGTTCGGCGTGATGTACGCGGCCGGCTTCTCGATCAACGTGCTGACGATGTTCGGGATGGTGCTCGCGATCGGCATTCTCGTCGACGACGCGATCGTCGTCGTCGAGAACGTCGAGCGGCTGATGGTCGAGGAAGGGCTCGGGCCGTACGACGCGACCGTCAAGGCGATGCGGCAGATCAGCGGCGCGATCGTCGGGATCACCGTGGTGCTCACGTCGGTGTTCGTGCCGATGGCGTTCTTCGGCGGCGCGGTGGGCAACATCTATCGGCAGTTCGCGCTGTCGCTCGCGGTGTCGATCGGCTTCTCGGCCTTCCTCGCGCTGTCGCTGACGCCCGCGCTGTGCGCGACGCTGCTCAAGCCGGTGTCCGGCGACCATCACGAGAAGCGCGGCTTCTTCGGCGGGTTCAACCGCTTCGTCGCGCGGGCGACGCAGCGCTACGCGGCGGGGGTCGGCGCGATGCTGAAGAAGCCGGTACGCTGGCTCGTCGTGTACGGCGCGCTGACCGCGGCCGCCGCGCTGATGCTCACGCAACTGCCGACCGCGTTCCTGCCGGACGAGGATCAGGGCAACTTCATGGTGATGGTGATCCGCCCGCAAGGCACGCCGCTCGCGGAAACGATGCAGAGCGTGCGCGAAGTCGAGTCGGCCATCCGCCGCGACGAGCCGGCCGCCTATACCTATGCGCTCGGCGGCTTCAACCTGTACGGCGAAGGGCCGAACGGCGGGATGATCTTCGTCACGCTGAAGAACTGGAAGGCGCGCAAGGCCGCGCGCGATCACGTGCAAGCGATCGTCGCGCGCATCAACGAACGCTTCGCGGGCACGCCGAACACGACGGTGTTCGCGATGAACTCGCCGGCGCTGCCCGATCTCGGTTCGTCGAGCGGCTTCGACTTCCGGCTGCAGAACCGCGGCGGGCTCGACTACGCGACGTTCAGCGCCGCGCGCGAGCAACTGCTCGCGGCGGGCGGCAAGGATCGTGCGCTCACCGATCTGATGTTCGCGGGCACGCAGGACGCGCCGCAACTGAAGCTCGACATCGATCGCGCGAAGGCGTCCGCGCTCGGCGTGTCGATGGACGAGATCAACACGACGCTCGCGGTGATGTTCGGCTCCGACTATATCGGCGATTTCATGCACGGCACGCAGGTGCGGCGCGTGATGGTGCAGGCCGACGGGCGGCACCGGCTCGGTCCGGACGACGTGAAGAAGCTGCGCGTGCGCAACGCGCGCGGCGAGATGGTGCCGCTCGCGGCGTTCACGACGCTGCACTGGACGCTCGGGCCGCCGCAGCTCACGCGCTACAACGGCTATCCGTCGTTCACGATCAACGGCTCGGCCGCGGCCGGCCACAGCAGCGGCGAGGCGATGAGCGCGATCGAGCGGATCGCCGCGAAACTGCCGGCCGGCATCGGCTATGCATGGTCGGGGCAGTCGTTCGAGGAGCGGCTGTCGGGCGCGCAGGCGCCGATGCTGTTCGCGCTGTCGGTGCTGGTCGTGTTCCTCGCGCTCGCGGCGCTCTACGAGAGCTGGTCGATTCCGTTCGCGGTGATGCTGGTCGTGCCGCTCGGCGTGATCGGCGCGGTGCTCGGCGTCACGCTGCGCGCGATGCCGAACGACATCTATTTCAAGGTGGGGCTGATCGCGACGATCGGGCTGTCCGCGAAGAACGCGATCCTGATCGTCGAAGTCGCGAAGGATCTCGTCGCGCAGCGCATGTCGCTCGTCGACGCGGCGCTCGAGGCCGCGCGCCTGCGGCTGCGGCCGATCGTGATGACGTCGCTCGCGTTCGGCGTCGGCGTGCTGCCGCTCGCGTTCGCATCAGGCGCCGCGTCCGGCGCGCAGACGGCGATCGGCACCGGCGTGCTCGGCGGCGTGATCACGGCGACCGTGCTCGCGGTGTTTCTCGTCCCGCTGTTTTTCGTGATCGTCGGCCGCCTGTTCGACGTCGGCCCGCGCCGGCGCGGCGGCGCGCAGCCGACGACGATGGAGGGTTCGCAACCATGATGTTCGCGCTGAATGCACGCGCCGCGCGGCGGCTTCCGGCGGCGCTCGCCGCCGCGCTCGCGCTCGCCGGGTGCTCGCTTGCGCCGCGTTACGAGCGCCCGGCGGCGCCGGTGCCGGCGACCTATGCGCCGGTCGACGGCGGTACGACACCGGCCGGCGCGTCGGCCGCGGCGCAGGATACGGCGCTGCTCGACGACTGGCATGCGTATTTCACCGATCCGGCGCTGCAGGCGTGGATCGACGCGGCGCTCGCGAACAATCGCGACCTGCGGATCGCGGCCGGCCGGCTCGAGGAAGCGCGCGCGCTGTACGGCGTGCAGCGTGCGGACCTGATGCCGTCGGTCGATGCGAATCTCGGCTATGAACGCGCGCGCCAGTACGATCCGGTCGTGCGCGAAAGCGCGATCAGCGGGCTGTATCGCGCGGGCGTCGGCGTCAGCGCATACGAGCTCGACCTGTTCGGCCGCGTGCGCAACCTGTCCGACGCGGCGCTCGCCGAGTATTTCGCGACGGCCGACGCGCAGCGCACGGTCCGCATCGGCGTGATCGCCGAAGTGGCGGGCGCATACGTTTCCGAACGATCGTTGCACGAGCAACTGGCGCTCGCTCAGCGCACGCTCGATGCGCGCGAGCGGATGGCCGCGCTCACGCAACGCCGCTATGCGGCCGGCACCAGCGATGCGATCGAGCTGCGCTCGGCCGAGATGCTGGTGGCGTCCGCGCGCGCGTCGCAGGCCGCGCTGCAGCGCGAGCATGCGCAGGCCGTACGGGCGCTGCAATTGCTGGCGGGCGACTTCGCGCGCAGCGTGCCCGGCGACGCGACCGCACTCGACGCGCTGTCGATCGCGCCCGTGGCGCCCGGTGCGCCGAGCGCATTGCTCGAACGGCGGCCGGACATTCGGCAGGCCGAGGCACGGCTGAAGGCCGCGAACGCGAACATCGGCGCGGCGCGCGCGGCGTTCTTCCCGCGCATCGCGCTGACGACGGACTACGGCTCGGTGAGCGACGCGTTCTCGAGCCTGTTCGCGGCTGGCACGAGCGTATGGACGTTCGCGCCGCGCATCACGCTGCCGATTTTCGCGGGCGGCCGCAATCGCGCGAACCTCGACGTCGCCAACGCACGCAAGGACATCGCCGTTGCCGAATACGAGAAGGCGGTGCAGACCGCGTTTCGCGAAGTGGCCGATGCGTTCGCCGCGCGCGACTGGATCGACCGGCAGCTCGCCGCGCAGCAGGATGTATATGAGGCGGACGGCGCGCGGCTGAAGCTGGCGGAGCGTCGCTACGCGGGCGGCGTCGCGACTTATCTCGAACTGCTCGACGCCCAGCGCAGCACGTACGAGTCGGGGCAGGAACTGATCCGGCTCAGGCAGCTCAGGCTCGCGAACGCGATCGCGCTGTACCGTGCGCTCGGCGGCGGCTGGGCGCCGGCAACGGCGGAGGCCGCGGCTTCCGCGTGACGTGCGATTCGTCGCCCGACGCCGCGGCGTGTCGGGCGACTTCACGGCGGCCACGCGCTTCGACGTTCGGCCGCCGCTTCGACAGGGCGTACCGCCCGCCGTGCCGCCGATCGTCGTCGGCGCTCCCTTTCACCGTTCGGCGGACCGTCTCCGCGCTTTTCATTTCGCCCAATCCGGCATGCCAGCCGCGTTCCAGCGGCCGCGCCTGCATGCGGTTTCACGATCGGCAATTGACGATCGAATTAATCAATGCATTGGAATTAATGGCGGCGACAAAGTGTCGCGGTAAAACGTTTGTATACTTTTCGCAATCGTTTGCGCGATAAATCCATGTCGATGGAATGCCGTCGTTAATTTCCTGTCAGTTGAAAATGGCGTGATATTCGCGTTGCGATATGACAACGGTGGCGGCTTTGGACAATGTTTTGTCTTTTGAATGATGCTCCCATGCAAACCAATGCAGGCAAGGGCTGGCGGCGCGCCAGCGATTATCGGCAAGAAATTCCCTTAATCTTCAACCAGTTCCGAAAAATAAAAAAGGACTGCGGATGAAAATTCGATAATTGAAAATGGAAAGGAAAGAATGAGGGTTTAGAGGCGTAAATCGAACATTGTCAGACGGATTTGACAATGATTTACAGAAATCTTTCACGGTTATCTCGATAATGCCGCCTCGTGACGGACGGGAGCCACCACACGCTGCCGTTTGCGTCCGCCACGTCATTCATTCCATTTGCACTCCTTACGGGAAACTTCATGAAAAAAACCATCCTGACCGCTGTCGCACTCGCGGCCCTGTCCACCTCGGCCTTCGCGGCGGGCACCGGCACGATCAACTTCACCGGCGAGATCGTCGCGGGCGCATGCGGCATCGACTCGGGCTCGGTCAACCAGACCGTGAACCTCGGCAAGGTGCCGACCAACGTGTTCAAGCAGGCCGGCGACAAGTCCACGCCGACCAACTTCGACATCAAGCTGACCGATTGCGACACCAGCGTCGCGAAGAACGCGTACTTCACGTTCACGGGTACGTCGAGCGCCGGCCAGCCGAAGCTGCTCGCCACGATCGGTTCGGCGACCAACGTCGGCATCCGCCTGCAGGCCGCGTCGGGCGAGTACCTCGACAACGGCGCCGAGCAGAAGGCGCCGACGGTGCTGCAGAACGGCACGAACATCGCGCGCTTCGCGGCGATGTACGAAGCGACGGCAGCCGGCGTGACGCCGGGTACCGCGGACGGCGTCGCGAACTTCACGGTCCGCTACCAGTAAGCGTCGGTATCGGAGGAGGGAGGCATGCGCCCCTTCCTCCGTCATCTTTCCCCCGTTTTCCTTCTCCCTGGACTCCCGGTAGCGCCGCGTGCGAATCAGACATTCCTTCCTTTGCGTCTCCGTGCTGGTCGTCGGCAGCCAGAGCCAGGCGACGGAATTCAATTCGTCGTTCCTCGACATCGGCGGTACGAACAACGTCGACCTGTCGCAGTTCTCGCAGCCCGACTTCACGTTGCCGGGCGAATACATGCTCGACGTGCAGGTCAACGACCTGTTCTACGGGCTGCAATCGATCGAGTTCATCGCGCTCGACGCATCAGGCGCGGGCAAGCCGTGCCTGCGGCCGGAGCTCGTCGCGCAGTTCGGGCTGAAGCCGTCGCTCGTGAAGGATCTGCCGCGCTTCCAGGGTGGGCGTTGCGTCGACCTCGGCGCGATCGAGGGCGCGACCGTGCGTTACCTGAAAAGCGACGGGCGGCTCAAGATCACGATTCCGCAGGCGGCGCTCGAGTTCACCGATTCGACCTACCTGCCGCCGGCGCGCTGGTCCGAAGGCATTCCGGGTGCGATGCTCGACTATCGCGTGATCGCGAACACGAACCGCAACTTCGGCTCGGGCGGCGGCCAGACGAATTCGATCCAGGCGTACGGGACGGTCGGCGCGAACTGGGATGCGTGGCGCTTTCGCGGCGACTACCAGGCGCAATCGAACGTGGGGAATACCGCGTACGCGGACCGCACGTTCCGCTTCAGCCGGCTGTATGCCTTTCGCGCGCTGCCGTCGATCGAGTCGACGGTGACGTTCGGCGACGACTACCTCAGCTCCGACATTTTCGACACGTTCGCGCTGACGGGTGCGTCGATCCGCAGCGACGACCGCATGCTGCCGCCGTCGCTGCGCGGCTATGCGCCGCTGATCTCGGGCGTCGCGCGCACCAACGCGACCGTGACGGTGTCGCAGGCCGGCCGCGTGCTGTACGTGACGCGCGTGTCGCCGGGCGCGTTCGCGCTGCAGAACATCAATACGAGCGTGCAGGGCACGCTCGACGTGGCGGTCGAGGAAGAGGACGGCAGCGTGCAGCGCTTCCAGGTGACGACGGCCGCCGTGCCGTTCCTCGCGCGCACCGGGCAGTTGCGCTACAAGGCGGCGGTCGGCAAGCCGCGCCTGTTCGGCGGCGCCGGCATCGCGCCGTTCTTCGGCTTCGGCGAGATCGCGTACGGGCTGCCGTTCGACATCACGGCCTATGGCGGCTTCATCGCTGCGTCGGGCTACACGTCGGTCGCGCTCGGCGTCGGCCGCGATTTCGGCGCGTTCGGCGCGGTGTCGGCCGACGTCACGCACGCGCGGGCGCGCCTGTGGTGGAACGGCGCGACACGCAACGGCAACTCGTATCGCATCAACTATTCGAAGCACTTCGACGGGCTCGATGCCGACGTGCGCTTTTTCGGCTACCGCTTCTCCGAACGCGAGTACACGAACTTCGCGCAATTCTCGGGCGATCCGACCGCGTACGGCCTCGCCAACAGCAAGCAGCGCTATTCGGCGACGCTGTCGAAGCGCTTCGGCGACACGTCGACCTATTTCTCGTACGACCAGACGACCTACTGGGCGCGTGCGTCCGAGCAGCGGGTCGGCCTGACGCTCACGCGTGCGTTCTCGATCGGCACGCTGCGCAACCTGAACGTCAGCGTGTCGGCATTTCGCACGCAGAGCGCGGGCGCGAGCGGCAATCAGTTCTCGGTCACCGCGACGCTGCCGATCGGCGGCCGCCACACCGTCACGTCGAACCTGACGACGGGCAGCGGCAGCACCAGCGTGAACGCCGGCTACATCTACGACGATCCGGCCGGCCGCACGTATCAGGTCAATGCGGGCGAGACCGACGGGCGTGCATCGGCGAACGCGAGCTTCCGCCAGCGCACGTCGGCGTACCAGCTCACCGCGCAGGCATCGACGCTCGCCAATGCGTATGCGGCCGCGTCGCTCGAGGTCGACGGCTCGTTCGTCGCGACGCAGTACGGCGTGTCGGCGCACGCGAACGGCAATGCGGGCGACACGCGGCTGCTGGTGTCGACCGACGGCGTACCCGACGTGCCGCTGTCGGGCACGCTTGCGCATACCGATTCGCGCGGCTACGCGGTGCTCGACGGCATCTCGCCGTACAACGTGTACGACGCGACCGTCAACGTCGAGAAGCTGCCGCTCGAAGTGCAGGTGACGAACCCGATCCAGCGCATGGTGCTGACCGACGGCGCGATCGGCTTCGTCGAATTCTCCGCCGCGCGCGGCAGCAATCTGTACCTGACGCTGACCGACGCGGCCGGCAAGCCGCTGCCGTTCGGCGCGTCGGTGCAGGACGCGGCGAACGGCAAGGAACTCGGCATCGTCGGCGAGGGCGGTGCGGCGTTCCTGACCCAGGTTCAGCCGAAATCCACGCTGGCGGTGCGGGCGGGCGAACGGACGCTCTGCACGATCGACGCACTGCCGAGCCAGCTCCAACTCGAAGGCACGCCGATTCCGGTGACGTGCCGGACGTCCGGCGAGTCGCATGCGGCGGCCGCGCGCGTCGAACGATGATTTCACGGATCCAGCGATGAACAATTCCTTTGCCCTTTCTTTCCCGCGGCGCGCGCTGTGCGTGCTCGCGGCCGCCGGCGCGCTGCTCGCGGGCGCCGCCCATGCGGCGATCGTGCCCGATCGCACGCGCGTGATCTTCAACGAAGGCGAACAGGCCGCGATCGTGACGATCACCAACAAGAGCACGACGTATCCGTATCTCGTGCAGTCGTGGCTGGAGGACGCGAAGGGCAACAGGGTCACGTCGCCGCTGATGGTCGTGCCGCCGCTGCAGCGCGTCGAGGCGAACGAGCGCAACGTGCTGCGAATCGCGAAGCTGCCGGGCGCCGAGCTGCCGGCCGATCGCGAAACGGTGTTCTATCTGAACATCCGCGAAGTGCCGCCGAAGACCGACACGCCGAACACGCTGCAGATCGCGCTGCATACGCAGATGAAGCTGTTCTACCGGCCGAAGGCCGTGCAACCCGCCCGCGACGAGGACTGGACGCTGCCGATGACGCTGCGCGTCGACGCGGCCGCGCACAGGCTGGTGTTCGACAACCCGACGCCGTACCACGTGACGGTCGTCGACGTGAGCGCGGGCGCGCAGAAGACGCCGGTGCCGATCGAGCCGGTGATGGTGAGCCCGATGAGCACGGCCGACGTGCCTTTCAAGGCGGCGACGCCGTCGACGCTGTTCGTCACGCATATCGACGATTACGGTGGCCAGATGGCGGTCGAATATGCGTGCGACGCGGGTGTGTGCAAGAGCGTGAAGCGATGAGCGGGGGCATGCGTCACCGGGTGTCGCCGGCGGCATGGTTGCGCTGGGTCGTCCTCGCGCTGCTGGTCGCGGCGGCGCAGCCGGCGTGGGCGTTGCGCTGCCTGACCAACAGTGGCGCGACTTCGTTGACCGAGCCGATCGGCGGCGTGGCGTCGTACCCGACCGATGCGCCGGACGGCTATGTGATCTGGGTGTCGCCGGTGCGCACGACGTCGGGGTATTGCTACAAGGATCTGGGTGACGCCGGTAGCCTGAAGGTCGTCGACAACATTTACTTCTACGCGAATCCGAATCGCACGGACCCTGCCGCATGGGGGCTCGAGATCGGCATCCGCTACAAGGGCGTCGATTATTTCGACAAGACCAGCAATCGCGGCGGCGGGGTGTTTACCGGGTATGCGGTGCCGCCGTGCAGCCGGTACGACTTCGATCGGGGCCGTTGCCAGCGCACGAACATCAGCATCGACTACCAGGTCGTCGTGCGCAAGAAGGGCAACTGGGTCCAGCCGCCGAGCGATATCTATACGGTGTTCCAGTTCGACGGCGAGTTCGGACTGAATGCGTTCGGCACGAGCTTCCAGTACCGCCTGAGCGGCCTGCGCAACCTCAAGCCGACGCCGTGCTTCGTCGACGTGCTGGTGACGCCCGAACCGGGCATCGTCAATTTCGGACAGGTGCAGGCGGCGGGTAGCGGCTTCCTGCCGGCGGTGCCGCGCAAGCGGTTCTCGTTGTCGTTGACCAAGAAGTGCAACGTCGCGGTGCGGGTGGACGGGTATTTCGAAACGAGTTTTCCGGTCCAGAACGGTTTGCTGGTGCCGGCGAAGGACAGCAATTTCGGGATCGGCATCGAGGACAGCCAGGGCAGGGCCATTCCGTTCAACCAGCAGTTCACGCTGGCTCAGTTCGCGTCCAACGTGATGAATCAGAGCGTGTTGATGGACGCGGTGCTGAAGTCGTTCGGTCCGCCGAAGATCGGACGATTCGACGCGACGGCGACGATTCGGTTGTTTATCTACTGACGGCGGACGGCGGCGGGCACGGCCGAAGCGGCGGCACGCGGATCAAGGGAAACGGCGGCGTGTCGGCGTTTTTTCAAACTCGCCGCCAGATGGTGCGGCCGGATGCGTCCCATCCGTCAAAACATGGATTCCGTCGATTGTTCAGACAAATCCCGACAATCGGAAGGGTCATCCTGTAATCGGATTGAGAATGATTTGCGTTTACGTTAAATTGCGCTATCTCGGAATTTGACGGAGCAGATCGATGGCGATGGCGGAAGTGCTCGACCGACCGGCGGCGGCAGCGGCGAACCCGTTCCTCGGCAGTTATCCGGACCTGCCGCCGCGCGCCGCGCCGCGTGCGCGCCGGGCGGCCGAGCCCGGTGCGCAGGGCGCGCTGCTCGACGTGCTGATCTCGCATCGCGCGATGCTCGTCAACGTCGCCCGCGGCTTCGTCGGCTGCGCGAGCCGCGCGGAGGACGTCGTGCACGACGTGTTCGTGAAGCTCGTCGAATTCCCGAACCAGGACGCGGTGCGTCAGCCGGTCGCGTACGTGACGCGGATGGTGCGCAATGCGTCGATCGACGCGTGCCGTCGGCAAAGCCTCGAAAACATCTATCACACGGAAGAGGACGACGGCTTCGACGTGCCGTCGCCCGAGCCGACGCCGGAAGCCGCGCTGATGACGCGCGACACGCTGCGGCGCGTGTGGGCCGCGCTCGACGATCTGCCGGCGCGCAGCCGGGCCGCATTCGAGATGGTGCGGCTGCGCGAGGAGACGCTGCAGACCGCGGCGCGCGCGCTGAACGTGTCGCAGACGCTCGTGCATTTCATGGTGCGCGACGCGGAGCGCCACTGCGCGGAATGCCTCGACGCGTGCCATCGCGGCGTCGCCTGCCCGGTGTTCCTGGGCGGCCGCGCGCGGCGGCGGTAAAAAAACGCGCCGGCCAACCGTCTATCAGACAGGAGCGGCCGAATTCGCCGCTCCGCCTCCTTCAACCGCCCAGCGATTTCCGATCATGACGCAAGCCCCGACGCCTTCCGCCGACACCGACGATCTCGTCTATACGGTCGTCATCAACGACGAAGAACAGTATTCGATCTGGCCGACGTTCCGGCCCGTGCCGGCCGGCTGGCGCGAAGTGGGCGTGAGCGGCCCGAAGGCTGACTGTCTCGCGCACATCGAGACCGTCTGGACCGACATGCGCCCCGCGAGCCTGCGCCGCGCGATGGACGGCGAGCGCGCGACGCGCGCGTCGTGACCCGTTGCGCCGCATGCGCGGCGCGCCACCTGAAGAGGACGTTGCATGACCCTGCTTTCGTTGCCGACGCTCGACGACCTGCGTATCGAGCCGGGACTGCCCACCGTCGTGTCGCCGCGCGGCAACGACGGGATGTCGATCGACGAGGTCGCGCCGCTCGCGCGCGAGATCGCGGCCGACACGCTCGAGAGGACGGGCGGCGTGCTGTTCACGGGCTTTCGCGTGCCGTCGATCGACGCATTCCAGCAATTCGCGGCCTCGTTCGGCGATCCGCTGATCGGCTATGAATACGCGTCGACGCCGCGCAGCCAGGTCGAGGGCGCGGTCTACACGTCGACCGAATACCCGCCGCACCGCGCGATTCCGCTGCACAACGAGCAGTCGTACACGCGCGAATGGCCGCTGCGCATCTGGTTTCACTGCGCGCTCGCCGCGCCGAAGGGCGGGGCGACGCCGATCGCGGACAGCCGCGCCGTGTATCGCGCGCTCGATCCCGCGCTCGTCGCGCGCTTCGAGAAGCGCGAGCTGCTGTACGTGCGCAATTTCGGGCAGGGGCTCGACCTGCCGTGGCAGCAGTCGTTCGGCACCGACGAGCCGGCCGAGGTCGAGCGGATGTGCGCGGCGCGCGGGATCGAATGCGCATGGCGCACCGACGACGACGGCGAATTGCTGCTGCGCACACGCGAACGCTGCCAGGCCGTCGCGCGTCATCCGCGCACGGGCGATCGCGTATGGTTCAACCAGGCGAACCTGTTTCACCTGTCGGCGCTCGACGACGACATGCAGGAAGCGCTCGTCGACGCGGTCGGGCTCGAGAACGTGCCGCGCAACGTGTATTACGGCGACGGCGAACCGCTCGAGGCCGACGCGCTCGCGCAGATCCGCGGCGTGCTCGACCAGCAGCGCATCGTGTTCCCGTGGCGCACCGGCGACGTGCTGATGCTCGACAACATGCTGAGCGCGCATGCGCGCGACCCGTTCGAGGGGCCGCGCAAGGTCGTCGTCGCGATGGCGCAGAGTTATACGGTCCCGCGCGACCGAACGGAGGATTGATGACGCGTAGTACCGCCGCGCTTGCCGCGCGCGGGCTGTCGGTGGGATATCGCGACCATGTCGTGATCGACGGGCTGGACCTGTCGATCGCGGCCGGCCGCGTAACCGCGCTGTGCGGACCGAACGGCTGCGGCAAGAGCACGCTGTTGCGCACGCTGGCGGGCCTGCAGCCCGCGCGTGCCGGCCATGTCGAAGTGAACGGCCGGCCGCTCGCGTCGTTTCGCCGCCGCGCGCTCGCGCGCGAGCTGACGATGCTCGCGCAGTTCAACCAGATTCCGTCGGGCCTCACGGTGCGCGAGCTCGTCGCGTACGGGCGCTATGCGTACGGCGGCTTCCTGCGCGGCCTGTCGCGGGCCGATCATGCGGCGATCGACGAGGCGCTCGACACGAGCGGCCTCGCGGGCGACGCGGAGCGCGACGTCGGCGCGCTGTCGGGCGGCGAACGCCAGCGTGCGTGGATCGCGATGGCGCTCGCGCAGCAGGCGCCGATCGTGCTGCTCGACGAACCGACGACCTACCTCGACATTCATCACCAGCTCGACATCCTCGATGCGCTGCGTGCGCTGAACCGCGCGCGCGGGCTGACGATCGTGTGGGTGCTGCACGACCTGAACCAGGCGGCCGCGTACAGCGACGAGATCGTGCTGATGCGCGCGGGTCGCCTCGTCGCGCAGGGCACGCCCGACGCGATGCTCGATCCGGCGCGGCTGCGTGCGGCGTTCGGCGTCGAGATGCTGAAGCTCGCGCATCCGCAGACGGGCGCGCCGATGTGCGTGCCGGCCTACGGGCCGTCGACCGACGGCGCGCCGCAGGCGGCCGGCGTTTTCGATCGGGATCTCGCGGTATGACGACGTTCGCGATGCGCAAGCGCCTCGCGGCGACGGGCAGGGGCGCGGCCAAAGGGCGGGCCGGCGCGATTGCGCTCGGCCTCGTCGTGCTCATCGCGCTGCTCGCCGCGCTACGGATCGCCCCCGATCTGCGCGTGTGGTGGGACGCGGCGCCCGGCAGCGATGCCGCCGCGCTCGCGCACGTGTTCCTGTTCGACCTGAATCTGCCGCGCGTCGCGGCCGCGCTCGTCGCGGGCGGCTGCCTCGGCATCGCCGGCGCGTTGTTTCAATCGCTCACGCGCAATCCGCTCGCGTCGCCCGACCTGCTCGGCGTGACGGGCGGCGCCCAGCTCGGCCTGCTCGCGGCGATGCTGGTGCCGGCGTTGGCCGGTGTCGCGTCGGTGCCGCTGCTGTTCGTCTGCGGGCTCGCTGCCGCCGCGTGCGCGATCGTCGCGGCGGGCGGCTGGCGCGCGACGCCGTTGCGGCTCGTGCTCGCGGGCAGCGTGTGCATGCTGCTGTTCGCGGCGCTGTCGACGCTCGTACTCGCGTTCTTCGAGCAGAACATCGCGGGCGCCGCGCTGTGGACCAACGGCAGCCTGTACCAGCCGGGCGCGACGGGCCTCGCGCTCGCCGCGCGCTGGCTCGTCGTGCCGCTCGCCGCGCTGCCGTTCGTGATCCGGCCGCTGAATCCGCTTACGCTCGGCGACGATGCGGCGGCCGCGGCCGGCGTGCGCGTCGATGCGACGCGGCTTGCCGCGACGATCGTCGCGGTCGCGTTCACGAGCGTGGCCGTCAGCATCGCGGGCCCGCTGTCGTACGTCGGCCTCGTCGCGCCGAATCTGCTGCGCCAGATACGCGGCGCGCGCGCGGCGCGGCTCGGCGTGCTGGTGCCGCTGTCGGCGCTCGCCGGCGGCGCGCTCGTACTCGTCACCGACAGCGCGGTGCTCGCGTCAGGGCTCGACGCGACGCTGTCGACCGGCGTTGCGATCGCGCTGGTCGGCACGCCGCTGATGCTCGCGATGATCCGGCGCGGCGCCGCTTGGTCGGGCGTGCTGCATGCGGATGCCGAACGCGCGACGGGCGGCGGCTCGACGCGGCTCGTCGGCTGGCTCGAACGGCTCGGCTGGCCGCTGCGCAGCGTGCTGTTCGTCGGGGCGGGCGTGCTGGTTGTTTTCGTCGGCGTGTCGGCCGGCCCCGAGTGGCTGTCGCCCGCGCGCTGGTCGGCGGCGCTGTCCGGTCACGATGCGCTCGCGCGCATGCTGATCGACCTGCGCATGCCGCGCCTGCTGTGTGCGCTGCTCGCCGGCGCGTTGCTGGCCGTCAGCGGCGTCGCGATGCAGAGCGTCGTACGCAATCCGCTCGCGGGCCCCGAAGTGCTCGGCGTCACGCAGGGCGCGGGGCTCGTCACGCTGTTCGCGCTGTCGACGTGGCCGCTGATGGGCCATGTGACGCTTGCCGCCGCCGCGCTGACCGGCGGCGGGCTGTCGCTCGCGATTACGCTCGCGCTGAATCACCGGCATCGCTACGCGCCGCTCGCGGTTGCGCTGACCGGCATCGTGATCGGCGCATTGTGGACCACGCTCGCGCAATGGCTGATCACGCAGGAAAGCGTGCAGCCCGCGCGCTTCGTCGTGTGGCTCGTCGGCGGCACGTATGGCCGCAGTTGGGGCGAGGTGTCGATGCTGCTGCCGTGGTGCGTGCTTGCGGTGCCGGTGTTCGCGTGGCTCGCGAAGCCGCTCGACATGCTCGCGCTCGGCGACGATCAGGCGGCCGCGCTCGGCCTGCCGGTGGCCGCGCTGCGGCCGCTCGCGCTGACGATCGCTACGCTCGCGGCGTGCGCGGCCGTCGCGGCGGTCGGGCCGGTCGGCTTCATCGGGCTGATGGCGCCGCACGTCGCGACGATGCTCGGCGCGCGCCGGCATCGCACACGGCTGTGGCTCGCGGCGGCGTGCGGTGCGCTGATCCTCGGCGTCGCGGATCTCGCGGCGCGCACGGTCGTCGCGCCGCGCGAAGTGCCGGCCGGCGTGCTGACCGCGCTGATCGGCGCGCCGTACCTGCTCGGGCTGCTGATCCTCGAGGGGCGCCGCGCCCGGCGCGCGGGGCGATGACGCCCGCGCTCGACGGCGCGCGCGCCACGCGCTTTTCGGCGTTCGCGCCGCAACCGTTCGCCGAACATCTCGACGTCGTCTGGCTCGGCATGCCCGACGATGCACACGTGCATGCGCCGGGCCGTATCGTCGTGCCCGTCGCCGAATTGCCCGCGCATCGCGACGCCGTGCTCGCCGCGATGGTCGACCATTACGGCGGCGATCCCGCGCAGCATGCGCGCGCGCTGATGTCGCAATGGAGCAAATACTATTTCGGCCGCGCGGCGCCGGCCGGCGTCGTCGCCGCGCTGACGCTCGGCCGGCCGCTCGACATGACGCCCGAGCGCACGTTCGTCGCGCTCGACGACGGGATGCCGGCCGCGCTGTATTTCGCGAACGATGCGCTCGGCGCGCCGTGCGACGAACCGGAGCCGCGCTATGCGGGGCTCATCGCGCATCTCGGCGCGGTGATCGAGCGGCTCGCGGCGATGGGCCGCGTCACGCCGCGCGTGCTGTGGAGCAACGCGGGCAACCTGCTCGACTATCTGCTCGATACGTATCGTTCGCTGCCGTGCGCGGCCGATCCCGTCCGCGATGCGGACTGGCTGTTCGGTTCGGCCTGCGTGCGCGGCGAATCGAATCCGTTGCGCCAGCCCGTGCGCGATGCGGTGCCGCGCTCGCCGCTGCTGCCGACGCCGTTTCGCGCGCGCCGCGTGTGCTGCCTGCGCTACGAAATTCCTGGAGAAACGCAACTGTGTGGAAGCTGCCCCCTGCTACTGACGATGGACGACGCGGCGCTGGCCGAGCAGGACGCGTGCCGGTGACGCACGCCGGCCGCCGTCACGCGCTCGGCGCGCTCGCGGCGGCACTCGGCGCCGCGTGCTGCGGCGCGTTTTCCGCATCGGCCGCTGCGGCTTCCGTCGCCGGCGATGCACGTGGTACACAGGGCGCCGTGTCGCTGGCCGGCAATCCCGTCGTGTCGCAGGCCAGCACGAAGATGCCCGTGCGGCCGCAGCGCGTGGTCGCGCTCGACTTCATGTTCGCGGAAAGCGTGATCGCGCTCGACCTCGTGCCGGTCGGGATGGCCGATACCGCGTTTTACCCGGGCTGGCTCGGCTATCGCAGCGAGCAGCTCGCGCACGTGACCGACATCGGCTCGCGGCAGGAGCCGGGGCTCGAGGCGATCGCGGCGGTCAAGCCGGACCTGATCATCGGCGTCGGTTTCCGGCATGCGCCGATCTTCGATGCGCTCGACCGGATCGCGCCGACGATCCTGTTCCAGTTCAGCCCGAACGTGTCCGAAGGCGGCGTGCCCGTCACGCAGCTCGACTGGATGCGCCAGATCTTCCGGACGATCGGTGCGGTCACGGGCCGCGATGCGCGCGCGCAGGCAGTCGAAGCGCAACTCGACGCCGGCATCGCGCGCAATGCGGCGCGGCTCGCGGCCGCGGGCCGCCACGGCGAGCGCGTCGCGCTGCTGCAGGATCTCGGCCTGCCCGACCGTTACTGGGCCTATACGGGCAACAGCACGTCGGCGGGCCTCGCGCGCGCGCTCGGGCTCGATCCGTGGCCGAAGAAGCCGACGCGGGAAGGCACGCTGTACGTGACGTCGGCCGATCTGCTGCGGCAGCGTGACCTGGCCGTGCTGTTCGTGACCGCGTCGGGGATGGACGTGCCGCTGTCGGCGAAGCTCGATTCGCCGGTGTGGCGTTTCGTGCCCACGTTGAAAGCACATCGGATCGCGCTGATCGAGCGCAATATCTGGGGGTTCGGCGGGCCGATGTCGGCGCTGAAGCTGGCCGACGTGATGACCGATACGATGCTGAAGCTCCCGGCCGTGCGTTGAGCGCGCGGCGCGCTTCGAGCCGTGGACGATGCTGCGTTTGACGGGCAGGGCGTTGCGACCGACCTCACGACGCGCGGTTTCCACCTTTTCTTTTCACCACGCGTCAGCAACATTCCCCCCGCTGAAACGAGAATCGCCGACACACTGCCAATGAATGCAGCGTGCCGGCGATTTTTCTCGTCGACGGTCGTGTCGGGTTACGCGCTCAGCGCATCGACGCCATCCTGCGCACGCAGGCGCGCCGGTTGCGTATCGCTGACGATGCGTCCGTTGTCGAGCTTCAGCAGACGGTCGGCGAGATCGAAGTAGCGGTCGTCGTGCGTGATCACGATCACGGCCTTGCCGCGCGCGCGCAGCTCCGGCAGCAGTTGCTCGTAGAACACGGCCTTGAACGACGGATCCTGATCGGCCGCCCATTCGTCGAACAGGTAGAACGGACGATCCTCCAGATACGCGACGACGAGCGCGAGCCGCTTGCGCTGCCCGGTCGACAGCGCGCGCGTGGAGAACGCGCCGTCGACGACCTTCACCTTGTGGTCGAGCGCGAGTTTCGCGACGAGCGCGTTGGCCCGCGCATCGGCCTGCGCGCGCGACGGATCGTCGGGGTCGACGATGCCCAGCAGCGCATCGAACAGGTGAAAATCGTTGAACACCGCGCTGAAGCGCTGCCGGTAGGCCGCGCGCTCGCGCCAGCCGATCGTGCGGCCGTCGACCTCGATCGTGCCCTGCTCGGGCTCGTAGAGCCCCGTCAGCACCTTCGCGAGCGTCGTCTTGCCGCTGCCGTTGCCGCCGACGATGAACACGAGCTCGCCCGGCTTGATCGTCAGGTCGATCGGCCCGATGCTGAACATCCGTTCGTCGCGTTCGTGGAAATACGCATGCGTGACGCCGCGCAGCGTGACGGCGCCGGCCGGCGGCACGTCGGGCGCATCGGCCGCGGGCGGCACCGTGCGCAGCGCGCCGAATTCGGCCATCACGCCTTCGATCCGCGTGAGCGACACGCGCGCCGCGTTGACGGTCGGCAGGTTGTTCAGCAGGCCGTCGAGCGGTACGAGCATGAACAGGAACACGACGACGTAGCCGGCGGCGGCGGCGGCCGGGTCGGCATGCACGCCGAGCTGCGGCCAGAACGACGCGACGCCGAGAAACACGTAGAACAGGAAGATGATCCAGCCGACCCCGACCGCATACGCGCTGAACGCGCGGCGGCGGTGGTCGCGCACCTCGCCGATCGCGGCGCCGAGCTGGCCGTCGACGAACTGGCGGGCGCGTGCATCGTGCAGCTTCAGTTCCTTCGCGCCGGAGAACAGCGAGCCGAGATAGCCGAACAGACGGTCCTGCGCCTGGCCGGCGGCTTCGAGCGCCGCGATCGCGCGGCGGTCGCCGGTGTGATAGCCGAGCGAGCCGGCGATGATCGCGGCCAGCGCCAGCAGGCACACGGGCCAGGACAGCCACGCCAGATAGCCGAGGCAGCCGAACACGATCGAGCCGTGCATGACCAGGTTCGGCAGCGCGAAGAACAGCATCGACACGTTGGTCGCGTCGTCGGTCAGCACCGACTGCACGGGCGCCGCGCCGATGCGCTCGATGTCGCGCAGTTCGGCCGCGCCGACGCGCCGCGCCAGATGCACGCGCAGCCGCGCCATCGTGTCCTGGGACAGGCGGGCGAACAGCGTACCCGACACGATCCGCGTGACGAGCGCGATCACCGCGCACAGCGCGAAACGCCACGCGAGCGCCGCGTCGGCGGCGCCCGGTTGCGACAGCGCGCGGTTCAGCGTCGCGACGAGCAGCACGCTCGCGACGCCGTTCAGCACGCACGCGGTGAGCGCCAGCGTGAGCGACACGCGGCTTTCGCGCAGCAGCGCGAGGATCAGGCGCGCCGCGGGGCGGCCGGGGGAAGCGTCGAGGGACGGCGGGGAAGAAGGCTCGTGGGCGGCTGTCATCGGCAACGTCGGTAAAGGGAGGGCAGGCAATAACGCGAAAACGGCAAATCTGACGCGAAAGCGGCGAGCGGGGCGAGCCCCGTTGCGGCTTTCCTCCCTGATAGACGAACGGGCCGCGCAAATATTTAGTCCCATCGTCAAAAAAAGCGGTCGCACGCACTTTGCGCGCAAAACGGTAAAAAATCGGCTGCGTCGTTCGTCACACCAGTGAAGCCGCCCCTTGCGGCCCCGAGACTTGGCCGAAGCGGCCGGACCGAAGGACTTCACGCACATGACGAGTTTCCCGACTGCGCTGCATCACCGAATCCGCGAACTGGCGCGCCTCGCGCCCGACGCACCCGCCATCGCGGTGCCTTTCCAGAACGACCTGCGCCTGTCGCGCGGTGCGCTCGACGCACGTGCATCGCAACTCGCCCGGCAACTGCGCGCGGCCGGCGTCGGCGCCGAAGTGCGGGTCGGCGTGTGCGTCGAGCGTTCCGGCGAACTGTTCGTCGCGCTGCTGGCCGTGCTGAAGGCCGGCGGCGTGTTCGTGCCGCTCGATCCGCGCCATCCGGCCGCGCGCCTCGACTGGATCGTGCAGGATGCGCAACTGCGGCACGGCATCGTCGACGCCGCCGGCCGGGCGGCGCTCGGCACGCCGTTCGAACACGCGTTCGACGTGACGGCCCAAGCGTCGGGCGTCGCGCAGGATCACGCGTTCGACGACGATGCCGTGGCCATGCACCCGCGTTCGGCCGCGTACATGATCTATACGTCGGGCTCGACCGGCACGCCGAAGGCGGTGGTCGTCGAGCACGGGCCGCTTGCCGCGCACTGCGACGCGCTCGCGGCCGCGCTGCCGATCGAGGCGGGCGACCGTCTGCTGCATTTCGCGTCGGTCAACTTCGACGCCGCGCACGAATGCTGGCTCGCGCCGCTCGCGGTCGGCGCCGGCATCGTCGTGGCGCCGCCGCAACCGTTCGCGCCGGACGCCGCACATGCGCTGATGGTGCGCGAAGCGGTCAACGTCGCCGCATTTCCGCCTGCTTACCTGCGCGAGTTCGCGGCCGTCGCCGCACGCGACGGCGTGCCGCCGGCCTTGCGCGTGCTCGCGTTCGGCGGCGAAGCGCTGCCGCAGCAGGCATTCGAATTCGTGCGCCGCACGTTCCCGGCCGTGCGCCTGATCAACGGTTACGGGCCGACCGAAGCCGTGATTTCGCCGATGCTGTGGCCGGTGGAGCCGGGCGAGACGCCGGTGCTGGCCGCCGACGACGCGTATGCGTCGCTGCCGATCGGCCGCGCGATCGGCCCGCGCGTCGCGCGCATCGACGGCGCCGACGGCGACGGGGTGGGCGAACTGCTGCTCGGCGGCGTGTGCGTCGCTCGCGGTTATCACGGTCGCCCGGCGCTCACGGCCGAACGTTTCATTCCCGATGCGGACGGTGAGCCCGGCGCGCGCGTCTATCGCACCGGTGACCTCGCACGGCTGCGCGACGACGGCGCGTTCGACTATCTCGGCCGCCTCGACGACCAGGTCCAGGTGCGCGGCGTGCGCGTGGAGCCGGCGGAAATCGCCGCATGCCTGCGCTCGCACCCGGCCGTGGCCGACGCGGCCGTGCTGGCCGAAACCGCCAGCGGGCCGACGCGGCTGATCGCGTGCGTCGCGCTGCGCGCGGCGGCCGACGATGCCGCATTGAAGGCGCACGTGGCCGCGCAATTGCCGGCCGCGTGGCAGCCGCACCGGTTCGTGCGTTGCGATGCGCTGCCGTACACGCTGAACGGCAAGCTCGACCGTGCCGCGCTGCGCGAGCGGATTGCCGCCCAGCGGGTTGCCGCCGCACGCGACACGACGCAAGCCGCGGGCGATGCGCCGCGCACGCCGACCGAACAGCAGATCGCGGGCCTCTGGCAAACGCTGCTGGGGCTCGACGTCACGCCATCGCGCGCCGATCGCTTCTTCGCGCTCGGCGCCGATTCGCTCGCCGCGATGCAGTTGCAGGCCGCGATCCGTGCCGCCGTGCGCGTGAACCTTCGGCTCGACACGCTGTTCGCCGATCCGGCGCTCGCCGAACTGGCCGAAACCGTCGATCGCGCGGAGCGCGAGACCGGCGAACCGCTGGCCACGATTGCCGCGCGCCGCACGCCGGCCGATGCGGCCGTATCGGGCGCGCCATACGTCGATCGCGCGGCATCGCTCGCGCAGCAACGCTTCTGGGTGCTCGCGCAGACGCGCGACGCGAGCGCCGCGTATCACATCGCCGCGCACTGGACGATCGACGGGGCGCTCGACCGCGACGCGCTGCAGCGCGCGCTCGATCACGTGATCGGCCGTCACGAAGCATGGCGCACGACGCTGGTCGACAACGACGACGGCGTCGTGATGCAGCGGATTCATGCGCATCTGCCGGTGTCGATCGCCGCCGTCGATCTGCGCGACCAGCCGCCGGCCGCCCGCGACGCGCAAGCCGCGCGTCTCGCCGAGCGCGACGCGGCCGCGCCGTTCGACCTCGCGCGCGGCCCGCTGCTGCGCGCGACGCTCGTCGTGCTCGCCGACGACCGTCACCGGCTGCTGCTGACCGCGCATCACGCGATCACCGACGGCTGGAGCTCGCGCTGCGCGTTCGACGAACTGTCGGCTGCGTATCGCGCCTATGCCGAAGGCCGCGAACCGTCGCTGCCCGACTTGCCGATCCAGTACGCCGACTACGCGGACTGGCAGCGCGACATGCTGGCCGGCGGCGAGGGCGAGCGCCAGCTCGACTACTGGCGCGGCGCGTTGCGCGACGTGCCGGGCCCGCTCGCGCTGCCGGTCGATCGCCAGCCGGGCGCCGTGCGTACGCTGCACGGCGCGCGCGTGTCGGTGCGCCTGCCCGATGCGGTCGCGGCCGACGTGCGGCAACTCGCACGCGATGCGCAGGCGACCGTCTTCACGGTGCTGCTGGCCGCGCTCGACGCATGGCTGTCGCGCGTGACCGGCGAAACGGACGTCGTCGTCGCGGTGCCGGTCGCGCATCGCCAGCGCCCCGAAACGCGCGCGTTGCTGGGTCTTTTCCTGAATACGGTCGCGCTGCGCGTGCGCGTGGCGCCGACGCTGCCGTTCCGCGCGCTCGTCGATGCGGCGCGCACCGCGGCGCTCGATGCGGTCGCGCATCAGGACGTGCCGTTCGAGCGCGTCGTCGATGCGGTGAAGCCGCCCGTCAAGCGCGGCGACGAATGGCTGCGCGTGAAGTTCGCGCAGCAGTTCGACGCCCGGCACGACAGCGTGCTGCCGGGCGCGACCGCGGTCGCGACGCCGGGGCCCGATCTCGCCGCGCGCTTCGACTTCGCGCTGGATTTCACCGACGACGCGAACGGGATCGAGCTGGTCGCGGCGTATGCGACCGACTGCATCGATGCCGATACCGCGCGCGCGTGGCTCGACAGCTATGCGGCGCTCGTCGCATCCGCCGCGCGTGAACCGCACGCCACGACGGCCGCGCTGCCGTGCGATGCGTCGGCTGCGTCGCGTCAGCCGCGCGACGGCCGTGCGCTGCGCGTCGAACACGCCGACATCGTCGCCGCGTTCGCACGGCAGGCGGCCGCGTATCCGCATCGCGTCGCGCTTTCCGACGCATCGGCATCGCTGACGTTCGCCGGACTCGACGACGCGTCGAACCGCATCGCACGCGCGCTGGCGCAGCGCGGCGTGGCCGCCGAAGCGGCGGTCGTCGTCTGCATCGAGCGTTCGGCGCGTTTCGTGGTCGGCCTGCTGGGCGCGCTGAAAGCCGGCGCGCTGGCCGTGCTGCTCGACCCCGCGCAGCCGGCCGCCCGCCTCGCCGCGGCCGCGGCCGACTGCGGCGCGCGCTGGGCGCTCGTCGCGCAGCCGGCTGAGTGGCCGGCCGGCATCGACGCGCAGCCGCTCGACGTCGACGCGCTCGCGCAGGACGCGACGCTCGCCCATGCGGCCGGCGTGCGCGTCGCGCCGCACCCGGAGCAGGGTGCGTACCTGATCTATACGTCGGGCTCGACCGGCACGCCGAAGGGCGTCGTCGTCTCGCACGGCGCACTGGCCGATTACGTGCAGGGGATGCTCGACGAACTCGCGTTCGCGCCCGACGCATCGTTCGCGATGGTCTCGACGGTCGCGGCCGATCTCGGCCACACGACGCTGTTCGGCGCGTTGTGCGCGGGCCGCACGCTGCACCTGCTGCCGGCCGCGTGCGCATTCGATCCGGACCTGTTCGCCGACGAAATGCGCCGCCGTGAAGTGGGCGTGCTGAAGATCGTGCCGAGCCATCTGCAAGCGCTGCTCGACGCGCGCGTGCCGGCCGACGTGCTGCCGCGCCACGCGCTCGTGACGGGCGGCGAAACGCTCACGTGGGCGCTCGTCGCGCGGCTGGCCGCGCTCGCGCCGGCCTGCCGCGTGATCAACCATTACGGGCCGACCGAAGCGACGGTCGGCGCGATCGCGTGCGATACGGCGTCGATCGCCGCCGACGCGCGCGATCCCGCGAGCGGTGTGCCGCTCGGGCTGCCGCTGCCGAATGCGCGCGCGCTGGTGCTCGACGCGTTCGGCGCGTGCGTGCCGGCCGGTGCGACGGGCGAACTGTACCTTGGTGGGCCGGGCGTCGCGCGCGGCTACCTCGGGCGCCCCGCGCAAACCGCCGAGCGCTTCGTGCCCGATCCGTTCACACCCGGCGCGCGGCTGTATCGCACGGGCGACCGCGTGCGGTTGCGCGCGGACGGCCGCCTTGCGTTCCTGGGCCGCATCGACGATCAGGTGAAGATTCGCGGCTACCGCGTCGAGCCGGGCGAGGTGAGCGCGGCCGTGCGCGCGGCCGGCCCGATCGCGCAGGCCGAAACGCTCGCGATCGAGCACGATGGCCGCCTGCGGCTCGCGACGTTCGTCGTGATGCGCGACGGCGCGGCGTTCGACGAAGCCGCGGTGCGCGCAGCACTCGCCGCGACGCTGCCCGACTACATGGTGCCCGCGCAGTTCGTCGCGCTCGCACGCCTGCCGGTGACGGCGAACGGCAAGATCGATCGCGCGGCATTGCGCGAACGGGCGGCGGTGCCGGTCGCGGCCGCGCCGGGCGATGCGCCGCAGGGCGCGGTCGAGACGGTGCTCGCCGACGTCTGGCAGGCCGTGCTGAAAGCGCCGAAGGTCGGCCGCGACGACAATTTCTTCGAGCTCGGCGGCGATTCGATCCTCGTGTTGCAGGTGATCGCCCGGGCGCGCAAGCGCGGCGTGCGCTTCACGCCGAAGCAACTGTTCGACGGGCCGACCGTCGCCGAACTCGCACGCGTCGCGAAAACGGACGACGCGGCCGGCGCCGCTCAACCTGTGGGCGCGGCAGCAGCGACCACGGCTGTCACGCCGGCTGCCACGCCGATCCTGACGCCCGCGCAACAACGCTTCTTCGCGCTCGATATTCCGCACCGCGGCCACTGGAACCAGTCGGTGTCGTTCGATGTGCGCGGCGCGTTCGACGCAGATGCATTCGCGCGCGCCTTCGACGCGTTGCTCACCCATCACGACGCATTCCGCCAGCGCTTCGCACGCGGCGCCGACGGCACGTGGCACGCGAGCGACGCGGCAAAGCCGTACGACGCGCTGCCGTTCGTCGAAGTCGCCGCACGCGACGACGCCGACGCGCTGGCCCGCTTCGACGCGCTGCAACGCCGTCTCGATCTCGGCCGCGGGCCGCTCGCGTGCGCGTGCGCGGCACGGCTGCCGGACGGTTCGACGCGACTCTATCTGGCGATTCACCACGCGATCGTCGACGGCGTGTCGTGGCGCATCCTGCTCGACGACCTGGACACGGCCTACCGCGCCGCATGCGAACGCACGCCGGTGCGCCTGTCGCCGCCGGGCCTGCGCGCGGACGCCTGGGCCGCACGGCTCGCGCGTGCCGCGACGGAACCGGCGTCGCCGTTCGCGGCCGAAGCCGCCTACTGGGCCGGCATGGCGCAGGGCGACGACATCGCGCCCGATCATCCCGACGCCGTGGCCACGAACGCCGATGCGGCCGTCGTCGTGCAGACGATCGACCCGGCATTGACCCGCGCCGCGCTGACCGACGCGCACGCGGCCTATCGCACGCAGACGATCGAACTGCTCGGCGCGGCGCTCGCATTGGCGCTGGCCGGCGCGCGCGGCGCCGCGTCGTGCCGGGTCGAACTCGAAGGGCACGGCCGCGAAGCGCTGTTCGACGACGCGGACGCCAGCCGCACGGTCGGCTGGCTGACGAGCCATTACCCGGTGACGCTGCCGGTCGAAGCAACGGCCCGCGACACGCTGTGCGCGGTCAAGGACACGTTGCGCGCGGTGCCACACAAGGGGCTCGGCTTCGGCGTGCTCGCGCACTACGGCGATGCGGCCACGCGCACGGCGCTGGCCGCCGTGCCGCGCCCGCGCGTCACGTTCAACTATCTCGGCCAGTTCGACGCGCCGCGCGATGCGACGCTCGTCCCGCGTTTCGGCGGCACCGGCGTCGAGCGCGATCCGAACGGGCCGCTCGGCAATACGCTCGCGATCCATGCGTACCTCGACACGGACGGCGACGGCGCGCGCACGCTGAAGGTGCACTGGGTCTACGGTGCGCCGCAATTCGAACGCGCGACGATCGACGCGTTCGCCGCACGCTTCGCAACCGCGCTGCGCGAACTCGTCGAGGCATGCGCTTCACGCATCGCGCATCGCGGCGCCGGCGCGACGCCGGGCGATTTCCCGCTCGCGCAGGCCGCCGGCCTCACGCAGGCCGCGATCGAACGCGCACCGCTCGACTGGCGCGCGATCGACGACGTGTATCCGCTGTCGCCGATGCAGCAGGGCATCCTGTTCCATGCGCTGTTCGCGCCCGGCCACGCGAGCTACGTGAACCAGCTCGTCGCGACCGCGACCGCGCTGGACGCCGACCGGCTCGCGGCCGCGTTCGACGCGTCCGTCGCGCGTCACGACATCCTGCGTACGAGCGTGATGCCGGACGAAGCCGCGCCGCTGCAATGCGTGCATCGTCACGCGCGCATGCCGGTCGAGCAGCTCGACTGGCGTACGCGCGGCGACACGCTCGACGCCGATTTCGACGCGTGGCTCGCGGCCGACCGCACGCGTGGCTTCGACTGGCGCGAGCCGCCGCTGATGCGGCTCACGCTGATCCGCGTGACGGACGACGCATGGCGCGTCGTCTGGACGCGCCACCACGTGCTGCTCGACGGCTGGAGTACCGCGCGGCTGCTCGCCGACGTGCTGCGCGACTATCGCGACCCGGATGCCGTGTCGCCGTTCGCGAGCCGCCCGGCGCTGCGCTATCGCGATTTCATCGCATGGCTCGGCACGCGCGAGCGCGACGCCGACGAACGCTTCTGGACCGAACGCCTCGCGCGCCTCGACGCCCCGACGCTGATCGCGGAGCGCACGGCCGATCGCGCGGAGGCCGAGATGGCCACGTGGCGCGCGACGCTCGACGCCGACACGACGGCGCGCGTCGCGCAGACGGCTCGCGCGCTGAAGCTGACCGTCAACACGCTGGTGCAGGGCGCGTGGGCGCTCGCGCTGCAGCGGATGACGCACCAGCCGGCCGTCGCGTTCGGCGCGACCGTCGCCGGCCGTCCCGATGCGCTCGCGGACGTCGATTCGGTGCTCGGTCTCTTCATCAACACGCTGCCGGTCATCACCGCGCCGGCGCCGCAGCAACGCGCGGCCGACTGGCTGCAAACGCTGCAACGCGAGAACGCGGCGGCCGCCGAACACGCGCACACGCCGCTTGCCGACATCCAGCGCTGGGCGCGCGGATCGGGCGGCGCGCTGTTCGACACGCTGGTCGTGTTCGAGAACTATCCGGTGGACGACACGGCGCGTGATGCCGATCCGCGCGCGCTGGCGTTGAGCGACGTACGCAGCATCGAAGCGACCGATTTCGCGCTGACGCTCGTGATCGAAAGCGGCGCCGAACTGACGATCGACTACGGCTACGACACCGCCCGCATCGACGCACGTCAGGTCGAGACCTGGCATCGCGCGTTCGCCTGCGCGCTCGACGCGCTGGCCTGTACGCCCGAAGCGCTGCTCGGCACGCTGTCGATCGCCGACGATGCGACCCGCGACGCGCTGGCCCGCGCGCACGACACCGCACATGTCTGGCCGATCGAACGACGCCGGCCGCTACACCTGCAATTCGCCGACGCGGCACGGGCGACGCCCGACGCGATCGCGCTCGAATACGCGGACGCTCAAGGCCGCGTGCAGCGCGCGACCTATCGCGAACTCGACGCCGCCACGTCGCGCATCGCCGCCGCGCTGCGCCGGCGCGGCGTGCGGCCGGACACGCCGGTCGCGCTGTGCGTCGAGCGCTCGTTCGACATGGTGATGGCGCTCGTCGGCGTGCTGAAGGCCGGCGCCGCGTACCTGCCGGTCGATCCCGACTATCCGGCCGAGCGCATTGCGTACCTGCTGCGCGACGCGCGGCCGGCCGTCGCGATCACGCAGGCGCATCTGCGCGAGCAGGTCGAGGCCGCGCTGGGCGAGGGCGCCGATACGCGACTGCTGACGGTCGCCGACCTGCTGGCCGACGAGGCCGGCGATATCGATGGCGAAACCGCCGCGGTCGACGACGCGCAGCTCGCGTACCTGATCTACACGTCCGGCTCGACCGGCAAGCCGAAGGGCGCCGGCAACACGCATGGCGCGCTCGCGAACCGGATCGCGTGGATGCAGCACGCATACCGGCTGACGCGCGACGACGTCGTGCTGCACAAGACGCCGTTCGGCTTCGACGTGTCGGTGTGGGAATTCGTGTGGCCGCTCGCGATCGGCGCGAAGCTCGCGATCGCCGCGCCGGGCGACCACCGCGATCCGGCGCGTCTGGCCGCGGCGATCCACGCGCACGGCGTGACGGTGCTGCATTTCGTGCCGTCGATGCTCGCCGCGTTCACCGCGCATCTCGACGATTTCTCGGCCGCCGCGCAATGCGACAGCGTGCGTCTGATCGTCGCGAGCGGGGAGGCGCTGGCACCCGAACTCGTCGCGAAGATGGCGCGCCTGTTGCCGAACGCGACGCTCGTGAACCTGTACGGGCCGACCGAGGCCGCGATCGACGTGTCGCACTGGACCTGCGGCCCCGACGACGCGCAAGCGGTCGCGGTGCCGATCGGCCATCCGATCGCGAACCTGCAACTGCACGTGCTCGATGCCGCGTGGCAGCCGGTGCCGGCCGGCGCGACCGGCGAACTGTATCTCGCGGGCGCGGGCCTCGCGCGCGGCTATCTCGGCCGGCCGGCGCTGACCGCCGAGCGCTTCGTGCCCGATCCGTTCGTGCCGGGCGCGCGCATGTACCGCACCGGCGACCTCGCGCGCCGGCGCGCGGACGGCGCGCTCGACTACCTCGGCCGGGTCGACACGCAGGTGAAGCTGCGCGGCCAGCGGATCGAGCCGGGCGAGATCGAGGCGCTGCTGCGCGCGGCGCCCGGCGTGAACGATGCGGTCGTCATCGTGCGCGACGAGCAACTGATCGGCTATGTCGCGCGCGGCGACGCGGGCGCGCTCGACCGTGCGGCGCTGCTCGACGCGCTGCGCGCGCAACTGCCGGCGTACATGGTGCCGTCGCAGTTGATCGAGCTCGACGCATTGCCCGTCACGCCGAACGGCAAGTGCGACCGCCATGCGCTGCCGGCGCCGGTGCGCGAAGCGGCCGAAGCCGTCGAACTCGCGACCGATACCGAGCGCGCGCTCGCGGCAATTTGGCAGCGCGTGTTGCACGTGGACGCGATCGGCCGCGACGGCGATTTCTTCCTGCTCGGCGGCCACTCGCTGCTCGCGACGCAGGCTCACGCGCAGGCGAACCTGCACTGGGGGCTCGCGCTGCCGCTGCGCACGCTGTTCGACACGCGCACGCTCGCGCGCTGCGCGCAAGCGATCGACGCGGCCTGCGCGGCGCGCGGCGAGACCGATGCGGCGAGCGCGATCGACGCGCTGCTCGGCGAACTGGAAACCCAATAAGGACGACGGATGACGAAGGTTCAACCCGACTGGCTCGCGCTCGCGACGCGTTTCGCGCAACTGCCCGACGCGCAGCGCGCGGTCTTCATCGACAAGCTCGGCGCGGCCGGCATCGACTTCCGCGTGCTGCCGATCCCGCCGCGCACGCCGCGCAGCGACCGCGTGCCGGCGTCGTTCGCGCAGACGCGGCTATGGCTGCATGCGCGGCTGATCGATGCGCCGGACGCGTACCACATCACCGAGCGCCTGGCGCTGACGGGCCCGCTCGACGGGCATGCGCTGCGTCTCGCGTGCGATGCGCTGATCGCGCGCCATGAGGCGCTGCGCACGACTTTCGACGAAGCGCAGGACGGCGTCGCGCAAACGATCCACGCGCCGCTGCGCTGCCCGTGGCGCGAAACCGATCTCGAAGCGCTGCCGGACGCGCAGCGCGTGCCGCGCGCGGAAGCCGTCGCGACGGCCGACGAAGCCGAACCGTTCGACCTCGGTACCGCGCCGCTCGTGCGTGCGCACCTGGTGCGCTTCGACGCGACGCATCACTGGCTCGCGCTCACCGTGCATCACATCGTGTCGGACGGCTGGTCGTCGGGCGTGATGCTGGAAGAGCTCGCGGCGTTCTATCGCGCGTATGCGTCGGGCGAGCCGGTGCCGCTCGCGCCGCTGCCGATCCAGTACGCCGACTACGCGTTGTGGCAGCGCCGCTGGCTCGATGCCGGCGAGCGCGACCGCCAGCTCGCGTTCTGGCGCGAGCGGCTCGATCCGCAGCGCGGTGTGCTGACGCTGCCGGGCGCGGCCGCGCGGCCGGCGCGGCGCAGTGCGCGCGGCGCGCGTCACGTGTTTTCGCTCGATGCGCGCGTCGGTGCGCAGTTGCGCGCGTTCGCGGCCGCGTCCGGCGCGACGCCGTTCGCGGTGCTGCTCGCCGCGCTCGACGCGCTGCTGGCGCGTGCGACCGGCGACGCGCGGATCTGCGTCGGCGTGCCGGCCGCGAACCGCGAGCGCGCGGAAGTCGCCGCCCTGATCGGCTTCTTCGTCAATACGCTGGCAATCGACGTCGACGTGCCCGCGCACGGCGATTTCTCGTCGCTGGTCGCGCGTACGCAGCGCGCGCTCGTCGACGCGCAGATGCACCAGGACGTCCCGTTCGAGCAGGTGGTCGACGCGCTTGGCGTGCCGCGCAGCGCGAGTCACCATCCGCTGTTCCAGGTGATGGCCGCGTATGGCGAACGCCGCGCGCTGCCGCCGCTCGGCGCGGCGTCGGCCGCGCTGCTGCCGTCGGGCACGCCGTCCGCGAAATTCGATCTGACGCTGTCCGTCGAAGCGACGCCGGACGGCACGTTCGACGCTGCCTTCATCTACGCGCTCGACCTGTTCGACGCGGACGCGATCGCACGGCTGGCCGCGCGCTTCGTCACGCTGCTGACCGACGCGCTCGCGCGTCCCGACACGCCGATCGGCGATCTCGACTGGCTGCCTGCCGACGAACGCGCGCAACTCTTCGCGTGGAACGCGCCGGCCGCCGCGATCGCCGCCGAGCCGTTCGTGCCGGTGCACGTGCGCATCGCCGCGCATGCGCACGCGCGGCCCGACGCACGCGGCGTCGCCGATATCGATCGCGCATTGACGCGCGGCGAAGTCGATGCGCGTGCGGCGCGCCTGGCGCGCCATCTGGTGGCGGCCGGCGTGCGGCCCGAGATGCGCGTGGGCGTCGCGCTACAGCGCTCGGCCGATCTGCTCGTCGCGCTGATCGCGGTGCTGAAGTCGGGCGCCGCGTTCGTGCCGCTCGACCCGGCGCACCCGCGCGAGCGGCTCGCGCAGATCGTCGGCGATGCGAACATCGCGCACGTGCTGACCGACGCCGCGAGCGCCGCGTCGCTGCCCGAATTGCCGGAATTGCGCATCTGGCGCGCGGACGAAATCGATGCGCTCGACGAAGCCGCGCACGTCGCGCTGCCGGACGTGCTGCCCGGCCACGCGGCGTATGCAATCTACACGTCGGGCTCGACCGGCAAGCCGAAGGGCGTGATCGTCGACCATGCGTCGTTCGCGCTGCACTGCGCGGCGATCGCCGAGCGCTACGGCGCGGGCGAGAACGACGTGTTCCTGCTGTTCCAGTCGGTCAATTTCGACGGCGCGCACGAAGGCTGGTTTTCGCAATACATGTCGGGCGCCGCCGTGTCGGTGACGGCCGACGTGTTGTGGCCGCCCGCGCAGACCTGCGCGATGATGATCCGCGACGGCGTGACGATGACCTACGTGCCGCCGGGCTGCGCCGCCCAGCTTGCCGAATGGGCGCTCGCGCACGGCGCGCCGCCGACGCTGCGTTCGCTGACCGTCGGCGGCGAGGCGACGTCGCGCGAGGCGTTCGCGATGCTGCGCCGCGCGCTGCCGAACGTGCGCGTGGTCAACGGCTACGGCCCGACCGAAACGGTCATCACGCCGACGCTGTGGATGTTCCGTCCCGGCGACGATCTCGCGAAGCTCGGCGACGCCGCGTATTTGCCGATCGGCACGCTGGTCGGCGCGCGCACCGCGCACGTGCTCGACGCGCGGCTGCATCCGCTGCCGGTCGGCGTGATCGGCGAACTGTATCTGGGCGGCGAGGGGATCGGCGTCGCACGCGGCTACCTCGACCGCCCGGCCCTAACGGCCGAGCGTTTCGTGCCCGATCCGTACGGCGCGCCGGGCGCGCGGCTGTACCGTACCGGCGACCTCGTGAGGCGCCGCGCGGACGGCGTGTTCGACTTCATCGGCCGCGTCGATCATCAGGTGAAGCTGCGCGGCCTGCGCATCGAACTCGGCGAAATCGAGGCGCAGCTCGCCGCGCACGACGCGGTGCGCGAAGCCTGTGCGGTCGTGCACGGGCAGGGCGCGCTCGCGCAGCTCGTCGCGTACGTCGAGCTGACCGCCGAAGCGCGGGCGGCCGCGCAGCCGGTCGAAGCCGCGGCGCTCGACGCGCATCTGCGCCGCACGCTGCCCGACTATATGGTGCCCGCGCAACTGATCGTGCTCGACGCGCTGCCGCGCAACGCGAACAGCAAGGTCGACCGTGCACGGCTGCCGGCGCCCGTGCGTGTCGAACGCGCGTACGAGGCGCCGCGCGACGGCGACGAAGCCGCGCTCGCGGCGATCTGGTGCGACGTGTTGAACCTGGAACGCGTCGGTCGCGGCGATCATTTCTTCGATCTCGGCGGCCATTCGCTCGCGGCCGTGCGCGTGGCGACGCGCGTGGCCGAACGGCTCGGCCGCGACGTGCCGGTGCGCGCGCTGTTCGAGGCGCCCGTGCTTGCCCAGTACGCGCTGCAGGTGGCCGACGCGCCGCGCGCCGCGCAGTCGGGCGCCACGGCGCCGGGTATCGCCGTGGCCAAACCGGACGCGCACGGCGTGTGGCCGCTGTCGCCCGCGCAGCTCGGCCTGTGGTTCCTGTGGCGCGCGCAGCCGGACAGCGCCGCGTACAACATTCCGGTCGCGCTGCGCGTGCGTGGCCCGCTCGACGTCGATGCGCTGCGCGCGGCGTTCTCGGATGCGGCGGCCGTGCATCCGGCGCTGCGCGCGCGGCTCGTCGCCCGCGACGGCGCGCTGCCGGGTCAGCGGATCGACGCGGACGTGGCCGTCGCGCTGCCGGTGATCGACCTGTCGGCCCGAGCCGATGCGCTGGCCCGCGCGGCCGCGCTGACCGACGAGGATGCGCTCGCGCCGTTCGATCTCTTGGCCGACGCGCCGCTGTGGCGCGCTCGTGTGCTGCGGCTCGGTGCGAACGACCACGTGCTGTCGGTGACGATCCATCACATCGTGTCGGATGGCGAATCGATCGAGCTGTGGCTCGACGCGGTGCGTGCCCGCTATGTCGCCCGCGTGCAGGGCAGCGGCGCGCCGGCCGACGAAGCCGACCAAGCCGCCCGACCGGCCCTCCCGCTCGTGCTGCCCGCGCCGTGCCATCCGGCGCGCGTCGCGTACTGGCGCGACGCGCTCGCGGATCTGCCGTCGTGCGTGTTGCCGCAGCGCGCCGATGCGCCGGCCGTGCCGCAATGGCGCGCGGCCCGTATCGCGTTCGAATTCGACGCACAACTGATTCGCGCGGCGCGCGACGCCGCATCGGCCTCGCACGCGACGCTGCCGATGCTGCTGCACGCGGCGCTCAACACCGCGCTGTTCCGCGCGACGGGCGCGGCCGACCAGCCGGTCGGCGTGCTCGCGTCGACGCGCGAGCTCACGGGCGACGCGGCCCGCGCCGCGCTCGGCCTGTTCATCAACTCGGTCGTCGTGCGTACGCGGATCGACCCGTCGGCGCGCCGCGCGGACGTGCTCGCGCAAGTGCGCGACACGGCGCTCGCCGCGTATGCGCATGCCGACGTGCCGTTCGCCGACGTCGTGGCCGCGCTGCGTGCGCCGCGCGCCGCGCAGGCCAATCCGCTGTTCCAGGTGATGTTCAACTATCTGCGCCCGACCGGCGCCGCCGCACGCGATTGGGCCGGCCTGTCGCTGGCCGAATTCAACGACGTGCGCCATCGCGTCGTGTTCACGCTGGAGCTGGACGTCGTCGAGCATCCGGACGGCCGCGTGAGCGCCGCGTTCTCATATGCGGACGAACTGCTTGCGCGCGATTTCGTCGACGCGCTCGTCGAGCTGTATCACGACGAGGTCGCGCGTTTCGCCGGTGCGTCGGAAGCGGCGCTCGGCGCACCCGAGGCGCGCGCAGCCGTGCACGGTGCGTTCGGCACCCACGCTCACGCGGCAGCGCCGGTCGATGCAACGCCGTCGCATGCCGCCGCCGCGCTCGCCGCGCTGTGGTCCGACACGTTCGCGACGGCCGCGCCCGAGCCCGATGCCGACCTGTTCGAAGCCGGCGCGACGTCGTTCGACGTCGTGCGCTTCGTCGACGCGGCCGGCCGCGCCGGTCACGCGCTGACGGTCGCCGACGTGTTCGCGGCGCCGACGCTCGCGGCGCTCGCCGCGCGGCTCGACGCGCGAGCGGAAACGGGACAGGAGGCGCGCCATGCTGGCTGAAGTGCGTCCGGACGGATTCACGATGCTCGATACCTACCGGCTCGCGTTCGCGGACGGCCTGTTCGCCGTGCGCGACGGCGCGGAGATCCGTGTCGCGCACGGCGACGGCATCGGCGCGCAGTTGCTGCGCGCGCAGGTCGGTGACGACGGCGCGCTGCGCCTCGTCGCGTACAACCATCGCGCGGCGCCGGCCGACCAGCGGCGGGCGCTGCTGGCCGCCCTGGCCGCGGCGTTTTCGGACAGCGCGCGCCACGCGGCGGTCCGGCTCGACCCGGCTGCCTGGCCGGCCGTCGCGCTCGATGCGTTGCGCGCGAGCGGCGTCCTCGCCGACGGCGGCCGCTGCCTGCGCGACGGCTGGGCGCAACAGGCCGACCTGTGGCGCGTCGGCCCGGCTCTGCCGTGCGCGACGCTGCCGACGATCACCGACGGCCGGCGTCATCCGCGCCGGCCGCCCGCACCGCGCGGGGACGTCTATGCGCGCGACCTGCCGGCGCTCGGCGTGCGCTTCACGCTGCGCGGCTGGCAGCCGGCCGAGGACGCCGAACGGCTCGCGCGCTGGTTCACGGAGCCGCGCGTGCGCGACGGCTGGCCGGGCGCCCAGCCTGACCAATGCGGTGCGCAAGGCCCGCAGGAAGCCGATCCGCACGTGACGCCGCTCGTCGGCTGTTTCGACGGTGAACCGTTCGCGTATTTCGAGGCGTTCTGGCTGAAGGAGGACGCGCTCGCGCCGCACGTCGCGGCGCGCGACTACGACCGCGGGCTGCGGATGCTGGTCGGCGAGTCGCGCTGGCGCGGCGCGCACCGCGTGGCCGGCTGGCTGCCGTCCGTCGTGCATTACCTGTTTCTCGACGACCTGCGTACCGAAGCGGTCGGCTGTGCCGTTCCGGCCGGCCACACGCGGGTTGCCGACCATCTCGCGCGGCATGGCTTCGCGCGGCAGCGCCGTCTCGCGCTGGCCGACGCGCAGCCGCTGTGGATGCGCACGCTGCGCGAGACGTTCTTCTCCGGCCGTCACGTCTGACGGGCCGGATTCACCGACAAGGGAGCTGAGACATGCAGAGAGAAACCGTATTCGACCTGATCGGCGTCGGCTTCGGGCCGTCGAATCTGGCGCTGGCCGTGCGCCTCGCGGAGCGCGGCGGCGCGCACACGCTCGCCCATTGCTTCATCGAGCGCCAGCCGGAATTCGGCTGGCATCGCGGGATGCTGCTCGACGACTGCCGGATGCAGATTTCGTTTCTGAAGGATCTCGTGACGATGCGCGATCCGAAGAGCCGCTACACGTTCATCAACTATCTGTTCGAACGCGGCCGCCTGAACGAATTCATCAACCTGAAGAATTTCTACCCGACCCGCGTCGAATTCCACGATTACCTGAGCTGGGTCGCCGATGCGTTCGACGACCGCGTCCATTACAGCGAGACGGTGCTGGGGATCGAACCGGTGCGCGGCGACGGCGCGAAGATCGACGCGCTGCGCGTGCTGTCGCGCGACGCGGCCGGCCACGAGCGCCAGCGCGTCACGCGCGCGCTGTCGGTCGGCGTCGGCGGCACGCCGGCGATTCCGGATGCATTCGCCGCGCTCGGCCGCGACCGCGTGATCCATTCGTCGTCGTACCTGGCCGACATCGACCGGCTCGTCGCGTCGCCCGACGGCGAACGCCGCCGCGTCGCGGTGATCGGCGCGGGGCAGAGCGCGGCCGAGGTGTTCATCGACCTCGCGCGCCGCTTCCCGCACGTCGACGCGAGCCTCGTGATGCGCGCCGGCGCGTTGAAGCCGGCCGACGACAGCCCGTTCGTCAACGAAATCTTCAGCCCCGAATTCACCGACGTCGTCTATGCGCAGCCGCACGACGCGCGTCGTGCGCTGCTCGAGCGCTATCGCGACACGAACTACGCGGTGGTCGACCGGCCGCTGATCGAGCAGATCTACGAAATGCTGTACCTGCAGCGCATCGACGGCACGCCGCGCCATGCGCTGCTCGCGAACAGCGCGATCGAGGCCGCGGTGCGCGCCGCCGACGGCCGCATCGAGCTGACGCTGCGCGACCGGATGAGCGGCGCCACGCGCGTCGAGCGTTTCGATGCGCTCGTGCTCGCGACCGGCTATCGCCGCGACACGCATTCGGCGCTGCTCGAAGGGCTCGCGCCGCATCTGGGCGATGCGCTCACGCGCGGCGACGTCACGCGCGACTACCTGCTCGCGACGCCCGAGCACTTCGCGCCGCGCATCTACCTGCAAGGCTGCTGCGAAGACAGCCACGGCCTGTCCGACACGTTGCTGTCGGTACTGGCGCGCCGCGCGGACGAAATCTGCGCGTCGCTCGAAGACGGGATCGCGCTCGCCGAGGACGACGGCGCGGCCCGGGCAACGCAAGAAAAACGACCGAACAACGGGGTGAGCGCGGGCCGGATGGCTTTCGCTCTTTGACAAAGGCGCGGTCGGAGACCGCACGAAAAAGTGGAGCAGAAGAAGATGGAGTGGGCAACAGGCACGCGTTTGCGTGCGATCGCAGCCGCGGCAAGCGTGGCGTTCGGTACGGCGGCAGGGCACGCATACGCCCAGACGGCGCCGGCCGTGAACGCGGGCGCCGCGGCGTCGGCCAGCAGTGCGCAAAACGGCGCGACGGCGAATGAGTCGACCAGCGCGCAAAACGGCACGCTGCCGGCGATCACCGTCAACGCGGCCTCGGCAGGTGACGGCACGGTCGGGCTCGTCGCGAAGCGCAGCACGACCGGCACCAAGACCGACACGCCGCTCAACGAGATCCCGCAGACGATCAACGTCGTCACCGCGCAGCAGATCGAGATGACCGGCGCCACCGACGTGAACGCGGCGCTGCGCTACGTGCCGGGCTTCTCGTCGTACGGCTCGGACAACCGCTCCGACTGGTACGCGGCGCTGCGCGGCTTCACACCGACCGCCTACGTGAACGGGCTGCAGGTGCCGAACACGATCAACCTCGCGAGCTGGCGCGTCGATCCGTACATGATCGACAGCATCAGCGTGCTGCGCGGGCCGACCTCGGTGCTGTACGGCGCGGGCGATCCGGGCGCGATCATCGACGTGCACACCAAGCTCGCCGACGGCGAGCGCGTGCGCGAAGCGGGCGTGCAGATCGGCGACTACGCGCGCAAGCAGTTCATGATCGACGTCGGCGACAAGCTCGATCCGGACGGCAAGTATGCGTACCGGTTCGTCGGCGTCGCGCGCGACGGCAACGCGCTGACGGGCCCGAACAACGACCAGCGCGTCGCGCTCGCGCCGTCGTTCCGCTGGCGCCCGGACGCGGATACGTCGCTGACGCTGTCCGCGACCTACCTGCAGGACTGGGGCGACATCTCGTCGAACTTCCTGCCCGCGCAGGGTACGGTGCTGCCGAACCCGAACGGCCAGATCAACAAGGACGTCTACGAAGGCGACGGCAGCTTCAACTACTACCGCAAGAAGCAGTGGTCGGTCGGCTACCAGTTCGAGCGCAACCTGACGCCGGCCTGGACGTTCCGCCAGAACACGCGGCTGATGCACCTGTCGCTCGACAACGGTTCGGTGTTCGGCAACGGCTTCGTCGAGGGCAGCACGACCGACGTGTCGCGCTGGGCCGGCGTGTTCCAGATGAACTACAGCCGCTTCGACATCGACAACAACCTCGAGGGCCGCTTCGCCACGGGCCCGCTCCAGCACACGCTGCTGCTCGGCTTCCAGTACAACCGCCAGACCGCGACCGACAGCGAATGGCTGGCCGCCGCGCCGCCGCTGAACATCTACAACCCGGTGTACCAGCCGGTCACGACGGCGGTGTTCACGCCCGACGCGACGTTCCGCACCAATACGTACACGACGCTGAACACGTTCGGCCTGTACGCGCAGGATCAGATCAAGTGGAACCGCTGGACGCTGACGCTCGGCGGCCGCGAGGACTGGGTCAACCTGCGGCAGGACGACCGCGCGGCCGGCACGTCGACGAAGGCCGATGTGACGGCATTCACCGGCCGCGTCGGCCTCACGTACCAGGGCGATTACGGGTTGTCGCCGTACGTCAGCTACGCGACGTCGTTCAATCCGCTGATCGGCGTGAACCTGGTCGGCGGCGGGCTGCCGCAGCCGACGCGCGGCAAGCAGATCGAAGCCGGCCTGCGCTGGCAGCCGCCCGGCAAGAACATGATGCTGAACGCGGCGATCTACCAGGTCAACCAGACCAACGTGCTCACGTCGGCGCTGCCGAGCCAGGATCCGACCGGCACGAAGTCGGTGCAGACGGGCGAGGTGCGCTCGCGCGGGATCGAGCTGAGCGCGACCGGCAAGGTCACGCGCAACCTGTCGGTGATCGCGTCGTACGTCTATCAGGACGTGAAGAACGTGCAGGCGAACGACGTCTCGCTGAACAACTGGCCGGTCGATATCCCGCGGCCGCGCCAGATGGCGTCGCTGTGGACCGACTGGACGTGGCACACGGGGCCGCTCGCGGGCTTCGGCCTCGGCGGCGGCATTCGCTACCAGAGCGCGTCGGCCGGTGCGGCCGACAACTCGTTGACGGTATCGAGCGTCACGCTGTTCGACGCGGGCCTGCATTACGACATGCGTAACTGGCGCTTCGCCGTGAACGGGACGAACCTGTTCAACCGTCATTACATCAGCGGTTGCCAGTCGAACAACGTCTGCATTTTCGGGACCGACCGCACGGTAATCGCGACCGCGAAATACAACTGGTGACGTCGCGCGCCGCGGCTCGCCGGCCGGCCTTCGTGGCCGGCGCGGGCGGCCGCGGCGCCTTCGTCCGCTTTTCCACGACGCATCCATGCCGAAGAAAAATCTCGTCTACATCCAGTCGCTGCGCAACGGCGCGGCCGATCGTGCCGGCCAGCCGGTCGCTTATCGGGGCGGCACGCGCTACATGAAGGCGCCGCTCGAATTCCTCGTCGAGCGCCTGAACGATTCGCCGCTCGGCGAACGCTACACGCTCCAGGGCGTGATCGTCGACGACGACGAAGGCTCGCCCGCCGACCGCGCGAAAGTGGCCGACTACGGTTTCGCGCGCACCCCGGGCCGCCCGTGGATCCTGCCGGAAGGCCTGACGGTGCAGGGCAGACCGGTCGACGAACTGTTCTGCACGATTGCGTCGACGTACCGGCGGCTGCCGCGCGACGCGCGCGAGCGCGTGGCCGGCAAACAGGCGTTCGAGCGCCGCCTGCTCGAACGCCTGCTCGAACTCGAAGCGGACATCGTCGTGCTCGACGGGCTGCTCGTGATCCTCGACGAACTCGTGCGGCCGGGCGCGCGCTTTCACCGGCGCATCGCGAACATCCACCCGGGCATCACGGCCGACGATTCGCCATACCAGCGGCGCGGCGCATGGGCGACGCTCGACGCGCTGCACGGCGCGCGCGGCGAACGCGTCGACTGGGCCACGGGCGCCACGTCGGCGGTCGAACCCGTGACGATGACGGGTGCGTCGTTCCACTACGTCGACAACGGTATCGATTCCGGCGAGGTGATCTGCGACGTGCTCGACACGCCGATCGCGCCGGACGACACGATTCTCGAACTGCGCTGGAACAACTTCCAGCGCAGCCTGTTTCCGGCGCTCGAGCGCGGGCTGCACGTCCTCGCCGACCGCCACGACGCGGGAGCATTGTGATGCAAGACACGCTGACGAAACCGGCCGGCGCCGCCGACGCGGTCGAAGGTGAAGCGGCCGCCGCGCTCGACGGCGCCGCGCACGGGCAGGCGGGGGCCGTCGTCGAGCATGCGCTCGACGCATGGCGGCCCGACGACGCGCCCGACGCGCTGCTCGCGACGTTCGTCGCGCTGTTCAACACCGACACGCGGTACGACGCGGCGACGATCTCGGTGCCGCGCGGCGGCGCCGATGCGGCGGCCGTGGCGGCGTACGTCGCGCGTGCGGTGCGCGAGGGCGTGATCGACGGCGCACAAGTCACGGGCGACACGCTGCGGCTCACCGTGTCGCGCACGACGTTCTGGCAGAATCCGCGGCCGTGGCTGAAGGCGAGCGCGTCGGGCGGGATGCCGCTGCGCTACGCGATCACGAACGGCCATCGGCATCCGGTGCGGCCGCCGTCGCCGGCTGGCGAGATCTATGCGCGCCACATGCCGCAGGTCGGGATGACGTTCAGCCTGCGCACCGTCGACATCGATGCACACGCGGACCTGTTCAGCGGCTGGATGAACCTCGACCGTGTCGCGCATTTCTGGGACCAGCGCGGCACGCGCGACGAGCATGCGGCGTATCTCGCCGAACGGCTGGCCGACCCGCACATGCACCCGATGATCGGCTATTTCGACGATACGCCGTTCGGCTATTTCGAGTTCTACTGGGCGAAGGAGGACCGCCTCGCGCCGTTCTACGACGCGCACGACTACGATCGCGGGCTGCACCTGCTGATCGGCGATTCGCGTTTCCAGAGCGCGGGCAAGCTGCATGCGTGGTGGAGCGGGGTGCTGCACTACATGTTCGTCGACGAGCCGCGTACGCAGCGGCTCGTCGGCGAGCCGCGCGTGGATCACGTGCGGCATATCGCGTACATGCACCGGCTGGGGTTCTACACGCTGAAGGAATTCGATTTCCCGCACAAGCGCGCGGCGCTCACCGTGATCGAGCGCGATACGTTTTTTGACACTTTCCGGTTGCCTTGACGGGGCCGGGCACGCGGCGTCGCTGCGACGGTGCGCGCAGCCTTGCGATGCGCATGCATCGGCCGTCCGGTATATGGACCGCGCGGCCTGCGTCATGAAGAATGGGTCACTTCTCTCATCGACGACAGGCCGCCAGCATGAATCAGTCATCCTCGACAACGTGGGACGCAACCGCGAGTTCGCCACCCGCCAAATTGACATATGCCGACATATGTCTAGAATGGGCGCATCGTACTTCCATGGAGTGGCTCATGCGCACCGTTTCCATTTTCAAGAACGCCCGTAACCAGGCAATCCGCATCCCGAAGGACATGGAGTTCGAGGGTGTCACGGAACTCGAGATCCGCCGCGAGGGCGATACGCTGCTGTTGCGGCCGGTACGTCCCACGTGGCTGTCGTTCGCGAACGAACCGCTGGCCGATGTCGATTTCCTTGCCGAACGCCCGGCCGTCATCGAGTCCGGTCGCTTCGATCTGTCCGGCGACGCCGACGCCCCGACGGAGTCCAACCGGTGACCACGCTCTACATGCTCGATACGAACATCTGTTCGTTCATCATGCGCGAGCGGCCACCCGTCGTGCTGTCGCGGTTGCAGTCGTGCGTCAACGCGCAGCACCGGATCGTCGTGTCGGCCGTTACCTACGCCGAGATGCGCTTTGGCGCGGTTGGCAAACGAGCGTCCCCGAAGCATGCGGAACTCGTGACGGCCTTCGTTTCCCGGCTGGATGGCGTGCTGTCGTGGGATTCCGCGGCAGTGGACGCCACGGCCGCGATTCGCGCGGCGCTCGCCGTACGCGGCACGCCGATCGGCGCGAACGATGCGTCGATCGCCGGGCATGCGATCGCGGCCGGTGCGGTGCTCGTCACGCACAACGGCCGCGAATTCGGCCGTGTCGCGGGGTTGTCGCTGGAAGATTGGGCGGCATGAACACGTCGGGCTGCAAGTGCGATGCCGTCGCCGCTGCTCGGCGCATCATGCGTGCGGCGGGGGCGAATCGACGAGAAACGCCCGGCGGAACGCGTCGAGATACCGTTCGGCGTCGTCGCTGAATTCGCCTGGCAGCAGCGCGAACGCGCGAGCGAGCAGATCCTGGCGGAGTGCCGCATAGGTTGCTTCGTCGGACAGCAATGCGCGGATGGCGTCGCGCGTTTGCGGCAGGGCAATGCGTTTCGCATCCCGCGCGAGCAACCCGGCTGCGGCAAGACCGGGCTGGAACGCATGTGTCTCGAGCAGATCGGCCGCCGCATCCCAGATGCGCTCGCGATTCCCGGCGTCATGATAGTGGCGCAGCAGAAACAGCAGGTCGTACGCGTCGCTGTTCTGGCGCGCGCGCCGATCTTTCCACGCGAGCAGCTTGAGCAGCGCGAGGGCGGGCAAACGGGCGACCGGCACCACGGTCCGCGCGTCGATCGATACCGGCTGCGCCGTGTCGACCGCTTCCTGGAAGCCGAGCACGTTCAGGACGAATTCACCGGCCGGCGGCCACGCGATTTCGCCCGGTGGCGCTTCGAGCGGCCCGAACGGCACGAGATCGAGCTCGGTGCGAAAGCCCGGCATGCCGCTTTCGAACAGCAGTTTCTGCTGTTGTTTCGGTGCTCGCGTGAATCGCCCGGTCGCGACGAGCGTATCGACGAGCTGCGCGTGGAACGGCCAGCTCACCGCGCATACGGCAACGTCGACGTCCCGCGTCGCGCGCGCCGGCCGGATGCCGTGGACATGCCACATCAGAATGTCGCGCGCGGTTGCGCCGGCCACGACGAAGGCCGCGTCGAGCTGCGCGCAGGTCGTGCCGACCGCTCGCAGCAGCGCGACCGCCGCCGGTTCGAGCGGCCGGCTCGCCTCGACTTCAAGCGGGCGGGTGGGTGAGGTATCGGTCATGGATTCGTTCGGCGGCAGCAAGGTTGCGGCTGTCCCCGGACGAGACGAGATCCGCATAGATCAGGAGCGGCGGCACGAGCGGCACATCCTGCTCGTGCCAGTCGAGCGCCGGCGAGCGCGGCCAGAACGCTTCGAGCAGCTCGACGTCGCCGTGCTCGTCCGGGCGCAGGCGCGCCTGCAGCAGCAGGCGGTTCGGCACGGCGCCGTGCGTATAGACGGTGATCGCCGCCGGCTTCAGGTCGTGCGTCAGCAGATCCGCCGCCGCTTCGCCGCCGAGCCGCGCATCGAAGGCGGCGAAATCGAAGCCGCGCCACCAGTCGGGTGCGATCGCGGCAAACCGCCGGGCCGGCAGTTTCGTGCGCAGGCGGCTCGGGTACAGCGCGACCCATTCCTGCAGGAAGCGCGGCCAGTCCGGCATCAGCCTTTCGCCGTTGCGCCGCTGCGCGACGAGGCCGCGCGCGATCAAGTCGTCCATCGCGAGATTGACCGTGCCGAGCGCGACGCCCGATGCGGCGGCGATCGCCCGGTATGGCTGGGCGACGAGGCCCGGGTGCGTCGCGAGCGCGAACATCACGGCGAGCCCCTTGGGCGTGGTCGCGCGCGACGCCTGACGGCGCGGCGTACGCGCAGGTTTCGGTCGGCCGGAGATCATCACGGTGGCCTCCGGCTGGATCAGGCTCGCATTGCCGGCGGTATCGAGAAACGGGATGTCGTGCTCGGTCAGGCGGGCTGCCAGTTCGGCAGAAAAATAAGGGGCGACCAGCATCAGCGGCCGCTCGCCCGGCACCGGTGGGCCGCCGCGGCGACGCAGCGCCGCGAGCGCTGCTTGCAGCGATTCGACGCCGACGCTCACGGCTGCCGGCATCTCGAAGGTGTGCCCGGCGATGTCGAAGCGGATCATGGCGTCGGCTCGCGCCTGGTACGCCTGCGGCACGCGCACGGGCCGCGCGGCGAAGCGCCGGGTCGCGCGTCCGAACGCGGTACAAGCCTCGTCGAGCACGTGCTGTTCCGGGATGGGGAGGGGGACGTTCGCGGGCATCACGGAGAATCGCTTGTTCACTGTTTTGTCAGCGTACACAAAAAATGTACAACCGTCAAAAAATGAACAAATCATTTCAACCCGTTGATGTAAAGAGATTATTCCGGGATGTTGGGCGACTGCCAACGATAACCTCCGTGTGAAAATCGAGCCGGAACACCCCGTGTCGGGCATGCCTGTCGCTAGCGGCAGTCGTTCGTATGGGATAGCCCATACGGGCGGCCGCGCTTTGCCCCGCGCCCTGCGTTCGACCGACAATCAACGGTTGCCACCGCGACAACTTTCCGTCTGTCCGGTTGTCGCTCAACGAACTATCCTTGCCTGCACGTTCCCCACTGGACAACAGGAGACGACACCGTGACGCACAGCGTGATCCCCGCAGGCCTTGCCGACGAAATGATCGAGATCCGGCATCGTATCCACGCCCACCCCGAACTGGGTTTCGAGGAATTCGCGACGAGCGATCTCGTCGCGGAGCAGCTTCAATCATGGGGCTACACCGTGCATCGCGGGCTCGGCGGCACTGGCGTCGTCGCGCAGTTGAAAGTGGGCGACGGCCAGCAGCGCCTCGGGCTGCGCGCCGACATGGACGCGCTGCCGATCCATGAAACGACGGGCCTGCCGTACCAGAGCACGATCGCGGGCAAGATGCACGCGTGCGGCCACGACGGCCACACGGCGATGTTGCTCGCGGCCGCGAAGCACCTCGCGCGCGAACGCCGCTTCTCGGGCACGCTGAATCTGATTTTCCAGCCGGCCGAGGAAGGGCTCGGCGGCGCGAAGAAGATGCTCGACGACGGGCTGTTCGAGCAATTTCCCTGTGACGCGATCTTCGCGATGCACAACATGCCGGGCTTCCCGACCGGCACGTTCGGTTTCCTGCCGGGGCCGTTCATGGCGTCGTCGGATACGGTCGTCATCGACGTGCAGGGCCGCGGCGGACACGGCGCGGTGCCGCACCGCGCGATCGATCCGGTCGTCGTGTGCGCGCAGATCGTGCTGGCGCTACAGACGATCGTGTCGCGCAACGTGTCGCCGCTCGACATGGCGATCGTCACGGTCGGCGCGATCCATGCGGGCGACGCGCCGAACGTGATTCCCGATCGCGCGCAGATGCGCCTGTCGGTGCGTGCGCTGAAGCCCGACGTGCGCGACCTGCTGGAGACGCGCATCAAGGAGGTCGTGCATGCGCAGGCAGCCGTGTTCGGCGCGACCGCGACGATCGACTACCAGCGCCGCTACCCCGTGCTCGTCAACGATATGGAGATGACGGCGTTCGCGCGCGGCGTCGCGCGTGAATGGGTCGGCGAAGCCAATCTGATCGACGGAATGGTGCCGCTCACCGGCAGCGAGGATTTCGCGTTCCTGCTCGAGAAGCGGCCGGGCTGCTACCTGATCATCGGCAACGGCGACGGGGAGGGCGGCTGCATGGTGCACAACCCCGGCTACGACTTCAACGACGCGGCGTTGCCGACCGGTGCGTCGTACTGGGTGAAGTTGGCCGAGGCGTTTCTGGTGTGACGGACGAGGTGAGACATGCAGCACCGGCCGACCATCGTCTCGACTTCGTAGGGGCCGAATGCGAGATGTACCAAACATTGGCATATGTTGGCCACATCTTTCGCTACCCCGCTGGCTCTCACGTTGTGTTTTACCGTGAAACGGATGAAAACATCGACATCATCCGTGTCCTGCATCAGCGAATGGACATCGAGCGACATCTGTAGCAGCGCACGTTGAATGCCGTAGTAGTCGCTACAAAGCGACGCTCAATCCCCACAGGATGCTGCCTCGATGCAGGCGCGGCATTGATCCGTTCAGAGCACGTCCCCGCTGAACAACGCCACGACCGCATCCGGATTCGACGGCCAGTACATGTGCATGTACGTCGCGACGATGGCGCCGCTGCGATAGACGGCTTCGCTGCCGCCCGGCGTGCCGTCGGGGCGCGTGGCGTTCGCAATCGGCACCAGCGGCGTCGCGAGCCGCGAGTAGTGAAACGTATGCCCGCGCATCGGCCCCATGCGCGTATCGAGCTGCTGCATGCCGAGCGCCGCGAACCGGCGTTGCATCGTCGCCTGCCCCGGCAGCAGCCCGAGCATCGGCGTCGTCGACCCGTCCACATCGGTCAGCGATTCGCACAGATACACCATCCCCCCACATTCCGCGACGATCGGCCGGCCGGCGGCCGCATGCGCGCGAATCGTCCGTGCGGTCGCGGCATTCGCCGCGAGCGTCGCCGCATGCAGTTCCGGATAGCCGCCCGGCAAAAACAGCGCGTCGCAATCGTCGGGCACGGGTTCGTCGGCGAGCGGCGAGAAGAATCGCAGCTCGGCACCGAGTGCGTCGAGCAACGCGAGATTCGCCGGATAGATGAACGAAAACGCCGCATCGCGCGCCACCGCGATCCGCTTGCCGGCCAGCGCACGCGGCAGCGGCGCGGCCACGTGCGGTTCCGCGAATGTGACGGCAGGCGGCAACTCGGCGAGCGCGGTTTGCGCGAGCACATCGGCCGCGCGGTCGAGCCGTGCATCGAGATCGTCGATATCGGCCGGCTGATGCAGGCCGAGATGCCGCTCCGGCAGCGCAATACCCGCATCGACCGGCACGTGCCCGAGCCAGCGCAGGTCGCCGGGCAACGCTTGTTGCAGCAACTCCGCATGCCGCGCCGAGCCGACGCGGTTGGCCAGCACGCCGTGAAACGGCAACCCCGGCCGGAACCGCGCGAGCCCGAAGGCGATCGCCGCGAACGTCTGCGCCATCGCCTTCGCCGAAATCACCGCGACGACCGGCACGCCGAATGCGGCCGCGAGATCGGCGCTGCTCGGCGTGCCGTCGAACAAGCCCATCACGCCTTCGATCAGGATCAGGTCCGCGTCGCGCGCGGCTTCGGCGAGCAGCGCGCGGCAGCCGGCCTCGCCGACCATGCCGAGATCGAGCGCATGCACGCTCGCGCCGCTCGCGCGTTCGAGCAGCATCGGATCGAGAAAATCGGGCCCGGTCTTGAACACGCGCACGCGGCGGCCGAGCCGGCGGTGCAGCCGCGCGAGGCCGGCCGTCACCGACGTCTTGCCCTGGCCCGACGCGGGTGCGCTGACGAACAGCGCGGGGCAGGCCGGCATGCTCAGAACTCCACGCCGCGCTGCGCCTTCACGCCTTGCTCCTTGTACGGATGCTTGACGAGTCGCATTTCGGTGACGAGATCGGCCGCATCGATCAGCGCATCGGGCGCGTGCCGCCCGGTGACGACGACGTGCACCGACTCCGGTCGAGCCGTGAGCGTCGCGAGCACTTCGTCGAGCGGCAGGTATTCGTACTTCAGCACGGTGTTCAGCTCGTCGAGGATCACCATCCGGTAGTCGCCGCTTTCGATCATCCGGCGCGCCTCGTCCCAGCCTTTGCGCGCGGTCGCGATGTCGGCGTCGCGGTTTTGCGTGTTCCACGTATAGCCGTCGCCCATCGTCACGAAATCGCATTGCGCGACCGCACCGAGGAAGTCGCGCTCGGACGTGTGCAGCGCCCCCTTGATGAACTGCACGACGCCGAGCCGCATGCCGTGGCCGAGCACGCGCACGGCCATCCCGAACGCGGCCGTGCTCTTGCCCTTGCCGTTGCCGGTGTGGACGATCAGCAGGCCTTTCTCCTGCGTGGCGGCGGCCTGCTTCTTCTCGTGGCCGGCGCGGCGGCGTTCGGCCATCCGCTGATGGGATTCGGAATCGGTCTTCATCGGGAATCGTCCTGTCGAAAGCGAAACAATGGGTTCAGAGCGGGCCGGCGAGCGCGACCGTCACGCCGTCCCGGATGGATTTGGGGCCGAGCAGCCGGCCATGCGGCGCCGCGAGCCGCGCGCACGGCTCGGCCACGCCCGCGACGCCGAAGCGGGCCAGCACGGCGTCGGAAGGACCGCTCGCGGCCAGTTCCGGACGGCTCGCGAGTTGCGCAGCATCGAACGCGACGAGCGGCCAGCCACGGCGCGCGCACAGCGTGCGCAGCGCACGGGCGCGCGCCTTGTCGGCGAGCGTCGCGACGAGCGCCGGTTCGGCGCCCGGATGGCGCGCGAGCGCGGCGCGGATCGCGGCATCGAGTTGCGCGGGCGTGACACCCGCGCGGAAGCCGACGCCGAGCGCGACGCGCATCATGCGCGGCCGCCGAGCGCCGCACGCACCGCCGGATCGTCGGCGAGCGCGGCTACACGGCCGATCACGACGATCGCCGGCGAACCGATGCCGGTTTCGCCGACGCGCGCGACGAGCGTATCGAGCGTCGCGAGTACGTGGCGCTGTTCGGCGCGCGTGGCGTTCTCGATCGCCGCGCACGGCGTGTCGCCGGGCAGGCCGCCGTCGCGCAGCGCCGCGGCGATCGCGTCGAGCCGGCGGATGCCCATGTAGATCACGATCGTCATGCGGGTGGCCGCGAGCGCGCGCCAGTCGGGCTCGTCGGCGCCCGCGCCGTGGCCCGTGACGAAGATCACGCCTTGCGCGTCGCCGCGGTGCGTGACCGGGATGCCGAGCGCGGCCGGTGCGGCGATGCCGGCCGTGATGCCGTTGACGACTTCCACCGGAAAACCCGCCGCGCCGAGCGCGATCAGTTCCTCGCCGCCGCGGCCGAACACGAACGGATCGCCGCCCTTGAGCCGTGCGACGCTGCGGCCGGCGCGCAGGTGCGCGAGCATCGCGGCGACGATCGTCTCCTGCGGCGTCGACGCATGGCCGCCACGCTTGCCGACGTGCTCGATCGACGCATCGGCGCGCGCATGGCGCAACACGTCGGGGTTCACGAGATCATCGACGAGCAGCACGTCGGCCGCGCGGATCGCGCGTACGGCCTTGAGCGTGAGCAGGTCGGCGTCACCGGGGCCGGCGCCGACGAGCCAGGCGCGGCTCATCGCGCGCGGCACGGCGCGCACCGTGTCGAAACAGTGGAACAGGGCAGGCGGGCGGCGCATCGGCGGCCGGCGGGCAGGCAGTGCATGGCGGATCGGGGCGAAACCCGCGCGAACGCGGGTGGAATGCGCACCCGATCCGTCCCCCGCGGATCGGGCGTTCGGCGAGCAGTGCGCTCGCCCCTTGCGTCGGCCGGTATCCGGGCTGGCCGCTTGTCAGGCCGCAGCCTTCCCGCCCGGCAGAAGGGCAGTGGCATCGCGGGCGGCCTGGGCGCACGCGCGGCAGAGCGCGTTGCGCGGGCGGCGTACCGTTGCGGGGACAGCACAGGCCGGGCGGATCTCCGCCTCCTGTTTCCCGTTTAACTGCATGCACGGAATGCGCATGCGAGCACCGAACGCGGCGCATACGATAGCACACGCGTGCCCCGCGCGAGCGGCCCCGGCGCGCCCGCTGCGCGGGGCGGCGGCACCATGCACGCGGTCAGAACTTGTACGTCGCCGTCAGCGTGAACGTGCGTGGCGTGCCGGGCATGATCTGCGCGACGCTCGTCGCATTCGCGTAGTAGTCGCGATCGGTCAGGTTGACGGCCGCCAGCGTCACCTCCAGGTCGCGCGTGCGATATCCGGCCTTGCCGTCCCAGCGCACGTAGGCGGGCAGTTCGAGCAGGTTGTCGCGATCGGCGTAGCGCGCACCTTCGTACACGAGCCCGAGTTCGGCGAAAAACCCGCGCAGCGGCGCATGGCCGACGAACAGGCTGCCGTTCGACGCCGACACGCCCGCCGACCGCTTGCCCGCGTACTTCGGTTCGGCGTCGACCACCCGCGCGTGTTGCCAGCCGATGCCGCCGCGGACGAACCAGTCGCCCGTGAGCCGGCCGGCGACGCCCAGTTCCATACCGCGATTGCGCTCGAGGCCGGTGAGATCGAAGAATCCCGGCCGAACCGGGTCGGCGACGCGGCGGTTGTACAGATCGAGCTGAAACAGCGCGAGCGTCGTGCTCAGCGCGCCGTCGCGCCAGTCGCTTTTCACGCCGATCTCGTATTGACGCGTGTATTGCGGGCCGAGATCGTTGGCGTTGCCGCGCGCGCCGGCCGTGATGCCGATCAGGTCGCCGCCAACCGGCGCGAAGTTCTTGCTGTACGACGCATACAGGCTGTGCGCGCTCACCGGCGACCACACGACGCCGAGCCGCGGGCTCCACGCCGTCGTCGTGCGCCGTGCATGCAGATCGTTCAGCGCGTTGGTCGAATCGACGTCGAAGCGTTCTCCCCGCACGCCACCGAGGAGCTTCCACGCTCGCCCGAAGTCGATGCGATCCTGCGCGAAGATCGCGTAATCGCTGACACGGTGGCGATTCATCGCATACGGACGCGGCGTCGAGCCGGCCAGGGCGAGACGATCCGGTCCGGCGATCGGGACCGGCGCCGCGTCGGCCTGCCACAGCGTCGGGGCGCGTTTCTGCCAGCCGTATTCGATGCCGAACAGCAGGTGATGCACGCCCGGGCCGGTCGCGACCTTGCCGCCCAGTTCGACGCCGGTCTGCACGTTCAGATGCGTCATGTCCTGCAGGTAGCGCGCCCGTTGCACGCGCCGGTAGTCGCGCGGCTTCGTGACGTAGCTTTGCGTGACGTAGGTGTTGTCGAAAGTGCTGCGCAAATCCAGCACGCCGAGCGTATGGCGCAGTTCCCAGCCGCCATCGAACGCGTGCGTGAAGACCGAGCGCCAGTTCATGTTTTCGTCGCGGATCGTGTCGCGGCCCGCCGCGCCGAAGAAGGTCGCGCGCGGCGCGGACGGCAGCGCGTACGCGAGCGGCTTGCCGGCTGCATCGACCGCGGCGACCGACGCCGGCATGCCGCGATCGGGCACGCGCCGGTACGTGTCGTATTCGAACTGCAGCAGCCAGCTTCGCCGCGCGTCCTGCCATTTGATCGACGGCGCGACGTACTGGCGCGTGCCGTCGACGTGGTCGCGGAAGCTGCCCGCGTGTTCGCGTCCGGCATTGAGCCGCACGCTCCATGCGCCCGACAGCATCCGGTTGAGATCGACCGACGCGCCGAGTCGTCCATAACTGCCGGTCGCCGCCGACACATGTCCGAAGTTTTCCGGCAGCGGCTGCTTGGTGATCCGGTTGATGACGCCGCCGCCGCTGCCGCGCCCGTACAGCGCCGCCGCCGGCCCCTTCAGCACTTCGACGCGTTCGATGTTGCCGAGACTGCGCACGTATTGCGCGTCGTCGCGCATGCCGTCGAGCAGCAGGTCGCCCGCGGCGGAAAAGCCGCGAATGCGGAACGAATCGAAGCGCGTGTCCGACGTATTGGACACACCCGGCACGCCGGCCAGCGCGTCGGCCAGCGTGCGGCCGCCATAGGACAGCGTTTCCTCGACCGGCACGCTGTCGATCGTTTGCGGGACGTCGCGCGGATCGGTCGCGGTGCGCGTCGCCGTACTCACGCTTTCGGCGCGCGGATCGTTCGGATGACGGCGGCTGCGCACCTCGAGCGCGGGCAGTTCGTCGTCGAACTCGGCCGCCGGGGCAGGAAAGGAGGCAACGCCGGCGATCGAGCACAGCGACAGGGCGAGCACAGGAAAGCGCCGCCCGGATATCTGTCGTTTCGACATGAAAATTTAAGGATGACTGAGTGATTGCCTCACATTGCCGTTGCGCGGTGGTTGCGTTGTTATCGGGTGAAGTTTATCTCGCTTAGTTGAAAACGACAATCATTCGCGTTCGCTGCGCACCGCTCGCCTTGACGCTCCCGGCCCCGCCGCCTACACTCGCACGCGTTTTGGTGCTCGCGCGCGCCGCTCCGGCGCACGCAGTTAAACGGGAAACAGGGAGCCTGCCTGCACCGCAGTCGAGCCAACCTGTGCTGCCCCCGCAACGGTAAGCGAACGCGTCGCGCGCAAGCGCCACGCAGCGCCGCTTCGCCGCATGCCCTGCGCATGCGGACGACCGCCACTGGATGCCGCGCATCCGGGAAGGCGAAGCGGCGTGTTCGTCAGCCCGGATACCGGCCTAAACATTGGGGTTCAGCGCCGCGGGGAGGCGGCGCATCGTCCACGGCCGCAGCAGGTCCGACGCCCGGTGTTTCCCGCTGTCACCTCCGATCCGCCGGCGCGCGAACGCGCCCGGCCGGCACGGCGAACGGCGCGACGCGGGCGGGGCAGGCAGCAGCCGTGTTGGCATTCACGATGTCGACCGTTCGCAAGGAAGCACCATGCCCGATTCGTTGTTCCGCCCGTCCCGCGGCTGTCCGGCCGGACTGCGCGGCGACCTTCGCGCGTACCGTCCCGTGAATGGCCGCGCCGCCACCGACGCGACGAGCCCGTCCTGATTCCCTCTTCGACACCGGACCTACCATGACCCTACGCAAGCTGCCCGTCACGATCGTCACGGGCTTTCTCGGCAGCGGCAAGACGACGCTGATGCGCCACATCCTGCAGCACGCCGAAGGCCGCCGCATCGCGGTGATCGTCAACGAATTCGGCGAACTCGGCATCGACGGCGAAATCCTCAAGGGCTGCGGCATCGGCTGCGACGAGGCCGACGGCGCGCAGGGCGAAGCGTCGGGTCAACTGTACGAACTCGCGAACGGCTGCCTGTGCTGTACCGTGCAGGAAGAGTTCTATCCGGTGATGGAAGCGCTCGTCGAGCGCCGCGCGGACATCGATCACGTGCTGATCGAGACGTCGGGACTCGCGCTGCCGAAGCCGCTCGTGCAGGCGTTCAACTGGCCGACGATCCGCAACAGCTTCACGGTCGACGCGGTCGTGACCGTCGTCGACGGGCCGGCCGCCGCGAGCGGCCAGTTCGCGGAAAACCCGCAGGCCGTCGACGCGCAGCGCCGCGCCGATCCGAACCTCGACCACGAATCGCCGCTGCACGAACTCTTTGCCGATCAACTGTCGTCCGCCGATCTCGTGATCGTGAACAAGGCCGACCTCGTCGACGACACCGAATTCGCGCGGATCGAAACCGCGATCCGCGAAGAAATTCCGCCGCAGGTGAAGATCGTGCGTGCGACGCGCGGCGAGCTCGACCTCGCGATGCTGCTCGGCCTCGAATCGGCGTCGGAGGAAACGATCCACCTGCGTCACGACCATCACGGCTCGGCCGACGACGGCGATCACGATCATCATCACGACGATTTCGATTCGGTCGTGGTGTCGGGCGACGCCGGCACGCGCGAAGCGACGATCGCCGCGCTGCAGCGTGTGGTCGAAGCGCACACGATCTATCGCGCGAAAGGCTTCGCCGCGCTGCCCGGCGCGCCGATGCGGCTCGTGATCCAGGGCGTCGGGCGCCGTTTCGACAGCTATTTCGACCGCCGCTGGCAGGACGGCGAAGCGCGTGCGAGCCGCTTCGTGCTGATCGGCGAGGATCTCGACGCGGCCGCGCTGCAACGCGCGTTCGACGCCGCGTGCGCGGCCGAGCCGCAACAGGCGTAACGCACGATGCATCTGCTGCGCACCACGCCGGGCGGCTTCGTCGACGATACGCAGGGCGTCGTCCGGATCGACCAGCAGCCGGCCGACATCGTGATCCTGAGTTCGGCCGACACGACGCTGTCGCTGCTCGCGAGCGTCGTGCCGCACTTGCCCGAAGGATTTCCGAGCGTGCGGCTCGCGAACGTCACGTTTCTGCGGCAGCCGGCGTCGGTCGATTTCTACGTCGACGACGTGCTGCGTCACGCGAAGACGGTCGTGATCGATCATCTCGGCGGCGAAGCATACTGGCCGTACGGGATCGAGCAGGCCGTGTCGCTCGCGTCGAAGCGCGGGCAGCAGCTCGCGATGTTCTCGGGCGACCTGCAGGAAGACCCGAACCTCGTCGCGAAGAGCACGGTCAGGCCCGACCTGTGCCGGCTGTGGTGGCGCTATCTGCGCGAGGGCGGCGTGCACAACGCCGACGCGCTGCTGCGCAGCATCGCGTTTCACACGCTCGGGTTCGGCGACGAGCCCGAACCGCCGCGCCCGCTGCCGGCCGCCGCGCTGTATCACCCGGCGCGCGACCGCGCGAGCGTCGACGACTGGCGGCCGCGCTGGACGCCCGGCGCACCGGTCGTCGCGATCCTGTTCTATCGCGCGCACTGGCAGGCCGCGAACACGGCCGTGTTCGACGCGCTGGCCGACGCGCTGATCGACGAAGGACTGAATCCGCTGCCGATCGCGGTCACGTCGCTGAAGGACGCGGTGAGCCGCGAGGTCATCACGCAGCTCTGCGACACGCATGGCGTCGCGCTCGTGCTGAATACCACCGCGTTCGCGGCCGGCGCGATCGACAGCCCCGAGCCCGACGTGCTCGCGGGCGACGCGCCGGTGCTGCAGGTGATCCTGTCCGGCGGCAACCGCGACGCGTGGCTCGCCGACAGCCAGGGCCTGCACGCCCGCGACATCGCGATGCACATCGCGCTGCCCGAGGTCGACGGGCGCATCGTCACGCGCGCTGTGAGCTTCAAGGGGCTCGCGTATCGTTGCCCGCATACCGAGGTCGACGTCGTGCGCTATCAGCCGGATGCCGAGCGGATCGCGTTCGTCGCGGCGCTCGCGCGCGGCTGGTGCCGGCTGCGCACGCTGGATAACGCCGACAAGCGCATCGCGCTGATTCTCGCGAACTATCCGCAAAGCGAAGGGCGGATCGGCAACGGCGTCGGGCTCGACACGCCGGCCTCCGCGCTGCGCGTGCTCGCGGCGCTGCGCGACGCGGGCTATACCGTGGCCGACCTGCCGCCCGACGGCGACGCGCTGATCGCGCGGCTCACCGAGGGCGTCACCAACGATCCCGCCGTGCGTACGCTGCGTCCCGCATTTCAGAGTTACGCGCTGGCCGACTACGTCGCGCGGTTCGCGCGGCTGCCGACCGCCGTGCGCGATGCGCTGAACGAACGGTGGGGGCCGCCCGAAGCCGATCCGACGCTGCGGCAACAGCGTTTCACGATCGCCGGCTGGCGCGCGGGCAACGTGTTCGTCGGCATCCAGCCGTCGCGCTCGCGCGACGAGAACGACTACGCGAGCTACCACGATGCCGACCTCGTGCCGCCGCACGCGTATCTCGCGTTCTATTTCTGGCTGCGCGATGCGTATCGCGTCGACGCGGTCATCCATCTCGGCAAGCACGGCAATCTCGAATGGCTGCCGGGCAAGAGCGTCGCGCTGTCCGACGCGTGCTGGCCCGACCTGACGCTCGGGCCGCTGCCGCACCTGTATCCGTTCATCGTCAACGATCCGGGCGAGGGCAGCCAGGCGAAGCGCCGCGCGCAGGCCGTGATCGTCGATCACCTGATGCCGCCGCTCACGCGCGCGGAAAACTACGGGCCGCTGCAGGATCTCGAACGGCAGGTCGACGAATACTACGAAGCGCTGATGGTGGATGCGCGGCGCGCGAAGCTGTTGCGCAAGACGATCCTCGCGACGATCGCCGAGCATCGTCTGCACGACGAACTGAGCGTGTCGCCGCCGCGCGATGCGGGCGACGAGGATGCGCTGCTCACGCGGGTCGACGCGTGGCTGTGCGAATTGAAGGAAGCGCAGATTCGCGACGGGCTGCACGTGTTCGGCGCGTCGCCGGTCGAGCGCCAGCGGCGCGACACGCTGCTCGCGCTCGCACGTTTTCCGGTCGGCGACGGCAAGGGCGAACGGGCGGGGCTGATCGGCGCGCTCGCGCGCGATCTTGCGCTCGGCGACGCGTTCGATCCGCTCGCGGCCGACTGGGCCGCGCCGTGGACGGGGCCGCGGCCGGCCATCCTGCAAACGCTCGACGCGTCGCCGTGGCGGCATGCGGGCGATACGCGCGAGCGGCTCGAACGGCTCGCGCAGCACTGGCTGGCCACTGTGTGCGGAACCGCTTCGGACGATTCCGGTATCGACATGCCGCCGCCCGGCGAATGGCCGCATACGCTCGCGGTGATCGAGCGCGTGCGGTCGACGCTGTTGCCCGCACTCGACGCGTGCGGCCGCGAGGAAATGCGTCAACTGCTGCGCGGGCTCGACGGCCGCTTCGTGCCGCCGGGGCCGAGCGGCTCGCCGTCGCGCGGCCGCCCCGACGTGCTGCCCACGGGCCGCAACTTCTACTCGGTCGATACGCGCGCGGTGCCGACCCAAGCCGCGTGGTCGCTCGGGCTGAAATCCGCGCAGCAACTGATCGAACGCCATCTGCAGGATCACGGCGACTATCCGCGCGCGATCGGGCTGTCGGTGTGGGGGACGGCCACGATGCGCACCGGCGGCGACGACATCGCGCAGGCGTTCGCGCTGATCGGCGTGCGGCCGAAATGGGCGCACGGCAGCCACCGCGTGACCGACTTCGAGATCCTGCCGATCGAGATCTTCGACCGGCCGCGCATCGACGTGACGCTGCGCGTGTCGGGCTTCTTCCGCGATGCGTTCCCGAACCTGATGCATCTGTTCGACGCGGCCGTGCAGGCGGTTGCCGCGCTCGACGAGCCGGAGGAGCTGAACCCGATCCGCGCGCGCATCGAGCGCGAACGCGAGAAGTGGGTCGCGCAGGGCGTGGCGCCCGACGAAGCGCGGCGCCGCGCCGGCTGGCGCGTGTTCGGCGCGCGGCCGGGCAGTTACGGCGCGGGCCTGCAGGATCTGATCGACCAGCGCCGCTGGCAGACCGACGCCGATCTCGCCGATGCCTACCGTCAATGGGGCGGCCACGCGTACGCGCAGAACAGCGCGGGCGACGCGGCGGCCGACGTGTTCGGCGAGCGGCTCGCGACGATCGACGTCGTCGTGCAGAACCAGGACAGCCGCGAGCACGACATCCTCGATTCGAACGACTACTACCAGTTCCAGGGCGGGATGACGGCGGCCGTGCGCCATCTGTCGGGGCAGCAGCCGAGCATCTATCACGGCGACCATGCGAACCCCGTCGCGCCGAAGATGCGCACGCTGCGCGAGGAAATCGCGCGCGTGATCCGCTCTCGCGTCGTCAACCCGAAATGGCTCGACGGCGTGAAGCGTCACGGCTACAAGGGCGCGGCCGAGCTGGCCGCGACCGTCGATTACCTGTACGGCTATGACGCGACCGCGCGCGTGCTGTCCGATCACCAGTACGCGCTCGTCGCCGACGCGTACCTGTTCGACGACGCCACCCGCGCGTTCCTCGAACGGCACAACCCGAAGGCGCTGCACGGCATCTGCGAACGCTTCGTCGAAGCGATGCAGCGCGGGCTGTGGCAGCAGCCGGGCTCTTATCGCGAGCGGATCGAAGCGGTCTGGCTCGCCAGCGAACAACGCCAGGAAGGAGGACCGCGATGACCGATCCGACGATGCACCGCGCCCGCGCGGTTTTTCCGTTTACGGCGCTCGTCGCGCAGGACGCACTGCAGCAGGCGCTGCTGCTCGCCGCGATCGACCCGTCGCTCGGCGGCGTGCTCGTCAGCGGCCCGCGCGGCACCGCGAAATCGACGGCCGCGCGCGGCCTCGCGGAGTTGTTGCCGGAAGGGCAGTTCGTCACGCTGCCGCTGTCGGCGAGCGACGAGCAGGTGACGGGCACGCTCGATCTCGCGCATGCGCTCGCCGAAAACGGCGTGCGCTTCCGGCCCGGCCTGCTGGCTCGCGCGCATCTCGGCGTGCTGTACGTCGACGAAGTGAACCTGCTTGCCGACGGGCTCGTCGATACGCTGCTCGACGTCGCCGCGAGCGGCGTGAACATCGTCGAGCGCGATGGCGTGTCGCACGCGCACGACGCGCGGTTCGTGCTGGTCGGCACGATGAATCCCGAGGAGGGCGAGCTACGCCCGCAGTTGCTCGATCGCTTCGGGCTGATGGTCGAACTCGAGAACTGCTTCGACGCTGGGCAGCGCGAGCGGATCGTGAAGGCGCGTCTTGCGTTCGATCTCGATCCGGACGCGTTTCGCGCGCGTCACGCGGTTGCCCAGCGGGAACTCGCGGACCGGATTCACGCGGCGCGCGCGCGGCTGCCGGCGCTGGATTTCGACGATGCGGTTCATGCACGCGTCAGCGCGCTGTGCATCGATGCGGCCGTCGACGGGTTGCGCGCCGATCTCGTGATGCTGCGCGCCGCGCGCGCTGGCCGCGCTGGAGCAGGCCGACGCGGTGACGGTGTCGCACGTGGAGCGCGTGGCCGAAGCCGTCCTGCGGCACCGGCGCCATGCGGAGCCGCCGCATCAGTCGTCGCGCCAGTCGTCGCAACACGACGGCGAACGCGACGATCGTTCGCCGCCGGATACGCGCCAGCAGCCCGGCGACCGATCGGGCGAAACACAGGCCGGCGCGTCGGCATCGCAGGGCGACTGGGGTTACCTGCCACCCGAACCGGCCGGGCTGCGCGACGTGAAAGGCGTGGTGCCGCTGCCGCTAAAAAAACGCTGAGCCATCGAGCCGGCGCCGCCGCGAACGCGATTCGCGGTCCTCGATGGCAATCAGGCGCAGCGGCGCGCGTGCCGGGTACGTTGCGTGCCGGCACGGCCGTCGCGTGGCCGGCGACGCTCGCCGCGAAACGCGGGAGCCCGCTGCATCGCGACCATCTGCGCTTCGCGAAACGCGCGGGCACGCCGCACGCGCTGCATTGCTTCGTGCTGGATTGTTCGGCGTCGATGCTGTCGCACGAGCGGCTCGCGCTCGCGAAGGGGCTGATCGTCGCGTATTTCGATCAGGCCGCGCGTGAGCGTGCCGAAACCGCGCTGGTCTGCTTCGGCGGCAACGGCGCCGCGCGGCGCTTCGGCCCGGCCGTGCCGCGCTGGTGGAATGCGCGCTGGCTCGAGCCGGTCGACGGCGGCGGCGGCACGCCGCTGGCGGACGGCATCGCGGCCGCCGCGCAGTTGCTCGCCCGCGCGGCGCGCCGCGAGCCGGCCAGGCAGCGCTGGCTGTGGGTGCTGTCCGACGGGCGCGCGCGAGAGATGCCGGCGAGACCCGCGGCAGCCGATCACGTCGTGTTCGTCGACTTCGACGATGCGGCCGTGCGGATCGGGCAGGGCCCACGGCTTGCCGCGGCGTGGGGCGCGCAGTGGGTGACGGCCGACGCGCTTCGCACGGATCTCGCGGGCTGATGGCCGCCTGGCGGTGCGCTATGATCACCGTTTCCGCTTCTGCTCCCTGGAAACGCCCGCCATGCAAGTACTGGTCGATGCCGACGCGTGTCCCGCCGTCATCAAGGACATGCTGTTTCGCGCTGCGCGTCGTGCCGAAATCTGCGTGACGCTGGTCGCGAACCAGTTTCTGCGCACGCCGCCGTCGCCGTTCATCAAGGCCGTGCAGGTGCCGGCCGGCTTCGACGTGGCCGATGCGCGCATCGTCGAGCTGGCGGAAGCCGGCGACCTCGTGATCACGGCCGACATCCCGCTGGCCGCCGCGGTGCTCGACAAGGGCGCGCATGCGCTCGACCCGCGCGGCAACTGGTTCAGCCGCGAAAACATCGAGGAGCGCCTGTCGACGCGCGCGATGATGGACCAGTTACGCAGCGCGGGCATCGACACGGGCGGGCCGGCGCCATTCAGCGCACGCGACGGCAAGGCATTCGCATCTCAGCTCGACCGTTTTCTGGCGCGGCACGGCAAGCCGTAACGACACGTCGGCGCCCCCGCCAGGATGCAGGTTTGCGCCGACGCTGCTATCGTGTGGCGCGAACCCCCAGCACAGGAGCGCACGCGTGTCACCGACCCAACTTCTCGTTCCGACGTACACCCAGATGCTGCGCGCGCAGTCCGCGTGGCTCGACAAGGCCGTCGCGCACCGGCAAGCCGCGGGCGAGGAACCCGACGCGGCGATGACGCTGAGGCTCGCGCCCGACATGTATCCGCTCGCCGCCCAGGTGCGTTTCTCGTGTTTCCAGGCGATGGAGCCGGTCTACCGGCTGCGTGGCGAGCCGCTGCCGGCTGCCTTGCTGGCGCTGCGCGAGGCCGGCTGGAACGCCGATGCGCAACCGGGCTCGCCGGCCGACGCGCAGGCGATCATCGCCGGCACGCTCGCCTTTCTCGGAGAACTTGCGCCCGATGCGCTCGACGGCGGCGCGGCGCTGCCGATCTCGCTCGAGCTGCCGAACGGGACCGCGTTCGACATGACGGGCGAACAGTACGCGCGCGACTGGGCGCTGCCGCAGTTCTACTTTCACGCGATCGCCGCGTACGCGATCCTGCGCCATCACGGCGTCGAGCTCGGCAAGGCCGATTACGTGCCGCACATGCTCGCGTACGTGCGGCCGGGCACGATTCCGCAAGGCTGAGCGGGCCATCCCGGGGCGGCGCGAAGCGACATGACGCGCGCACTGTTCATCTGCAGCCGCAACCGGCTGCGCAGCCCGACGGCCGAAGCGGTATTCGCCGCGTGGCCGGGCATCGAGACCGATTCCGCGGGCCTCGCGCCCGATGCGGACGCGCGGCTCACCGCCGAGCAGCTCGACTGGGCGGACATCGTGTTCGTGATGGAGCGCGCACACAAGGCGCGACTGTCCGCGCAATTCGGCGCGCATCTGAAGCACCGGAAGATCGTCTGCCTCGACATCCCCGACCGCTACGCGTTCATGCAGCCCGAACTCGTCGCGCTGCTCGAACGCAAGGCCGGCCCGTTCCTGCGCGCGTAATCGCCGCGGTCGGTACCCGAGCCCGGGCCGGCGTCGAGCTCGGCGAAGCGGCTCGCTCGTGCACTCTGAAAAACAGTCGAGCCGCGGCAGTTCGATGATCTCGCGCGTCGGTACGCTCGCCCGAGCGTGTCGAGCCGGTCGACGGTGAATCACATGCAGCGCGCGATCTCGTTGCTCGCGCACGGCGTCAGGTTCGCCGGCACGTCGGCCAGGCCACCAACACGTGACGCAGCTTCGTCAGGCCGCCGAACCGCACCACGTAGTCGAGTGCGAGCCCCTCCAGCCTCGTTTCCTCCGCAAGCTCCCGCTGCGCGGCTTCGAGCGGCGTGTCGTGCGCCGCCCGGCGGCGACGGCATGCAGCCCGCAGCGCCGACGTGACCGGCCGTTCGTGACCGTTCCATGCGCCGCCGTCGCGCCCACGGACGACAGTTCACGCGTGCGTGTAGATTCCGCTGCGCGCGGGTTTCGCCCGGCGCGAATGGCGGCGCTTGTCAACGGCACGCCGGTGATGACGCGACGGCGCGGTGACGTGCCGGCGCGCGGGCGCGGGCCGCGCGGCCGGCCCCGCAGCATGCGGCGCCGCGCCCGGCATGCCGGTTTGTCCTTCGCCGAAGTGGAAAGTCTGGTTCTGCGCGTGCGCGACGCCCAGCGACGACACCAGCACGAAGGCCGCCAGCCACAACCGTTTCATGAATGTTCTGCCTTGTATGGATAGGGATGAAGGTTGCCCGCCAGCTTAGCGAAGCGCAGGGCGCCACCGCAACCGGCGCGCGTTCGGTGTCATCCCCACTTGCACGCGACGGCGTGATCCGGACGGCAAGCGGGTCCATCCGGGCTTGACAACATAATTCGTGAGTGTGAATATAAATTCACGCACAAGAATTATTTATCGAATCCGGACTGGCCGCGCGCAAGCGCCGGCCCACCGGAACCGGCAGTCCGATCGACCGGAACCAGGAGCGAGACGCATGGCGGAACACGAGCAGCAGGGCGCGCTGGCGGGATTGCGCATCATCGATCTGTCGCGGGTGTTGGGCGGCCCGTACGCGACCCAGATCCTCGCCGACCACGGCGCGGAGGTGATCAAGGTCGAACCGCCTTCCGGCGACGAGACGCGTACGTGGGGCCCGCCGTTCGACGGCGACACAGCGTCGTACTTCCTCGGCGTGAACCGCAACAAGCTCGGCATCGCGCTCGACCTGACGCAGCCGGCCGATCGCGAGCGGCTGCTCGGGCTGCTCGAACACGCGGACGCGCTGGTCGAGAACTTCAGGATCGGCACGATGGAGCGCTGGGGGCTCGGTTTCGATGCGCTGCACGCGCGGTTTCCGCGCCTCGTTTATTGCCGCGTGTCGGGTTTCGGCGCGGATGGTCCGCTCGGCGGGCTGCCGGGCTATGACGCGGCGGTGCAGGCGCTCGCGGGGCTGATGAGCGTCAACGGCGAAGCCGGCGGCGCACCGTTGCGTGTCGGCGTGCCGATCGTCGATCTCGTCACGGGGCTGAACGCGGCGCTCGGCGTGCTGATGGCGCTGCGCGAGCGCGATGCGAGCGGGCGCGGCCAGTTCATCGAATCGACGCTGTTCGACTGCGCGCTGTCGATCCTCCATCCGCATACGCCGAACTTCTTCCATTCGGGCCAGGCGCCCGTGCGCACCGGCAACGCGCATCCGAACATCACGCCGTATGACAGCTTTCCGACGGCGGGCGTCGACATTTTCCTGGCGGTCGGCAACAACGGGCAGTTCGCCGCGCTGTGCGACGTGCTCGGCACGCGCGACTGGCTCGACGATCCGCGCTTCGCCGACAACCGCGCCCGCAGCCAGAACCGCGCCGCGCTGCGCACGCTGCTCGAAACGGCGCTGGCCGCGCACGACGGCGCGACGCTCGCCGAGCGACTGATGCACCGCGGCGTGCCGTGCGCGCCCGTGCTCGCGCTCGACGCGGCGCTCGCCCATCCGCACGTCGCGCATCGGCGGATGAAGGTCGAACTGGGCCGGCATCGCGGCATCGCGTCGCCGATCAAGCTCGGCCGCACGCCGGCCACGTACCGGCGGCCGCCGCCCGCGCTGAACGAACATGCGGCACAGGTGTTTGCGGATGACAACGGCAACGACGGCAACCGCCGGACCTGACCGGCCTGGCCGCCGTCGGCCGTGCCGCCTTGCGGCGCACGGCCGCGCGTGCTGGCACACCAACAATTCGGACATCACGCCGGCCCGCGCATCGACACGCACCGACACGCGCACCGGCTGAAGAGGAGACGCATCATGCTCGCATGGATCGGCGCGATCGCCATCGTCGCGCTGTTCGGCCTGATCATCACGAAGCGGCTGTCGCCGCTCGTCGCGCTGATCGTCGTGCCGGTGGCCGCGTCGCTCGCGGCCGGCTTCGGATTGCAGACCGGCAAGTTCGTCGTGCACGGCGTACAGAACATCGGCCCGATCGCCGGGATGTTCGTTTTTGCGATTCTATTTTTCGGTGTCCTCACCGACGCGGGGATGCTCGATCCGATCATCGCCGGCGTGCTGCGCGTGATCGGCTGCCATCCGCCGCGCATCGTGATGGGCTCGGCGCTGCTCGCGCTGCTGATCCATCTCGACGGCTCGGGCGCCGTCACGTTTCTCGTCACGCTGCCCGCGATGATGCCGCTCTATACGCGGCTCGGGATGGATCGTCGCATCCTCGCGTGCGTCGCGTCGATGGCGGCCGGCGTCAATTTCCTGCCGTGGGTCGGGCCGATGCTGCGCGCGTCGGCCGCGCTGCACATTCCCGGCTCGGCGATCTTCACGCCGATGATCCCGGTGCAGATCGTCGGGCTCGTGTTCGTATTCGGCACCGCGTACGTGCTCGGCGTGCGCGAGGCGAAGCGGCTCGGGCTCGACCGCGCCGGCGCGGCCGCGCTCGCGATCGCACCGCGCGAGCTGACCGACGCCGAGCGCGCGTTGCGCCGGCCGGGCCGCTTCGGAATCAACGTCGCGCTGACGCTGGTCGTGCTCGTCACGCTGGTGTCGGGCATCGTCGACCCGATGGTGATGTTCATGCTCGGCACGGTCGCCGCGCTCGTGATCAATTATCCGGACGTGCACGCGCAGCGCGAGCGGATCGACGCGCATGCGAAGGCCGCGCTGATGATGGCGAGCGTGCTGCTCGCGGCCGGCGCGTTCACCGGCATCATGTCCGGCACCGGGATGCTGAAGGCGATGGCCGAGGTCGTCGTCGCGCACGTGCCGGTCGAGCATGCGCGCCACATGCCGTTCGTGCTCGGGCTGCTGTCGATGCCGCTCAGCCTGCTGTTCGATCCCGATTCGTTCTACTTCGGCGTGCTGCCGGTGCTCGCGGAGAGCGGCAAGCTGCTCGGCGTGCCACCGATCCAGATGGCGCAGGCCGCGCTGCTCGGCCAGATGACGACGGGTTTCCCGGTGAGCCCGCTCACGCCCGCGACGTTCCTGATCGTCGGCCTGACCGGCGTCGAGCTCGCCGAGCACCAGAAATTCACGATTCCGTTCCTGTTCGCCGCCACCGTGCTGATGGTCTTCGCCGCGGTCGCGACGGGCGTGTTTCCATTGTGAGCGGCGCGGCCGTTCACGCTTGCCGGGAGAGCAGCCCATGCAGTTCGACCTGACCGACGACCAGCGCGCGATCGAAAGCGCGATCGAGAAAATCTGCGCGCGCTTCGGCGACGACTACTGGCTCGAACGCGATCGCGCGGGCGGGTTTCCGGCCGATTTCCACGCGGCGCTCGCCGAGGCCGGCTGGCTCGGCATCGCGATGGATCCGGCCTACGGCGGCGCCGGCCTCGGGATGACCGAGGCGGCGCTGATGATGCGCACGATCAGCGCGTCGGGCGCCGGGCTGTCCGGCGCGTCGGCCGTCCACATGAACATCTTCGGGCTGAATCCGGTGCAGGTGTTCGGCAACGATGCGCAGAAGGCGCGCTTCCTGCCGCCGCTGATCGCCGGGCGCGACAAGGCATGCTTCGCGGTGACCGAACCCGACGCCGGGCTCGACACCACGCACCTGAGCACGCAGGCGCGCCGCGACGGCGATCACTACGTGCTGAGCGGGCGCAAGATCTGGATCTCGACCGCGCAGGTCGCGAACAAGATGCTGATCATCGCGCGCACGACGCCGCTCGACCAGGTCGCGAAACCGACCGACGGGCTGAGCCTGTTCTATACCGACCTCGACCGCTCGCGCGTCGAGGTGCGCGAAATCGAGAAGATGGGCCGCAAGGCGGTCGATTCGAACATGCTGTTCATCGACAATCTGCGCGTGCCGCGCGACGACCTGATCGGCAACGAAGGTGACGGCTTCCGCTATCTGCTGCACGGGCTGAACCCCGAACGGATCCTGATCGCCGCCGAGGCGATCGGGCTCGGGCAGGCCGCGCTGCGCCGCGCGACGCAGTATGCGTGCGAGCGCGTGGTGTTCGGCCGGCCGATCGGGCAGAACCAGTCGATCCAGCATCCGCTCGCGCAGGCATGGATGCAGCTCGAGGCCGCGTGGCTGATGGTGATGAAGGCCGCAACGCGCTACGACGCGGGCCAGTCGTGCGGCGCGGAGGCGAACGCGGCGAAATACCTCGGCGCGGAAGCGGCGTTCCAGGCGTGCCAGACGGCGATCGCGACGCACGGCGGGATGGGGTACGCGAAGGAATACCATGTCGAGCGCTACCTGCGCGAGTGTATGATTCCGAGGCTCGCGCCCGTGAGCCCGCAACTGATCCTGTGCTACATCGCGGAGAAGGTGCTCGGGCTGCCGAAGTCGTACTGACCGTACCGACCCGGCGGCCCGCCCGGCGCGCGGGTTCCCGTTCCGAATCAAGCGCTCGTCATGGACGTCAAACTCGTTGCCCGCACGCTCGACCTGTTCGAGCTGTTCGCCGCCGAACGGCGGCCGCTGCCGCTCACCGAACTCGCGCGCCTGCTCAACGTGCCGGCGTCGAGCTGCCTCGCGATGGCGCGCACGCTCGTGAGCCGCGGCTATCTGTACGAAGTGCGCAAGCGCGGCGGCTACTATCCGACGCGGCGCCTGCAGACGGTCGCCGCCGCGATCGACGCGACCGATCCGGTCGTCGACATCGTGCATCCGCACCTCGTCGCGCTGCGCGACGCGAGCCGCGAAACGGCCGTGCTCGGCAAGATCCAGGGCGCGTCGGTCACGTACCTCGACGTCGTCGAATCGGAGCAGGCGATCCGCTATACGCGCCAGCCGGGCGAACTGCGGCCGCTGCATGCGAATTCGATCGGCAAGGCGATCTTCGCGGAACTCGCCGCCGATGCGCAGCAGGCACTCGGCGCGCAACTGCCGTTCGAACGCTTCACCGACGCGACGGTGGCCGACCTGCCGGCGCTCGTCGCGCAGGCCGCGCGGTTTCGCGAGCTCGGCTGGGCGGAGAACTTCGGCGAAAGCGCGCCCGAACTGTCGGCGATCGCGGTCGCGCTGACGCTCGACGGCGACTGGTACGGGCTGTCGATCGTCGGGCCGACCGAGCGGATCCGCCAGCATCGCGACACGCATGCGGCGCTGCTCGTCGACGCGAAGGCGCGGCTGCTGGCCGAGCACGCGCGCGGGTAGGGCGCCGGCTGCGGGCCGTCGCCGGCGTGCGGTCCCGCCACGCCGAAAACGGCCCGCCGCGCCTCACGCGCGAGCGCGCCGCACCGTCACGACTTCACCCACACGCCGCCCGCGCTCGGGTTGTCGCCCTGCGTCCACCATTTCGCGCAATACTTCGCGCTCTGGTACGTCACGCACGTGCCGCCCTGGTACGCGGTCGTCGCCGACCACGCAGGCGTGCCGCCGCCGACCGGCTTCCACACGGCGGCCTGGCCGGGCACGTCGCCCTGCGTCCACCACTGCGCCTGATACGTCGCGCCCTGGTAGGTGACCGTCGCGCCGGCCGTATAGACCTGGCCGGCCGCCCACGGTGCACCCGGCTGAGGCGTGCCGCCGTCCGAGCCGCCGCCGTAGTTCGGGTCCTGCGTGACGCCCGCGCCCCACTTGCCGTCGAGCTTCCTGAAGATCGCCGCGAACGCGTACGGCTGCTGCGCGACGCCCGAGCAGGTCGGCGACGCATACGTGCCGCCGGACGGGCACGCCTGATCGCGGCCGACCGACCAGTTGCCGAAGAAACCGTAGCCGTTCGCGATCGCCGCGTTCAGCACGGTCTGCGCATTCGCGAGCGTGAAGGTTTCGCCCTGCACGTCGTTCACGCCGATCATCGGCGTGACGCCGACCATCTGCCACAGCTGCGCGTTGGTCTTCGGCTGGCCGGCCGACTTGAACGCCGTGTCGAGCTGCGAATACAGCGCCTGCGCGGCGCTGATCGCCGCGGCGCCCATGTCGATGTTCGCGGGGCCGTAATCCATCGCCATCACGTTGACCGCATCGAACGTGGTCTTGTTCGCGATGGCCGCGTTGACGACGTTCACGCCGTCCTGCGTGAGCCCGGTCGGCATCGTCGGCAGCGTCAGCGTCACGTGCAGCGGCTTGCCCTTCGCCGCGTAGTCGGCCTGCAGTTGCGCGACCGCCTGGAAGTTGCGCGCCACCGCCGCCGTATCCTGCTGCGACGCGCCCTCGATGTCGAAATCGACATGCGTGAGGCCGTACGTATCGATCACCGTCTGGTATGCAGTCTTCAGCGCGGGGACCGTCGAGCACGCCTGCATCAGCGGCGTGCCGTTCGCGCCGCCGAACGACACGGCGACTTCGCCGCCTTTCGCGCGGTAGCTCGCGATCGACGTGGACAGCGCGGTCAGCAGGCCGCCGCTCGCGCCGTTGCCGATCGGCTGCACGCCGCCCCACGACGGCACGCAGCCGTTGCCCGCGACCACGAACGCGAGCGTGAACTGCTGGATGCCCTGGCGTACGCCGATCTGGTCGACCAGCGGTGTCGGATAAAGCGTCACGTCGACATACGGTGCATAGACGCCGGCACCGTGCGACACGCTCGCCATCGCGAGCAGACAACCCGCGGCAAACGCACGCGGAACGAAACGCGGCAACACATTGTTGTTCATTCTGTGTTCTCCAAGTGGAAGAGGGATACGCTGGCCTGCGTATCGCCGCCGGCGGGCAACGCAGGTGTCCCACCGGCGGCGTGCCTATCTTGGAGGATTCGCGTCGAATAGGGAATTTAGGTGTTCTTCTTTTCGTTATTCGATTTCCGATACGTAACGAACTTGCCGATTCGTTCGCGTTTCGAAACGCGGGGCGGGCACTTTTTCCGACCGGTCGCGCGACGCAGTGCGCATGGACCGGTTCCAGCGAACCGGCGACGCGCCGGCATGCCGATCGCCGGCGCGCGTGCATGCGCATTCACGCGAGCGTCGCCCCGGATGCGGTACGCGCCACGCCGCGCGCAGCCGCGTTCACCGATACCAGCGCGGCGTATAGACCCATTCGCGCGTGTTGCCGATCGCGAAACGCCGTGTCGTCGACGAGCCGACGATTACCATCGTGCGCATGTCGACCTGCTCGCCGCGCAGCGCGCCGAGCGTCGTCGTCGAGAGCGTCGCGCCCGGCCGGCCGATGTCGCGGCCGAGCACGACCACCGTATCGGCCGCGCGATGCGCGCGCACGATATCGAGCGCACGGTCGAGCTGCCACGGCCGCGCGCGCGAGATCGGGTTGTAGAACGCCATCACGAGATCGGCTTGCGCCGCGTGCCGCAGGCGCGTCTCGATCACGTCCCACGGCTTCAGGTTGTCCGACAGCGAGATCGCGCAGAAATCGTGGCCGAGCGGCGCGCCGGCCTGCGCGGCCGTCGCGAGCGACGCGGAGATGCCGGGCTCCACGCGCAAGTCGACCGCGGCCCATTGCGGGTCGCGTGCTTCGTCGAGCGCTTCGAGCACGGCCGCGGCCATCGCGAACACGCCGGGGTCGCCCGACGACACGACCGCGACGCGCCGGCCCTCGGCCGCGAGTTCGAACGCATGGCGCGCGCGCTGCATTTCCTCGCGATTGTCGGTGCCGTGCATGCGCTGGTCCGCCCGAAACGGGCCGGCCATGTTCACGTAGGTCGTGTAGCCGAGGATGTCGGTCGCGTCCGCGAGCGCCGCGCGCGCGGCCGGCGTGAGCCATGCTGCGCCGCCCGGGCCGAGGCCGAGCACCGTCAGGCGGCCGCGTGCGCGGCCGAGCGTGGCCGGATCGACCGGCTGCGATGCGACCGCGCACGCGAGACCGTTCGATGCGTCACGCAGCGTGTGGGTGACACGTAATGCGCGGCCGAGCAGCGTGGCGGCGTCGGCGGGCGCGTCGCGGTCGCGATCGCCATCGCTAGCGACGAAACGCAGCGGCACGTCGAGCGTGCTCGCCGCTTCTTCCAGCGCGGCGTCGCCGATCGCGGACGCCGGCGCGACGATGGCCGCGAGCGCCAGCCGCGCGAGGCCCTGCGCGTCGAGCGCGGCTTCGATACGCACGGCCAGCGCTTGCGCTGCATGCACGGCATCCGCCGCCACGCCGACCACCACGCTGCGCGGATGAATCACGAGTTCGTCGCGCGCGCCGCGCCACGCATCGGGCGTCACGCGAATCGCATGCGCGGCCGCGGCATCGCGCGGCAACGCGACCTCGTCGAGCCACGGCGCGGCGCCGTCGACGCGCGTCGACGCGCCCGCGAGCAGGTCGGACACGAAGCGCTTGCCTTGCGCGAGGTCGGCGAGCGCATAGCCTTCCGGCGGATTGAGCACGCATGCGCCGAAGCGCAGTTCGCCGCTCGTCGTGATCGCCGGCGCGACGCCGACGCATGCGGCGATTTCACGCGCGATCGCGTTGACGCCCGTCAGCCCGCCGAGCAGCGGCACGACGGCCGAGCCGTCCTCCGCGACCGCGAGCACCGGCGGCTCGACGCCCTTGTCGGCGAGCGCGGGCGCGAGGCAGCGGATCACGATGCCGGCCGCGCACAACGCGACGATCGGCAAGCCGCGTGCATAGAGTTCGCGCAGGTGCGCGCCGAGTTCGTCGAACGACACGTCGGCGTCGACGCGCGAGGCAAGCCCGTGCACGCGGGCGCCCGGGTAACGCGCCTGGATACGCCGTGCGGTATCGAGCGCGCCCGCGCCGAGAATCACGATCGCGGGCGGCGTCGTCATCCTTGCCATTTTTCCCCCGGCACGACGAGCAGCGAGAAATACGGCGACGCCATCGGATCGACCTCGTCGAGCGGCACGATGCGCTGGTTCGCCATCGTCGCGCGCTCGACGTACAGCGCGCGCTTCGCGAGCCCGAGTTCGTCGAGCACGCGCCGCACCTTGTCGAAATTGCGGCCGAGCTTCATCACGACGGCCGCGTCGGCCCGCGCGAGCCGCTCGCGCAGTTCGTGCTCGGGCAGCACGCCCGACAGCACCGACAGGCTCTGGTTGCGATAGACGAGCGGCTGGCCGAGCACGGCCGTGCCGCCGAGCATCGCGCACACGCCGGGGATCACCTCGGTGTCGTAGCGCGGCGCGAGGCGGTCGTGCAGATACATGTACGAGCCGTAGAAGAACGGGTCGCCTTCGCAGATCACCGCGACGTCGCGGCCCGCATCGAGGTGCGCGGCGACGATGTCGGCCGCGGTGTCGTAGAAATCGGCGATCACCGTCTCGTAGCACAGTGGCGGCGGCAGCGCCTCGGTCGTCACCGGGTAGACGAGCGGCAGTTGCGTCTGCCCGTCGAGCAGGTGCGCCTCGACGATGCCGTACGCGTTGCCTTTCTTGCCTTTCGCGACGAAATACGCGACCACCGGCGCTGCCTGCAGCACGCGCAGCGCCTTGATCGTCATCAGTTCGGGGTCGCCCGGGCCGACGCCGACCCCGAACAGCCGTCCGCGCGCCGTCGTCATTCGACCTCCGTTGCAAGCGCATTGACCGCGGCGGCGGCCATCGCGCTGCCGCCGCGCCGGCCGAGCAGCGCGACGTACGGCACGCCGCGGCTGTCGGCGTCGAGCATCGCCTTCGATTCGGCCGCGCCGATGAAACCGACCGGGAAGCCGAGGATCAGCGCGGGGCGCGGCGCGCCGGCGTCGATCATGTCGAGCAGATGAAACAGCGCGGTCGGCGCATTGCCGATCACGACGACGCTGCCCGCGAGATGCGGGCGCCACAGTTCGAGCGCCGCGGCCGAACGCGTGTTGCCCAGTTGCCGCGCGAGATCGGGCACCTCCGGCTCGCCGAGCGTGCAGATCACGCGATTGGCCGCGGGCAGCCGTGCACGCGTGATGCCTTCGGCGACCATCCTCGCGTCGCACAGGATCGGCGCGCCGGCCGCGAGCGCGGTACGGCCGGCCGTGCCGGCGCCGGCGGAAAAACGCAGGTCGTACACGATGTCGACCATCCCGCACGCATGGATCACGCGCACCGCGAGTTTCTCGAGATCGGGCGGGATCTGCGACAGGTCGGCCTCGGCGCGGATCGTCGCGAACGACTGGCGGTAGATTTCCTGCCCGTCGCGAATGTAGTCAAGCATCGGTGGTGTCCTGGGTGTGCCGCGCGTCCATGAGTCGGACCGCGGCCTGGTCAATCGTCAGATGGCGCGCGAGCGGGGCGCCGAGGCCCGCGGCCGCGTCGCGCCGGTAAAGGTCGTAGTGCGCGGGCGCCACCGCGACGAGCGTATGCGCGGCGGGGTGCGGCAGCGCGCAGTGGCGTTCGCAACCGGTCAGATGCACGTCGAGCGGATGGCCGAGACGCGCGGCGAGCGCGCGCGCGTCGTGTTTCGTGTCGGCGTGCGCTTTCGCGCAGCCGGCGCTGCCGGCGCACGCGACGAGCGCAGCCAACGGTTCGGACGACGCACACACGAGGCCGAGCGACGCGAGTGCTTCGCGCATCGCAGCCGCACGCGCGTTCGGCACGCCGTGCATGAACACGCCTTGCCACGGCGTCATCGACAGCGTGCCGTCGCCGTCGGCTTCGGCCAGTGCGGCGAGCCGTTCCAGTTGCGCCGCGTCGAGCCGCCCGAGCGCGAATTGCGCGCCGATGCTGCAGCGCGCCGCGTCGCGCGACGGGCGCGCGCCGAAGCGCAACGCGGGGTCGGTGCGCGTGCGCCGCCAGTCGGCAAGCGCCGGATCGGCCGCGAGCGGGAAGGGCAGGTCGTGCTGCGCGCGTTCGAGCAGCGTGCGTTCGTCGCACGTCTCCAGCAACGCGCGCATCCGCGTGACCTCGGCCGGCGCGAGATCGAGGAACGCGCGCAGCAGCGCGCGAACCAGCGCGACGGCCTGATCGGGCGATACGTCGACCGAAGCCGGCCGGTCGCCGCGCGCAACCGGCGGACAGCCGGCCAGCCCCGCCGCGACACGCATCGCGCCGTCGCCGCGACGCCACGCCGCCAGCCAGATGTCGTGCGGATGATCGAGCGCCGCGACCGTTTCGCCGCCGTCGAGCTGGATCGAGAATTTCGGCGACAGTTCGCCGCGACGCGGCTCGCTCGCCAGCATGTCGAGCAGCGACTCGGCGAGCGCGCGGCTATCGACGAGCGCGGCCGGGTCGTGCCCGGCGAGCGGGCTCACCATCACGTTGCGGACGTCGTCGCTCGCCGCGAGCGCGGCTGCATCGAAGGTGGCGTTGTCGGCGCTTGCGCGGGGGCCGAGCCCCGCGTCGAGCAGCGCGTGCGCCAGCGCATCGGCCGCGCCGTCGCGAATGCCGCGCAGCTGGAGATTCGCGCGATTGGTCGCGTCGATCGCACCGGAGCCGTACAGGCGCGCGGCGGCGGCGATCGCGCGCGCCTGGCGCGCGTCGAGCCGGCCGCCCGGCAGCTTGATCCGGCACAGCCCGCCGTCGACGGCCGCGACCACGCGCACGAGCCCCGGGCAGGCCGACGGGCGCACGGCGGGCGACGCAGGGATCGAATCGGGAGCGGAATTCAACGAGATACCGGGACAGTGTGGCGCCGCGGCCAACGCATCGGTACACCCCGCCCGACGCCGACTGGCACGCACGCACTTTCTGGCCGGCAGGTCTCCTGGCTGACAGGTCGGCGCCGGCTCCCGGCCTTCCCGGTGAAACCAGTGGCATGAGGGGGAGATCGGCTCGCTGTCTACAGTTGCGGGGGCAGCCACAGCGGCGCGCGAGGCGCCCTGTGTTCCCTCTTCGGCCCCGAGGGGCACCGGCGAACGAACGGCCGTAGGATACCCGATTTCGGCCGCGATTCGCGACCGGCCGGCCGTTCGCGGCGGGCGAAGCGGGCAACGATCGGGCGCGGGCGGGCCGGCGGATGAAACGCCGGGTGGAACACGGTACCATGCCGTTTTTCGCAATGCGGACGGCTGCACCGGCGCTTTCACGGCCGCGCGGCGACACGATGGAATCGAACGATGGGGAAGGATGCATGACGGCGTGGCTGACGGTAGTGGGCATCGGCGACGACGGTTACGCGGGGCTCGGACGCCACGCGCGGCGCGCGCTGCTCGACGCGACGCATGTGGTCGGCGCGAAACGGCATCTCGACATGCTGCCCGCCCGGCTGCGGGCCGCGCGCGAAGCTTGGCCGTCGCCGTTCGACCTGTCGGGGCTGCTCGCGCGCCGCGGCGCGCCCGTATGCGTGCTCGCGAGCGGCGACCCGATGCTGTTCGGCGTCGGCGCGACGCTCGCCCGCCAGCTTTCTCCCGACGAATGGCGCGTGCTGCCCGCGCCGTCGTCGCTGTCGCTCGCCGCCGCGCGCCTCGGCTGGGCGCTGCAGGACGTCGGCGCGGTGTCGCTCGTCGGGCGTCCGCTCGCGACGCTGGCGCGCCACCTGCTGCCGGGCCGGCGCCTGTTCGTGCTGAGCGCCGATGGCCGCACACCGGCCGCCGTCGCGGCCGAACTCACCGCACGCGGCTTCGGGCCGACGCGCGTCAGCGTGTTCGAGCATCTGGGCGGGCCGCTCGAGCGCCGTATCGACGGCCTCGCGCAGGACTGGAACGTCGACGAAACCGCCGCGCTCAATCTCGTCGCGCTGGACTGCCAGGCGGGGCCCGATGCGCCGCGCCGCGCGCTTACGCCCGGCCTGCCCGACGACGCATACCGCCACGACGGCCAGCTCACCAAGCGCGACCTGCGCGCGATGACGCTAGGTCGTCTTGCGCCGGCCCCCGGCGAACTGTTGTGGGACGTCGGCGCCGGCAGCGGGTCGATCGGCATCGAATGGATGCGTGCGCATCCATCCTGCCAGGCGATCGCGATCGAAGCGCATGCGGAGCGGCAGCGCTTCATCGAACACAACCGCGATACGCTCGGCGTGCCGGGCCTGCAACTCGTCGCGGGCCGCGCGCCCGCTGCGCTCGCGGGGCTCGCCGCGCCCGACGCGATCTTCGTCGGCGGCGGCGCAACGGCGCCGGGTGTGCTCGACGCGTGCTGGGCGTCGCTGAAACCCGGCGGGCGGCTGGTCGCGAACGCGGTCACGCTGCAGGGCGAGATCGCGCTCGCCGCGTGGCGCGATGCGCATGGCGGCACGCTCACGCGCGTGTCGCTCGCGCATGCCGAGCCGCTCGGCCGCTTCGACACGTGGCGGCAGCCGCTGCCCGTCACGCTGTACGACGTGCGCAAGCCCGACGCGACAGACGCGGCCGGCTCGTCGCATATGTCGAACACGTCGAACCCAATGGACGCGTGATGCGCGACGAAACCCCCGAACAGCCCGCGCCGCTACGCTTCGGCTACACGACCGGCAGCTGCGCGACCGCGACGTCGCTCGCGGCCGCGCGGCTGTTGCTCGCGGGTCACGCGGACGACGCGGTCGAGATCGTGCTGCCGAAGGGGCAGCGCGTGATGATGCGGCTCGAATTCTGCCGCGCCACGGCCGAGGGCGCCGAAGCCGGCACGATCAAGGATGCCGGCGACGATCCGGACGTCACGCACGGCGCGCTGATCTTCGCGCGTGTCGCGCTCGCGGCCGCGCCCGGCGTGCGCTTTCATGCCGGGCCCGGCGTCGGCACGGTCACGCGTGCGGGGCTGACGCTGCCGGTCGGCGAACCGGCGATCAACCCGGTGCCGCGCCAGATGATGACCACGCACCTCGAAGCGCTCGCCGCCGAACACGGCTACGCGGGCGGCTTCGACGTGACGATCGGCGTCGAAGGCGGCGAGGCGCTCGCGCTGAAGACGATGAACCCTCGCCTGGGCATCGTCGGCGGGCTGTCGATCCTCGGCACGACCGGCATCGTGCGGCCGTTCTCGTGTTCGGCCTATATCGCGTCGATTCATCAGGGCATCGACGTCGCGCGGGCGAACGGCATCGCGCACATCGCCGCCTGCACGGGCAACGCGAGCGAGGACGCGATGCGCGCGCACTACCGTCTGCCCGACATGGCGCTCATCGAAATGGGCGATTTCGCGGGCGCGGTGCTCAAGCACCTGCGGCGCGCGCCGGTCGCGCGCCTGTCGATGTGCGGCGGCTTCGGCAAGCTCAGCAAGCTCGCGGCCGGCCATCTCGACCTGCACAGCCGCCATTCGAGCATCGATCTGCCGCTGCTCGCGCAGTGGGCGGCCGAGGCCGGCGCGAGCGATGCGCTGCAGGCCGCGATGCGCGCCGCGAACACGAGCCAGGAAGCGTTGAAACTCGCGCAGGCCGACGGCGTGCCGCTCGGCGATCTCGTCTGCGCGCATGCGTTGCGGGTGGCGCGCGACATCGTGCCGCCGTCGGTCTCGGTCGAGATGTTCGCGATCGACCGGCAGGGCCGTTTCGTCGGGGAGGCGCGATGAGCCCGCGCATCCTGCTGCTCGGCGGCACCGGCGATGCGCTGAAGATCGCGCGCACGCTCGGCCCGCATCATGTCTACAGTCTCGCCGGTCTCGGCAAGACGCCAGACGATCTGCGCTGCGACGTGCGTGTCGGCGGTTTCGGCGGCGCGGCCGGGCTCACCGCGTATCTTCGCGACGCCGGCATCGGTCTCGTGATCGACGCAACGCATCCGTATGCCGCGCAAATCAGCGCGAACGCCGCGGCGGCGACGCGCGCCGCGGGCGTGCCGCTCTGGGCGCTGCGACGCGCGCCGTGGACGCCGCAACCGGGCGACGACTGGCGGATGGTCGACGACTGGGCCGGCATCGAGGCCGCGCTCGCGCCGTTCAGGCGCCCGCTGTTCACGCTCGGCCGCGAGCCGCTCGCGCATCTCGACGCGATCCCGCCGCACCAGTTCTGGCTCGTGCGCTGCCTCGATGCGCACCCCGGCAACGCCCGCGCGCAGGTCGTCGCCGCGCGTGGGCCGTTCACGCCCGAAGGCGAGCGCGCGCTGTTCGCGCTGGCAGGCATCGACGTCGTCGTCAGCAAGAACAGCGGCGGCGCGGCCACCGAGGCCAAGCTCGACGTCGCGCGCGAACGCAGGCTGCCGGTCGTGATGCTGCGCCGGCCGCCGCTGCCCGATGCCGACCGCGCGTTCGACTCGGTCGCGGCGCTCGTCGACGCACTCGATCCGGCCGCGCGCGCGTGACGCAACGCAGCGGCTCATCCCACGAATTGACGGAGAAATTTCGATGACGGTGTATTTCATCGGCGCGGGCCCCGGCGACCCGGAGCTGATCACGGTAAAGGGCCAGCGCCTCGTGCGCACGTGCCCGGTGATCCTGTATGCGGGCTCGCTCGTGCCGGCCGCCGTGCTCGACGGTCATCGCGCGGAGCAGGTCGTCAACACGGCCGAACTCGATCTCGACGCGATCGTCGCGCTGCTTGCCGCCGCGCACGCGAAGGGGCAGGACGTCGCGCGCGTGCATTCGGGCGACCCGTCGCTGTACGGCGCGATCGGCGAGCAGATCCGCCGCCTGAAAGCGCTCGGGATTCCATACGAAATCGTGCCGGGCGTGACGGCCACGGCCGCATGCGCGGCCACGCTCGGCGTCGAACTGACGCTGCCCGGCGTCGCGCAGACGGTGATCCTCACGCGCTTCGCGGGCAAGACGACGATGCCGGAGGGCGAAGCGCTCGGCGCGCTCGCCGCGCATCGCGCGACGCTCGCGATCCATCTCGGCGTGCGCCATCTCGCGCGCATCGTCGACGAAGTGCTGCCGCATTACGGCGCCGATTGCCCGGTGGCGGTGATCTATCGCGCGAGCTGGCCCGACGAGGAGCGCGTGACGGGCACGCTGGCCGACATCGTCGACAAGGTACAGGGCACGCATATCGAGCGCACCGCGCTGATCCTGATCGGGCGCGTGCTCGACGCCGAAGGGTTCGCGGATTCGACGCTCTACGCGAGCGCGGGCTGAGCGCGCCGGCCTTGGCATCGGCGCGCCCGGCCGTCAGGCCCGTCAGGCCCGCGCGATCTGCCGCATCTGCTTCGGCGCAAAGCCGGCCGCCAGCGCGAACAGCGCGATGCACAGGCACGCCATCGCGATCCACGCGGGCGTGAGATCCGCCAGATGCTGGCGCACGACGCCGGCCGCGAACGGAAACAGGGCGGCGATCAGATAGCCGATGCCCTGCACGAACCCCGTCAGCGACGCGGCATCGGCCGGCGTGGCCGCGTGGTCGACCGTGACGATCAGCGACAGTGGAAACAGCGCGCCGATGCCCGCGCCGAGCAGCAGCGCGGCCGGCAATGCGAGCGCGTCGGGCGCGGCCAGCATCACCAGCAACCCGACGAGCAGCGACGCGATCGCCGCATGCAGCGCAGGCCGGCGATCGGGCAGGCGGTCGATCGTCGCGGAAACGGTCAGCCCCGCGACGACTTCCGCGAACGTCACGCCGCCGAGCAGGCTGCCCGCCGCGGTCGGCGACCAGCCGAGCCGTGTGTAGTATGGCGGCAGCCACGCGAGCACGAGCGTGTAAGCACCCGTCGCGATGCCGAAGAACAGTGCGAGCCGCCACGCCCGCGGCGAACGCGATGGCTGCGCACCCGATACCGACACCGGGCCGGAGGCAAGCGCGTCGCCGCCCCGGCTGGCCAGCGGCCAGGCCAGTGCGGCCAGCGCCGCCGGCAACGCCCAGCCCGCGAGCGCGGCGAGCCAGCCCCAGCGCACCGCGGCGAACGGCGCGACGACGCTCGCGAGCACCGCGCCGCCCATGACCGACGTCGAATAGACGCCCATCGCGCCGCCGATGCGTGTCGCGAAATGCGCCTTCACGAAGCCGGGCAACAGCGCCTGCACCATCGCGATCCCGACGCCCGCGCAGCACGCGCTCGCGAGCAGCAGCCATGCGTGCTGCGCCCCGACGCGCGACGCGCAGGCCAGCGCGATCAACGCGACGCCGAGCCACACGCCGCCCGCGATCCCGGTGAGGCGCTGCAGGCGCCGCGCGCTCAGCGCGCCGAGCCCCATCAGCAGGATCGGGATCGTCGTCAGCAGGCTCGCCGCGCCGTCGCCGATGCCCGTCGCGCGCTGGATCATGTCGAGCAGCGGGCCGATCGCGGCAAGCGCCGGCCGCAGGTTCAGCCCGACGAGCACGACCGCGGCGAGCCGCCAGCCGGGGGGGGATGAAGCGATTCATTGCAAGGCCCTCGATATCGGTGCGCGGCTGCCAGCCAGGCGCCGCACGTTTTTCAGGTAAAGTATCTCGACATCAAGATATATGGCGATTTATCTTGACGTCAAGATAACCGGTGAGCCGAGGAGGGTTAATGGATCGAGCCGAGCATGCGCTCGCGCAATGGCGGGTCGAGCGCCCGGATCTCGACGCGACGTCGATGGTGGTGATGGGGCGGCTGCAGGAAGCCGCGCTCGTGATCGCGCGCGATCGTCTCAATCCGCTGTTCGCGCGCTACGGCATGCACCCGGGGGAATTCGACGTGCTCGCGACGCTGCGGCGCAGCGGCGCGCCGTTCGCGCTGACGCCGACCGCGCTGTACGACGCGCTGATGATGTCGTCGGGCGGGATGACCGCGCGCATCGACCGGCTGCAGAAGGCCGGCTGGGTCGAGCGGCGGCCGAATCCGGCCGACGGGCGCGGGACGCTCGTCGCGTTGACGCATGCCGGGCGCGCGCTGATCGACGAGGCGGTCGTCGCGCATATCGATAACCAGCGGGCGGTGCTGGCTGCGTTGTCAGAGACAGAACAGGCGCAGTTGTCGCGGCTGTTGGGGAAGCTGCTGGCGGGGTTGGAAGCCGGAACGCGGGAAGGGGAGGAAGGGAACTCGCGTTGAACAATGCGTGATGGAAACGTACGCGGCGGGCAAAAAGTTCTTCTTGCATTCTCGTGGACGTCGCGTGTCGGCCCATTGCGGTCGGTCGTAAGATCACGCTCCCTTCGTCGCTTCTTGAAGTACTTCGGTCATCCGACGGCCGGTCTTTTTGGTCGGGCATCGGCCAACACAGTCAACAGCTCCGCGGAACCCTATCGACTCGCCGTACGCCGACTTCCGAGTCATCGGATTTGAGGAAGCCGCGTCAGAGAGGGATTGCGCCGGAAGCCGCTTGTATTGCCGCAGCAATCTCGTCTTCACTGCGCCCCCCATTGATGGCAATGCTTTCCTCAAAGACAAAATGAGGAACCGAACGAACGCCGGCATTGGCCGACTTGAACGCCTCCGCTTCGACGCGATGGTGCTGTTCAGGATCAAGAGCGATGGCACGCGCCTGATCGCGGTTAAAACCGTAGTCGGCGGCAATGTCAGCCAGCACATCCGCATCGGCGATGTTCTTCGCTGCGATGAAGTAAGCATCGGTGATTGCAACGGCGAGCCTGTGCTGCGTGTCACGCCCAGCGGCTGCCAGAATCACGGCATGAGCAGCCTGGGTCGGATAGGCCCAGAGCTGGCGACCAAGATCCAGGTCGAAGCCCGATGCGCGAGCTTCTCCCTCGGGGCGAGCAAAGGCGACCTTCGGATCGGTTATGCCGTAGCGCGAACGCAGCAAATCGGGAATATAGAGACCGCCTGACGGTGCATCTGGCAGCAGCAGGACTGGATGCTGCCGGATGTCAACGACCAGGTGGGGAAAACGCTCCGTCAGCACTTTGTCGAGACGGTGATGCCCGACGATGCACCACGGGCATGTGATGTCAGTATAGAGGTCTATTTGCATAACCCTGTTCTCGTGACCGGATCGCCGACAACGATTTCGACCCTTCCCGCGAACGACGCGCGTTTCTTCACGTCGTCGCCGGGACACGTTGTAGCCCAGCTTCAAGGCTTCCTCGATGATGTGCCTTCAGGCCAGCCCGGTTGCACCGAAGCACCGAACGGCGCGAGGTTTTTTCCGGGCCATGAGGTCACGCAGCCTTCGCCAACAAGGCTTTGATGGCCGTTTCGGTGTTGGCGATTACGGCCTTCGCCGCATCGGGGCCGAAAACCGTGCCTTCGACACGCACCACTTCAACGTCGGTCAGGCCGATGAAACCGAGCAGGTGCAGCAAATAGCTGGTCTGAAAGTCGAACGGTGCCCATGCACCTTCCGAAAACACGCCACCGGCAGCGGTAACGAGATAGACCTTCTTGCCGGTCAGCAGCCCCTTCGGCCCAATATCGCCGTAACCGAAGGTGACGCCCGGCCAGGTGACGTGATCGAACCAAGCCTTTAGCTGCGACGACAGACTGAAGTTGATCATGCCCGAACCGAGCACGATCACATCGGCGGCCTTCAACTCATCGACCAGCTCTTGCGCGACCTTCACCGCCTCGACCTGTTCCGGCGTGCGATCCGCGGGCGAGGTGACCCGACCCTGGATGTAGGCCGGTGCGATATGGGGCGGAGGATTCGCGGCAAGGTCGCGCACGGTCAGCGGGCCGCCCGCGCGGGCTTGGATGCCCTCTGCGATTTCGGTGGCAAAGCGGGTGGAAAGGCTGTCGGCCCCGCGCGGGCTGGACGTGACAAGCAGAGTGTGGCTCATAGCGGCTCCCAAGTATAAAATAAGAACCAAGTCGATTAAGTGACCTGACTTATGAATTCATACAAAGGATGGTATGGTTCCTGCCGTTTCCCCACAAGAAGGCACACGCATGTCACTTAGTCCCCCCGAGCTGCCTGCCGATATGCCTGCCCCTGACGCTGGCGGCTGCCTGGCAACTCGTGAAATCCTGGATCGCATCGGCGACAAATGGAGCCTCTACATTGTCGCTATGCTGGCCGATGGCCCGCGGCGCTTCAACGAATTGAAGCGCCGCATCGAGGGCATTTCCCAGCGGATGCTGACACTGACCTTGCGCGGACTGGAACGCGACGGACTGATAACGCGAACGATGTATGCAACGATTCCGCCTCGCGTCGATTACGAACTCACCGACATGGGAAGAACGCTGTTGAAGCCTGTCATGGCGTTGGTCAATTGGGCGAGCGAGAATCAAGTCGCCATTGCCGAGGCGCATAAACGTTTTGACGAGAAGCCGGAGCCAGATCAGGTCTCGATTCAAGGCGTTGTCTACCAGCGTCGATAGACGAGTGTAGGCCGCAAGCTTGCGCAGACACAGCGGCGAAATTCAGCTGCCCGCTCGCGTTGGGATCTGTCCCGACGCGGATCTTCCTTGGGTGCGCAGGCGCTGCATCTTGCGATCTATCCGACCAAGAGTCGGCCAGGGGCGATCGAAAACGTCTCATGGCATGACTTGGGTGTCCGTTCCCTGAACCAAACGGGACGCCTCGACGTCTCGCCGTCGACGCAAGCCGATGATGCTTCATGGCCGAATACCGACGGTCTCCCGGCGTTCCCCGGAGATCGGCAATGGTCAAAAAAACCCGCCGCGCAATGCGGCGGGCGGCACAAATCATGGGCCGTAGCTCGCACGGCGCGTACCCGCGCAGCGGATCAACCCCGCGCCGGAATATTGAGCCCACGCTCGACAGCCGGCCGCGCAACGAACGCGTCGAGCACCCGCTTCACGTTGCGGAATTCGCTGAAGCCGACCAGATCGCCCGCTTCATAGAAGCCAACCAGATTGCGCACCCACGGGAAGATCGCGATGTCGGCGATCGTGTACGCATCGCCCATCACCCACTGGCGGTTCGCGAGATGCGCGTCGAGCACGCCGAGCAGGCGCTTCGATTCGGCGACGTAGCGGTCGCGCGGGCGCTTGTCCTCATAATCGCGGCCGGCGAACTTGTGGAAGAAGCCGACCTGGCCGAACATCGGCCCGATGCCGCCCATCTGGAACATCACCCACTGGATCGTCTCGTAGCGGCCCGCGAGATCCTTCGGGATCAACTGGCCCGTCTTGTCCGCCAGATAGATCAGGATCGCGCCCGATTCGAACAGCGGCAGCGGCCGGCCGTCGGGGCCGTTCGGATCGATGATCGCGGGGATCTTGTTGTTCGGGTTCAGCGACAGGAATTCGGGCGAGAACTGGTCGTTCGTGTCGAAGCGCACGAGGTGCGGCTCGTACGGCAGGCCGGTTTCCTCGAGCATGATCGACACCTTGACGCCGTTCGGCGTCGGCAGCGAGTACAACTGGAGGCGGTCGGGATGCTGGGCCGGCCACTTTTGCGTGATCGGGAAGGCGGACAGATCGGGCATGAAGGTTCGCTCGTCGAAGTGAATGATCCACGCTGCGTTCGCGCCGCCGCGCTCGCGCACGGTTCGCGGCGCGGCGGCGGGGCGCAGCGCGCCGAAAGCGCCCACTGTAGCCGATCCGGGAAAACGATGCAGGCGTAGGCAGCCGCCCGTGGTTCGGCGCGACGGCCATGCCCGGCGTCGCGCGCGGTGCCGCAAGACACGACCGGCAACGCTTCTCCGGCGGCTGGGGGAAACGTATACGGCCCAACGCGGTTCGCCTCACCTCGATATATGACGTCCTAACACCCTGCGCGAGCGGCGGGCCCACGCCGGACGCCGTCGCGCGGTGCACAATTCATCGGCGCACGGAAGCTTTTTGTCAGGGAAAGTCCCGCCCCGCATCCCGCGGTTTTTTGTTGACCGACATCGTATAACGCCGTCATGATTTCCTGACAAGAAAGGTCCCATCCACCGACCGAAGTGAGGAGACATGAACACCACCCCGATCGCTCGCCGTGTCCGCCGGATCGCACTCGTACTGGGCTTCGCGCTGTCGGCCGCCGCGGCCGTTGCCGCCCCCGTATCGCTGAACATCGTCGACGTCGCAGGCAACCTGCAGCTCACGCAGAAGGCCATCGAGGCGTTCAAGGAGAAGAACCCGAATCTCGTCGCGAACGTCACGTTCACGAACGCGCCCGCGCCGCAGTTGCCGGGCAAGATCAAGGCGATGCAGGCGGCGGGGCGCGCCGACATCGACCTCGTGCTGACGGGCACCGACGCGCTCGCCGCCGGCATCGAGCAGAACCTGTGGCAGAAGCTGCTGCCCGACAACGCGGCCGCGCTCCCCGGCGTGCTCGACAAATACGCGCCCGGCCCGCGCAAGATGCAGGATCTCGCGCAAGGCTACGGCCTCGAGGTCACCTACATGCCGGCCGGCCCGCTGCTCGAATACAACCCGGCGAAGGTCAGCGACCCGCCGAAGACGCCCGAGCAGCTGCTCGCGTGGTGCAAGGCGCACCCGAACAAGCTGATCTATGCGCGCCCGGCGAACTCCGGCCCCGGCCGCACGTTCCTGATGGGGCTGCCGTACGTGCTCGGCGACAAGAATCCGCAGGACCCGATCAACGGCTGGGACAAGACCTGGGCGTTCCTGAAACAGTTGAACGAATGCGTGCCGTACTACCCGGGCGGCACGTCGGCGGTGATGAAGGAGCTCGGCGAAGGCACGCGCGACATGACCGTGACCGTCACCGGCTGGGATCTCAACCCGCGCGCGCTCGGCATCGTGCCGGCCGAATTCAAGATCCAGGCGTTCGACAACATGACGTGGGTCAACGACGCGCACTACATGGTGATCCCGAAGGGCGTGCCGAAGGAAAAGCTCGACGTGCTGTTCAAGCTGATGAACTTCCTGCTGGAACCGGCGCAGCAGGCGATGACCTACGACGACGGCTATTTCTATCCGGGCCCGGCGGTGAAGGGCGTGACGCTCGAGATGGCGCCAGCGCACAGCCAGGAAGTCGTGCGCAAGTTCGGCCGCCCCGAATACGCGAAGCTGCTCGCCGATCGTCCGCACGTGCAGCCGCTCAATGCGCAGGCGATGGTCGCCGCGTTCCAGAAGTGGGATCGCGAGATCGGTTCGCAGAAATCGAAGTGACGCCTGAACCGGCGGGCGCCACGGCGTCCGCGTCGATGGAGTTCGTGGAATGAATCACAGTTTCGAACGGTTGCGGCTCGACGGCGTGTGCCGCAGTTTCACCAATGCGCAAGGCGCGCAGGTCGCCGCGCTGGACGGGCTCGACCTCGAGATCCGGCGCGGCGAGTTCATCGCGCTGCTCGGCCCGTCGGGCTGCGGCAAATCGACCGCGCTGAACTGCATCGCGGGGCTGCAGCCGCTCACGCGCGGCGGTATCTGGCTCGACGACACGCGCATCGACGTGCTGCCGCCCGAGCGTCGCGGCTTCGGCATGGTGTTCCAGAACTACGCGCTGTTCCCGCACATGTCGGTGCTCGACAACGTCGGCTTCGGCCTCAAGATGCGCGGCGTGCCGAAGCAGGAGACGCGGCGGCGCGCGCAGCAGGCGCTCGAGCTCGTGCAGCTCGTCGGTCACGAAGGCAAGCTGCCCGGGCAGTTGTCGGGCGGGCAGCAGCAGCGCGTCGCGATCGCGCGTGCGATCGTGATCGAGCCGCCGCTCGTGCTGATGGACGAGCCGCTGTCGAACCTGGACACGAAACTGCGCATCGAGATGCGCGCGGAGATCCGCCGCATCCACACGCAACTCGAACGCGCGACGATCTACGTGACGCACGATCAGGACGAGGCGCTGTCGATGGCCGACCGTATCGTCGTGATGAAGGAGGGCGTCGTGCAGCAGGTCGCGTCGCCGAAGGACGTCTACACGCGCCCGCACAATCTGCATGTCGCGCGCTTCATGGGCTATCGCAACGTGCTGCCGTTCACGCTCGAAGGCATGGCCGGCGATTACGTGAACGTCGCGTCGGGCGGCGTGCGCCTCGCGGGCGTGCCGATGGCCGGCTTCGACGCGAAGGAGGTCGTCGTCGCGCTGCGCCCCGACGACATCGAGCGCGCGGAACAAGGCGCCGACAATGCATTCGACGCGACCGTCGAGACGGTCGAGTACGGCGGGCGCGACTCGCTGATCCGCGCGATCACGCCGTTCGGCGCGATCTGGGCGCGCGTGGCCGGCGAGTTCACGGAAGGCGAGCGCTTGAGGCTGCGCGTGGCGCCGGCGCGCACGCTCGTCTATGCGGGAGACGGGCAATGAACGGGCTGCGCCACGCGGCGCGCGCGGCGGCGTCCCGCCCGGAGGCCGCATGAGCACGCTCGCGACCGGCGGCGCGGCGCGCGACGCGAAAGCCTGGCTCGTCACGCCGGCGCTCGCGTTCATCGCCGCGCTGTTCATCTATCCGTTCGCGTACGGCCTCGTGCTGTCGTTCCAGCCGATGAACGGCGGCGGCGCGCTCGCGAACTACGTACAGTTCTTCACCGACACGGCGATGTGGCCGACCGTGCTCGTCACGCTCAAGCTCGCGGTGCCGGCCACACTGCTCAACGTCGGCATCGCGGTGCCGGTCGCGTTCGCGCTGCGCCGCCATTCGCCGTACCAGAAGTTCGTCACGACGCTGCTCGTGATTCCCGTCACGCTCGGCACGGTGCTCGTCGCCGACGGGATGCTCACGTACTTCGGGCCGAACGGCTGGTTTCCGCAGGCGCTGCAGGGGCTGCACCTGTACACCGACGAAGTGCGCCTCACGCACAACTACTGGGGCGTGCTGCTGTCGCTGATCGTGTCGGGCTTTCCGTTCGCGTTCCTGCTGATGCTGTCGTACATCAGCGGCATCGACCCGACGCTCGCGCGCGCGGCCGCGACGCTCGGCGCGAACCCGTGGCAGCAGTTCCGGCAGATCTACCTGCCGCTGCTCGTGCCGGGGCTCACGATGGCCGCGTGCCTGTCGTTCGTGCAGGCGTTCTCGGTGTTCCCGTCGGCCGTGTTGCTCGGCGCGCCGGCCGGGCCGACGCGCGTGATCTCGATCGCGGCGGCCGAAGCCGCGTTCGAAAGCTACGACTATTCGCTCGCATCGGCGATCGCGATCGTGATGGGCTTCGCGCAGTTGCTGGTGGTCGCGTCGATGCTCGGCGCGCGCCGCTTCTTCTACACGGGTGCGGTAACGGGAGGCAAGGGCTGATGGCGACCGACAATCATGCCGCTCGCACGTGGCCGCCGAAGCACGACGCCCCCGATGCGCGGCCCGTCGATGCAAGGAAACCGCATCGGATGAAAAGCAATCTCGCCGGCCGCGCATGGAAGGCGCTCGTCTGGGGGCTGATGGCGTTCTTCCTGCTGAACGTGATGCTGCTGATCGCGACCGTCGCGGTGAACTCGGTCGCGACGCGCTGGTTCGGCACGCCGCTGCCGCAGGGCTTCACGCTGCATTGGTATGCGAAGGCATGGGAGGATTTCCAGCTCGCGAGCGTGCTGTGGGTGACCGTCGAGGTCGTCGGCGCGGTCGTGCTGCTGTCGATCGCGCTCGGCGTGCCGGCCGCGTATGCGCTCGCGCGCGTGCAGTTTCGCGGCAAGCGCTTCGCGCTGCTGGTGTTCCTGCTGCCGCTGATGGTGCCGCCCGTCACCTACGGGATCCCGATGGCGACCGTGATGTACAAGATCGGGCTCGCGGGCACGCTGCCGGGCGTGATCCTCGCGAATCTCGTGCCGGCGCTGCCGTTCGTGATCCTCGTGATGACGCCGTTCATCGAGCAGATCGATCCGAACCTCGAAGCCGCCGCGCGCATCTTCGGCGCGAACACGTGGCGCTATTTCCGCTACGTGCTGCTGCCGCTGCTGGTGCCCGGCATGCTCGCGGCCGGGTTGCTCGTGCTCGTGCGCACGATCGGGATGTTCGAGCTGACGTTCTTCACCGCGGGCCCGAGCACGCAGACGCTTGTCGTCGCGCTGTATTACGCGGTGTTCTCGACCGGCGTGCGCGCGCCGCAGTCGATCGACGCGATGGCGATGATCTACATGGCGATCACGCTCGTGTGGGCCGTGATCGCGCTGCAGTTCGTCAGCCCGACGCAACTCGTGAGCCGCGTGAAGCAGGAACGGCAGTAGGCGGGGGCGTCGCACGATCGCGCGCGGCCGCCGTGCCGCCCAGCCGTCGTGCAATTGGTTACAAATGGATACCGCGCACGACACGCGGACGTTGCAGACTACGCGGCGTTCACCCGATCGACGGATATCCATGAAGTTTCAACTGCTGCTGACCCTCGCCGGCGCGTCGACGCTGCTGGCCGCCTGCAACCTGCTTCACGACGGTCCCGGATCGAGCGACGTCGACGCCGCCGTGCGCCGCGCGCTCGAAGCGGAAAATCACGGCGGGCTGAACGCGCTGTTCGGCCAGCCGCTGCCCGTATCGGCGGACGTCGTATCGGCGAAACCCGACGGCGACTGCAAGAAGCTCGGCGATCGCACGTACTCGTGCGACGTCGTCGTCACGTGGCGCAATGCCGATTACTCGCCGTCGCGCGCGAACCTGACCTTCGTGAAGGCGGCCGACGGCTCATGGCAGACGTCGGGCGTCGACGCGGCGCTCGTGACGGGCACCGCGAAGTCGCTGATCGACCATATCGGCAAGGCGTGGCCGGGCAATGCGGCGAGCGGCGCTTCGGCGCCGCAGTGACGCGCCGGCGGCGAACCTTCTTCTCCTTTCCTCGTGTATGCGGCCCCATCCGCGCGGGCCGCGGCGACATGTTTTTGATGAAAGGGCGCGACCATCGCGCCTATCTTGATTTGAACGCATCCTCGGTATGCGGGCAGGGTTATAGGGAAAACCCTTATCTCAAGGTATAATTCCGGGCTGAGAGAAAGGTCAAGATCATGCCTGAACGTTTCCAAGCCCTTGAAAAATTTGTGTTTTCCCTCGTCGTGATGTCCGCGGTCGTGTGCTCGGCCTTCCTCGCGTACGAGCGTCACCCCGAGATCAAGATCGCGCTGCACGAAGGCGAGGCGCTGATGCGCGAGAGCGCCAAGTACTCGGTCATCTGTTCGCCGTCGAAGGTCGACCCTTGCGTCGAGATGTCCGCCTACTGAGCCGGCTTTCCGCTTTTCGGACTGGCCTGATATCGGCATCCTTGCCGGTCTGAACGCGTTGAAGTAGCACCCATCAGATAGTCGGAAACCAGCCGCCAGACAGGGCCGAGGCACGAACCCTTCATGTGCCGGGTCGCTGGCGCAAGCAGCCCCGCATTCAGTCGGCCCCGCTTCGAGCAATCGAGCGGGGCCGTTCCGTTCGTGCGTGTCACACGACATGCCGCGGCTCGCCGCCGACGAACGCGGCGACGTTGTCCACGAGCTGATCGGCCAGCGTCTGCATCGCCTCGTCGCTCGCCCACGCGACATGCGGCGTCAGGATGAACGCCGGATGCGACAGGATCGCGTGAAACGGATGCGCGGCCGGCAGCGGCTCCTGCGTGATGACGTCGAACCCCGCGCCCGCGATCTGCCCCGACTGCAACGCCTCGACGAGCGCGCTTTCGTCCACGAGCCCGCCACGTGCGGTATTGATCAGCAGCGGCCGGCGCGCCATCCGCGCGAATGCGCGGGCGTCGATCAGGTGCCGCGTCGCGGGCGTGAGCGGGCAGTGCAGCGTGATCACGTCGCTGTCGCGCAGCAGCGTGTCGAACGGTGCATGGCCGTCGCGCGCGGTGTCGCCGTGTGCCGCGAACAGCACGCGCATGTCGAGCGCCCGCGCGATGGCGGCCACCGCGCGCCCGAGCACGCCGTCGCCCACGATCCCGAGCGTCGCACCGGCCAGGTCGCGAATCGGGTGATCGAAAAAGCAGAACTGTCCGCTGTCGAGCCAGCGCCCCGCGCGCACCGCGTCGCGATAAGCGACGAGGCTGCGGCGCAGCGCGAAGATCAGCGCGAACGTGTGCTCGGGTACCGTGCGCACCGCATAGCCGCGAATATTGCTCACGACGATCCCGCGTGCCGCGCACGCATCGCGATCGACGATGTCGGTGCCGGTCGCGGCGATCGCGATCATCCGTATCTGCTGCGCATCGACGAGGGCCGTCGCGTCGAGCCGCACCTTGTTCGTCACGACGATGTGCGCGTCGCGGATGCGCGCCGCGACCTCGTGCGCGGCCGTCCGGTCGAATGTCTGCAAGGCGTGCGGAAACGGAAATCGTTTCAGCACGGTCTGGGGCGACAGCGTCGCGCGGTCGAGAAACACGATCTTCGCGGGAGAAGAAACGGAAAACATGGCGGTCTCGCTGGCAAGCGCCCGATGGCGCGGAACGGCCCCGATTCTGCCGGCGGCGCGCGCGCCGTCGTTTGACCGTTGCGCGAGCGCGCTTTCCCGGACGGAAAGGCTGGCGCGTCCCGCTTGGCCGATACCGCGATCGCGCCGTCGCCCGCCTTTCCGTTTCGGAAAGGCAGGTTGACCATCGAGCGATTTTCGCCGGGCGCGAACGCCGTCATGATCGCCGTCATCGACAACGCGATTTCATCGGAGACAGTCATGACACGCCCCCTGGACGGCATCCGCGTGCTGGAACTCGGCCAACTGATCGCCGGGCCGTTCGCGGGCCGGATGCTCGCCGAATTCGGCGCGGACGTCATCAAGGTCGAGCCGCCCGGCGTCGGCGACCCGCTGCGCAAATGGCGGCTGCTGCACGACGGCACGTCGGTCTGGTGGGCCGTGCAGTCGCGCAACAAGACCTCGCTCACGCTCGATCTGCGCACGCCCGAAGGGCAGGACGTCGTGCGCCGCCTCGTCGCGGAGACCGACGTGCTGATCGAAAACTTCCGGCCCGGCACGCTAGAAGGCTGGGGGCTCGGCTGGGACGCGCTGTCCGCGCTCAACCCGGGGCTCGTGATGCTGCGCGTGTCGGGCTTCGGGCAGACCGGCCCGTATCGCGACCGCCCCGGCTTCGGCGTGATCGCCGAGGCGATGGGCGGGCTGCGCCACCTCACGGGCGAACCGGGCCGCACGCCGGTGCGCGTGGGCATCTCGCTCGGCGATTCGCTGTCGGCGCTGCACGGCGTGATCGGCGTGCTGCTCGCGTTGCGGCATCGCGAGCAGCAGGGCGGCAAGGGGCAGGTCGTCGACGTCGCGCTGTACGAATCGGTATTCAACATGATGGAAAGCCTGCTGCCCGAATATGCGGCGTTCGGCGCGGTGCGCGGGCCGGCCGGCAGCAGCCTGCCGGGGATCGCGCCGACCAACGCATACCGCTGCCGCGACGGCCGGTACGCGCTGATCGCCGGCAACGGCGACAGCATTTTCCGGCGCCTGATGGAACTGATCGGCCGGCCCGATCTCGGCAACGATCCGGCGCTCGCGCACAACGACGGGCGCGTCGCGCAGGTCGCGCGCATCGATGCGGCGATCGGCGAATGGAGCGCGCGCCACGACCTCGACGACGTGCTCGCCGCGCTGAACGACGCGCGCATTCCGTCCGGACGCATCTACGACGTGGCCGACATCGCGGCCGATCCGCACTACCGTGCGCGCGACATGATCGTCGACGCCGCGCTACCCGACGGCACGCCCGTGCTCGTGCCGGGCATCGTGCCGAAACTCGATGCCACGCCCGGGCGCATCGAGCGGCCGGCCCCCGCGCTCGGCGCGGATACCGACGCGGTGCTCGAATCGCTCGGCATCGATGCGGCGACGCGCGACGACTGGCGCACGCGCGGCGTGATCTGAAACAGCCATCGGGACGAAGACATGAACGCGCATTCGCAACGCCTCCACATCCACGAAGTCGCGACCCGCGACGGTTTCCAGAACGAAGCGGCGTTCGTCGACACCGACGACAAGATCGCGCTCGTCGACGCGCTGAGCGCCTGCGGCTACGCGAAGATCGAGGTCACGTCGTTCACGTCGCCGAAGGCGATTCCCGCGCTGCGCGACGCGGAAGCCGTGATGCACGGCATCGCGCGCGCGCCGGGCGTCGTCTATACGGCGCTCGTGCCGAACGTGCGCGGCGCCGAGCGCGCGCTGTCGTGCGGCGTCGACGAGGTGAACCTCGTGATGTCGATGAGCGAGAGTCACAACCGCGCGAACCTGCGGATGACGCGCGAGCAATCGTTCGCGCAGTTGCGCGACGTGATCGACGCGGTGCGCGGCACGGGTGTCGCGATCAACGTGTCGCTGTCGACCGCGATGGGCTGCCCGATGGAAGGCGACGTGCCGGCCGAAACCGTGCTCGCATGGATGCAGCGCTTCGCGGATCTCGGCGTGCACGGCTTCACGCTGTGCGATACGACCGGCATGGCGTTTCCGTCGCAGGTGCGCGACTTGTCCGGACGTGCGCGCGAGCGCTTCCCTGCGTTGCAGCTCACGCTGCACTTCCACAACACGCGCGGGATGGCGCTCGCGAATACGCTCGCCGCGCTCGACGCCGGCATCGACCGTTTCGACGCGTCGCTCGGCGGGCTCGGCGGCTGCCCGTATGCGCCGGGCGCGACCGGCAACGTCTGCACCGAGGAACTCGTGCACATGCTCGAACTCGACGGCTACGATACGGGCATCGACCTCGCGGCCCTGCTCGCCGCGGCCGCACGGCTGCCCGCGCTGATCGGGCATGACGTGCCGAGCCAGATCCTGAAGGCCGGGCGCCGCTCGGACCTTCATCCGCCGCCGCGCGCCGATGCCGGCGACATGCCCGCGCAACGCGCGTTCTCGTGAACAGCAACAGAAACATAAACAGGAGCGAATGCCATGGCGCTGATCGACCACCTCGATCATCTCGTGCTGACCTGCGTCGATCCGGAACGGACGAAGCATTTCTACACCGAGGTGCTGCAGATGCAGCTCGAAACCTTCGGCGCGGGCCGGCTCGCGTTCCGTTTCGGTAACCAGAAAATCAACCTGCACGTGCGCGGCGCGGAATTCGAGCCGAAAGCGCACGTGCCGGTGCCGGGCGCGCTCGACCTGTGCTTCATCGCGTCGGTCCCGCTCGACGACGTGATCGCGCACCTGCGGCGCGTCGACTGGCCGATCGTCGAAGGGCCCGTCGAACGCACCGGCGCGACGCAGAAAATCCGCTCGGTCTACGTGCGCGATCCCGACCTGAACCTGATCGAGATTTCCGAGCCGATCTGACTTGCCGGGCTCGGTCGCCCACGCGAGCGCCGGCCCGCCGCGCGCACGGCGTCGCAGTCCTTCGCCGAAAGCGGACAGGCACGCGCCGCGCCCGCCGATTCCGGATAGCCGTGCGCGGCCGCGCTACGGATAATGGCGCCACGGCGTCGGCCCGGCCGCCGCCTTCGCCGCGCGCACGGACAGACCTGCCGCGCACATCCGCAACCCGATCCAGGCGCTTCCCGAATGACGATCCTCTATCGCGGCATGGACCGTGCGGCGCTCGACGCCGCGTACCTGAACACGAGGGCTGTTCCCGATTTCCCCGCGCTGCTCGCGTCATGCCAGGCGCGCAGCGCGGCGCTGTACGCGGCGACGCCCGGCCGCCGCGACCTGCGTTACGGCGCGCAACCCGCGCAGCGCTTCGACTGGCTGCCGTGCGGGCAGCCCGACGCGCCGCTGTTCGTGTTCATCCACGGCGGCTACTGGCAACACTGCACGAAAGAGGATTTCGCGTATGCGGTGAGCGGGCCGCTCGCGTGCGGCTACGACGTCGTGCTCGCCGAATACACGCTCGCGCCGGTCGCGACGATGACCGATATCGTCGGCGAGATCGGCGCGCTGCTCGACCATCTCGCGGCCGACCGCGACGGCCTCGGCATCGCGCGGCGGCCGATCCATCTGAGCGGCCATTCGGCGGGCGGCCATCTGACGGCCATGCATCGCGCGCATCCGGCCGTCGTGTCGGCACTCGCGATCAGTCCGCTCGTCGATCTCGAACCGATCGCGCTGTGCTGCCTGAACGACAACCTGCAGCTCACCGCGCGGGAGGTCGACGCGTACAGCCCGTTGCGCCATGTCGGACCGGGCGCGGCGACCGTCGTGGCGGTCGGCGACGCCGAACTGCCCGAACTCGTTCGGCAGGCGGACGAATACGCGACGGCGTGCGAAGCCGCCGGCGAGCGGATCGCCCGCGCGTGGCTGCCCGGCATGCAGCACTTCGCGGTGCTCGACGACCTCGCGACGCCCGACGGCGCGATACTCGCCGCATTGCACGCCATCGCGCCGCGCTAGCCTCGCCGTATCGTGCGTATCGCATGCGCACGGCCCGGCGTATGATCGGCGTCAGGCCGGCGCGATGACGACGTCCCCCGCACGGCCTTCCCAGGACCCCCGACATGGTGAACCCGCTTCATTTCGATCTGCAGTCGCTGCGCGTGTTCGCGCTCGTCGCCGAGCACGGCAGCCTGACGAAGGCGGCCGAACACGGCCAGCTCACGCTGTCCGCGGTCAGCAAGCGCATCGCCGAACTCGAAAGCGTGACCGGCAGCGCGTTGTTCGTCCGGCACGCGCGCGGCGTCGAGCTGACGCCCGCGGGCCGCGCGCTGCTCGATCATGCGGCGAAGGTGATCGAGCAGGTGAACCGGATGGCGCACGAGATGAGCGACTACGTCGCAGGCGTGCGCGGCCATATCCACGTATGGACCAACACGTCGGCGATCGTCCAGTTCCTGCCCGCCGATCTCGCCGCGTTCCTCACCGGCAACCCCGGCATCAAGGTGAGTCTCGAGGAGCGGCTGAGCCACGAGATCGTCGACGCGATCGCGTCGGGCAAGGCCGATCTCGGTGTATTCGCCGACAACGTGCCGGCGCCCGGCATCGACCGGCGGCTGTACCGGCGCGACGAGCTCGTGCTGCTCGTGCCGCGCGCGCACCGGTTCGCCGTGCGCGACAGCATCCGCTTCGCGGATACGCTCGACGAGGACTACGTGGGCCTGAGCGACGGCAGCTCGCTGCTCGCGCGCATGACCGACGCCGCGTTCGCGGCCGAGCGCTCGCTGAAGCTGCGGATCCAGGTATCGAATTTCGACGGCGTGAGCCGGATGATCGAGGCGGGGCTCGGCATCGGCGTGCTGCCGCGCGATGCGGTGACCAGCGAGCGCGCGGCGCGGCTCGGTGTCGTGAAGCTCGACGACGCGTGGGCGACGCGCACGCTATGGGTCGGCGTGAAGGCCGGCGCGGTGCTGACGACCGACGTCGCGAAGCTGTTCGATTTCATGTCGGCGCGCTGAATGCGATGAGGCGATGAAACGGCGACGCACGGGGCACGCGTGCGTGCGCCCCGTGCCGCTCGCCGCGTCAAACCGGATTGATCTCGTCCTGGCTGCGCCGCGTGGTGAGCGGGCCGAGCACGCGCAGCGTGACGGCGACGATGCCGAGTGCGACCGAAATCACGCCGAACATCGCGCCCGCGCCGTAGTCGACGAGCACCGGCAGCAACACGAACGGCAGCGCGCCGCTGACGATGCGCGACAGCGCATAGGTGCTGCCGATCGCCGTCGAACGCACGCCGGCCGGAAAAATCTCGGCCTGGTACACGTGATACGCGTTGCTGAACACGTTGGACGCACACGTCGTCAGGAACCCGAAGCCGACGATCAGCACGGTATTGCCGGAATACGCGAAGCACAGCCCGAACACCGCGATCGACAGGATCGACACGATCACGAGCGTGCGGCGCTCGATCCAGTTGAGCAGCGGAATCGACAGCAGCGAGCCGATCGGATAGCCGATGAACGACAGCGCGATGAACAACGTGCTGTCCGTCACGTCGAAGCCGCGGCTTTTCACGACGGTGCCGGCCAGCGTGCCGAACCCGTAATAGCCGAAGCCCTGGAACAGGTGAAAGATCGCCAGCATCACGTAGCGCGCGCCGTACGGACGGCGACGCAGCAGCGCGATGCGCTCGCCGAGCCCGAGCGGCCGCTGCGGCTGGACCGGTTCCGCGAAATGCTCGGGCACGGGCACGCCGGCGCTTTGCGCGAAACGCCGCAGCGCCGCGTGCGCATCGGCCGTGCGGCCTTGCGCGAGCAGCCAGCGCGGGCTTTCCGGCAGCCGGTGCTGGACGAGTAGCACGTACACGGCGCCGAGGCTGCCGACCGCGAGGATGATGCGCCAGCCCGCGACGCCCGCCACATGCAGCGGGTTCAGCCACAGCGCGAGAAAGCCGACGAGCGGCACCGCGACATACGAAGTCGTGTAGGCCCACGCGGCGAGCCGCCCGCGCTTGTCCTTCGGCAGGATTTCGGACAGGAAGCTGTCGGCGACCGGATAGATCGCGCCGACGCCGATGCCGGTCAGGAACCGGCATGCCACGAGCATGTCGGCACTCACCGAAAACGCACCGACCAGCGAGAACGCGCTGTACCACCCAAGCGTGAGCAGGAACGCCTTGCGCCGGCCGATGCGGTCGGCCAGGCTGCCGAGGCACATCGCGCCGACGAACATGCCGATGAACGCGGACGCCAGCAGCAGCTTGAAATCGGCGCTTTGCCGGCTCAGCCCGTATTCGTGCTGCAACGCGGAGCCGATCGTACTGACGAGAAAGATCTCGTACATGTCGAAGAACAGCCCGATGCCGATCACCCAGACGACGAAGCGGTGCAACGCACCGACCGGCAGATCGTCCATGAAATCGCCGAGCGTGACGCGGCGGGCGGGGAGGGTCGTTGCGTCGACGCCGGCGCCTGCGGAGGCGGCCGACGTGCGGGCGGACGCGCGTGCGCCCGCGTGGCCGTCGAGGTCGAGGGATTGGCTGTTCATCGTGTCTCCTGATTATCGATATGCGGTGGCGCTGGGCTGGCCGTTCGCGACCGGCGTAACGCGTCGGTCGCGCGACGCGACGACAGGCATCGCCGGGCGCGCGCCAGCGCCTGCCATGCGGGCTGCGCCGATCGTCCGACACATGGTGGGCAAATCGGCGGCACGTGATAATTGAGGATGTTTCAAGCATCCTTTCCCGAGCAGAAAGGGTAGGGAGCGCGCGGTGGACACAATTCGCGCGGCAGGCCGTTGCGGCCTGCGTGGCGGGCGGGTGCGGATCGAAAACGATGCGCACCCGCGCCATCCGGCGAGGCCGGGAAAACCATGACGCCGGTGGCGTGGCCGCCGGCGCAACCGCCGCCAACGACCACACGGTCGTGCTCAATCGGCCGGCACGAACGCCGTCCCATGAAACACGCGCACGGGGTTCCCGCGCGCCAGCGCAAAGTGTTGCATCCGCCGCTGCCGGCGCGTGGCGGTCGGCCTCCCGCCGCACGCGCACCCGCAGCAATTCGTCGCGCGGGCCGCGGATTTGCAATGTCCTGTATCCGCGCCGACGGCCGATACAGTGCGATACACCGCCCGCGCGCGGCTTCGCTATAAAGCAGGCGTGACCTTTTTCGGAGCCCGTCATGTCTGCCACCCGGTTCAAAGGATCCTGCCATTGCGGGGCCGTCAAATTCGAAGTCAGCACGGCCATTGCGCCGGCCGTTCGCTGCAACTGCAGCCTGTGCCGCCGGCGCGGCGCGCTGATGAGCCCGATGTTCGCCGCCGCCAACCTGACGATCGTCGAAGGCGAGGGCGCACTGACGTGCTATCGCTTCAACACGCACACCGCACGTCACTATTTCTGCAGCCGGTGCGGCGTCTATCCGTTCCACCAGACCCGCAAGGACCCGGCCTGCTGGCGCGTCAACCTCGGTTGCCTCGACGGCGTCGATCCGTACACGCTCGACGCGACGGTGGCCGATGGTGCGAGTCTCTCGGTCGTGGAGGACGCATGAAACGCTGGCTAATGATCCTGCTGTTTGCCGCGGGCGGGCTCGCGACCGAAATCGCGCATCCGGTGCAGTGCACGTTGTTGTCGGTCACCCGTCAGCAAACCGGCAAGCGCCGCAAGCCGGGTTGAGCGCGGCGCGCGTCAGCCCATCGACCGCGATTATCATGCTTCCGATAAGATCGCATGCGATATATAATGCGATTGTCTGCGACCGTTCGCGTCGCTGGAGGAAGTCCATGAAATCGACCGAAACCCCGTCGCCCGCCGCACCGAAGCTGTCCGAGTTCCTGTGCTTTGCGATCTACTCGGCGAACCTCGCGTTCGGCAAGGCGTACAAGCCGATCCTCGACGAGCTCGGCCTCACGTACACGCAATACATCACGATCATCGCGCTGTGGGAGCAGGACAACCAGACCGTCGGCCAGCTCGGCGAGAAGCTGTTCCTCGAATCCAATACGCTGACGCCGATCCTGAAGAAGCTCGAGGCAATGGGTTACCTGGAGCGGCATCGCGATCCGTCCGACGAACGCCAGGTGCTCGTCAGCCTGACGAAAAGCGGCCGCCGCGTGCGCGAGAAGGGGCTCGACATGAACCTGGTCGAAGCCACCGGGCTGAAGCCGGACGAGTTCGCGAAGGTGCAGAAGGCGATCGTCACGCTGCGCGGCAACCTGATCCGGTCGACCGAAGCATAAAGGCACTCAGGCATGACGAGCGGCCGGCGCGTGAATCGCGCCGGCCGGATTGTCACGCGTGCGCATCGCCCAGCACCAGCAGGTGCATGTCGCGCCGTACGACGAAACCGAGCGCGAGATAGCGCTCGATCGCCACCTGGTTCGTCGTAAGCACGTGCAGGAACGGCGTGTCCGATCGTGCGTCGATCGACGCAATCAGCGACCGGATCAACCTCGCCGCCAGCCCTTGCCGCCGAAACGCGGCATCCACGCACACGGCGCTGATCTCCGTATAGCCGTCCAATTGCATCCGCTCGCCGGCCATCGCGGCCAGCCGCCCTTCGTTGCGCACGCCGATGTAGCGGCCGAGTTCGAACGTACGCGGGCCGAACGGGCCCGGCTGCGCGGCGGCGGTCAGCGCAAGCATGTCCGGCACGTCGGCTTCGCCGAGCGGGACATGTTCCGATTCATGTGCCGGGTCGAACGTCCGTTGCCAGATCATTTGAAGCAGCGTCGCGCGCCGGATCACCGACCATCCCGCCGGTGGCGCGATCTCGTCCGGCGTGACGAGCGCGGCCGGCCCGTGTGCGGCGACCAGCGCGCGCAGCGCGTCGAACGACGCCGGGCTCGTGTCGGCGAGCGCGGCAAACGGCGCCACGGGCGCCGGAAACCGCCATGCGCGGTCATTGCCGAGCGCAAAGCGGTGCTGTTTGCCCGTCAGCGCGTTCCAGACAACGCGATCGAGCACGTGCGCATCGCTTGTCGCGTTTCCGGTCATGGCATCCGGCATCGGCGGCTCCTTCGTGAAAGACGGGGGGGCCGCACAGAATAATCCGGGATGGGCGGGGATGCGGGTTGCGGCAATGCAAATAAAAGCGTATGCGATTACATCGCATACGCTTTATATGATGGACTTCAGCGACCGAATTCGTCGTACCACGCTCAATGCCCGAAATAGATCGAGCGCGCGGCCATGCGAATCGCGCCGCGACTGCCGGACTGCGTGGCGCCGCCGGCATCACCGCCGTAACCGGCTGTCTGCGTATCGGCCGCGACGGCGCCATCGTCGCGAATCCTTTTCAGCGCCGCCTGGATATTGTCCGGATAGTGCGGATCGTTGGGGCGATTCGGCTGGTAGCCGGCTTGCTGCAACGCGGCCAGTTCGGCACGCACTTGCGCACGCGTGATGGTGCTTTCTCCGGCAAAAGCCGGCGCGGCGACGGCGGCCGACACGGCAACGAGCAGGGCGGCAATCAGTTGGGTCTTCATCATTCACCTCGACAGGGATTCAGGAATTCAGGGGGGGCGCACCGCACGCCGGCCATCGGCGCCGTTCGCGCGTTCGTTCAATGACCGAAGTAGATCGAGCGTTCGGCAATACGCGTTGCCGGCCGGCTGCCCGACTGCGTCGCGGCGGCGGCATCGTTGCCGTAACCGGATGCCGATGCGTCGGCCGCCACCGCGTCGTTCGCATGAATGCGCGTCAACGCGGCCTGCAGGTCGTCCGGGTAATGCGGATCGTTCGCGCGGCCCGGCCGATAACCGGCTTGTTCCAGTTGGACGAGCTCGGCGCGTACTTGCGCGCGGGACACGACGGCTGCGTCGGCAAACGCCGGCGCGGCGGCAGAAGCGGAAACAGCGACGAGAAGGGCAGCGATCAGGCGGGTTTTCATCATTCACCTCGACAGAATGGAATCAGGAATAAAAGGACTCAGGGTTCACGTACCGGCGCGGTGCTCAGTGACCGAAGTACACCGAACGCTCGGCCACGCTTGCGACATCGCGGCGGCCGGATTGCGTCGCGGCGCCGCCGTCGCTGCCGTAGCCGGCACCCGCTGCGTTGGCGGCGACGGCGTCGTCGGCGTGGATCCGCGTCAGCGCGGCCTGCAGATCGGTCGGATAGGTGGCGTCGGTCGCGCGGTTCAGCGGATAGCCGGCGTGTTGAAGCTGCGCGAGCTCGGCGCGCACCTGCGCACGCGTCACGGTGGTTTCGTTGGCGAACGCCGGTGCGGCAACAGCGGCCGAAACAGCGACGAGCAGGGTAGCGATCAGTTGGGTTTTCATCATTCACCTCGATGGAAAAGGAATCGGGAATTCGGGAGGGCGGCGCTCGGCCGCCCGATGCAACGTTCAGACGATCCGGATGTCGACGTCGATGTTGCCGCGCGTCGCCTTCGAATACGGGCAGGTCTGGTGAGCGGCGTCGACGATGCGTTGCGCGACGTCGCGCTCGAGCCCCGGCACGCTCACGTTCAGCCGGGCCTGCAGGAAGTACGCGTTGCCCGCGGTGCCGAGATCCACTTCGGCATCGACCGCGAGGTCGGCCGGCAGCGTCACCTTCGCGGCACGCGCCGCAAGCTGCATCGCGCCGATGAAGCAGGCCGACCAGCCGGCTGCGAACAGTTGTTCCGGGTTGGTGCCGGTGCCGGCGCTGCCCGGCGACGACAACTGGATGTCGAGGCGGCCGTCGGAACTGCGCGCCGCGCCGTCGCGGCCGCCGGAAGTCGTATGCGTCTTGCCCGTGTACAGCACCTTGTCGATCTTGCTCATCATTTGCTCCGTCGGTTGGTTTGTCTCAGATGCGATTCGATCGCATGCGACGCAGTTTCCGCCTGACGACCTCTCTAGTCAAGCGTATTCGATTAAATCGTATGCGATATTTTGTATTTCAATGTATCCGGATCGTGTAGCGCCTTTCCTGACAAGCTTTTCAGACGATCCAGCCCCCGATTGCACGGTGCGCCGACGTGCGTGCCGGATGCCGGGTAGGGCGCGCGAGAACACTTGCGGGACCGGATGCCGCCCCACACGTCCGGCCTGTCATCACGCCACCTCGATCTCGGCGATCACGACCAGTATCACGGCGGCGTTGGCCGGCAACTGGTGCTGGGAGAACGCCGAACGCGCATGTCCGGCCTTGGCGCCGAGCACGGCGGCGAACAGGTCGGACGCACCATCGATCACGGCCGGCTGTCCGAAAAAGCCGTCGGCAGAGCTCACGTGCCCCTCGACGCGCACGATCTTGCGCAGGCGATCGAACCCGCCCAGATGCTTGCGGATTTGCGCAAGCACGTTCAGTGCCGCCAGCCGCGCGGCATGCTTGCCGTCGTCGACGCTCAACTGCTCGCCGACACGGCCGGTATAAGCAAGCTTGCCGTCGGCGAGCGGCAACTGTCCCGACACGAACAGCAGGTTGCCGGCTTCGCCGACGGCCGAATAGCTGCCGAGCGGACTCGGCGGTTCCGGTAATGCGAGGCCGAGTTCGGCCAGGTTCTGTTCGACGCTCATGTCGTGCTCCTTGCGGTAAAAGGGATCGGGCGGCCGGCGTGGCCCGTGAATCACTGTAGTCATGCGGCCGAAGCCGGTAAATGCCGGCCGCGCAATTGAGTCGGGACGTCATGTAACGAATCGCGCCCGCCGCACCGGCTGGTTTCCCGCACGAGATTCATGCACACTCGTTGCTTCACCGCGTCCCCCCCATGGCCGAGACGGCAGGAATCGCCCCATGCAACGACAATTCGACGATCTGCTGCTGGGCAGCATCGAGCTGTTCTGTCTGGCTGCCGAGCTCGGCAGCTTCACGCTTGCGGCAAATGCGGCCGGCGTCACGCCGGCCGCGGTCAGCCGGTCGGTCGCACGGCTCGAGGAGCGTCTCGGCGTGCGCCTGTTCGTCCGCACGACGCGACAGATCCGGCTGACCGATTCCGGCCGGCGTTATTTCGAGCAATGCCGCGATGCGTTGTCGCAGCTCGTCGACGCGGAGCGCGAAGCCACGGGCCAGCAGGCCACGCCCGCCGGCCTGCTACGGATCAGCATGCCGACGCCGTACGGGCACTATCGCGTGCTGCCGCTGCTGCCGGCGTTTCGCGAGCGCTACCCGGCGGTACGCATCGAAACTCACCTGAGCAACCGCAACGTCGACTTCGCCGAGGAAGGCTACGATCTCGCGATCCGCGGCCGCGCGCCGGCCGATTCGAGCCTGGTCGCGCGCAAGCTGGAGGACGCCGAACTCGTCGTCGTCGCGACGCCCGACTATCTGAAGCGCGCGGGTACGCCGATCGCGATCGCCGACTTGCACGCGCACGAATGCATCCAGTTCGAGCTGCCGAGCAGCGGACGGACGATTCCCTGGCTGTTCGACGACGGCGCGGATGAAATCGACGTCACGACGGCCGGCAGCTACGGCACGTCGGGCGACGTCCTGGCCGGCGTGACGCTCGCGCGCAGCGGCGCAGGGCTGTTCCAGACCTACCGCTTCATCGTCGAGCACGATCTGCGCGCCGGCACGCTCGTGGAAGTGCTGTCCGGCGTCGGCGGCCGGTCGCGGCCCTTCGTGCTGCTGTACCCGCATGCACGCTTTCTGTCGTCACGCGTGCGGGTGTTCGTCGACTTTCTCGTCGAACAGCTCGCGCAGGCGCCTGCCAACCGGACAGCCGGCACACGCGGCAAACGCGCCGGCGCATCGTGATAGACACGCCGGCTCGCGGCTTCGACGCCGGCGCTCAATGCCCGGCGCTCTGACCGCCGTCCACGTGCAGGATTTCCCCGGTGACGAACGGCGCCGAATCGAGATACAGGATCGCACCGACGATATCGCTCATCTCGCCCATCCGGCCCACCGGATGCAGCGACGCGAGCGTCGCGTGCGTGTCGGTCGCATGCATCGGCGATTTGATGATGCCGGGCGACACCGCATTGACGCGAATGCCGGCCTTTGCATATTCGATCGCGAGCGACTTCGTCGCGGCATTCAATCCGCCTTTCGTCAGCGACGCCAGCACCGACGGTACATTGCTGTTCGCGTGATCGACCAGGCTCGTCGTGATGCTGACCACATGGCCCGTGCCGTGCTTCTGCATCGCGGCAATCGCACGCTGCGTGACGTGGAAGAAGCCGTTCAGGTTGACGCTCGTGATCCGCGCATAGTCGTCCGCGGTGTATTGCGTGAACGGCTTTGCGACGAAGATGCCCGCGTTGTTGACGAGCGTGTCGACACGGCCGAAATGTTCGATTGCCGCATCGACCACACGGTGCGCGACGGCCGGATCGCCGATGTCGCCCGCGACGGTGACGAGATCGGGACCGTGCGACGGGCCGATAGAACGGGACGTCGCGACGACGCGATGGCCGCGTGCCCGGAATGCGTTGACCGTTTCCGCCCCGATGCCTTGCGATGCGCCGGTGACGATGATGACTTTGGATGCGCTCATGATGTACCTCGACAGGTGAATGATGTTCGGCCTCGATGCCGACCGGATCGATGAATCCGATGGGCAGACTGTAGGCGTGCCGGTCACGATTTCGAACACCCGCCATGGAGCAACAGTCTTGCGTCGCGGGAACAAATGACGGGAAAGGCGAGGGTCTGCGGCGATCGCCGCGCTGGAGTCGGGTACACCGCCGCGCCGGGTGCTCGCCAAGTCGGCGCGCTACGGGAGAATGTCGGCGCGGGGCGGGATCGTGCCTGATGGACCGATTTTCCGGGAGCTTGAAGCGTCGATTCGTTTGCCACGAAAACACGGGGTTGGATAAGAAAATACCTCTATCCGGATAACTTTTCTTATCACGATAGCACTATCGAAAATCCAAACTCGCCACTTCAAAAACGCGTATGACGTCGAGCGCGTCGTCGAATCGAAGGGCAGGGAAGCGACCGCGCCGTCACGCCGGCGCGTTCCTCCGCGCAAACAGCAGCGTCAACACCTCCGCCGTCGCGTGCGCGACATCGTGTGCGGTCGTATCGACCAGCGCATGCGCGCATTCGCGATACAGCGGGTCGCGCGTCCGGTACAGCGCGGCGAGCGTCTGCCGCGGTTCGCCCGCCTGCAGCAGCGGCCGCCGCCGCGTGTCGTCGCGCGTACGCCGCCACAGCACATCGGGATCCGCATGCAGATAGATCACGCTGCCGCGCTCGCTCAGGCGTGCGCGGGTGTGCGGATTCAGGACCGAGCCGCCGCCGGTCGCCACGACCACGTTCGCGCGCTGCGTCAGCTCGTCGACGATATGCGCTTCGAGCAGCCGAAAGCCGCCTTCGCCGACCACGTCGAACAGCGCGGCGACCGAGCGGCCGGTGCGCCGCTCGATCTCGTCGTCGCTGTCGGCGAACGCCCAGCCGAGCGAAGCCGCGAGCGCGCGGCCAAGCGTCGATTTGCCCGCGCCCATCATGCCGACCAGAAACGCGCGCCCGCCGGCCGTCTCGACGGCGGGGCTCATAACCGTCGCGCGAGCGGCCAGCCGGCCCGCGTCGCCAGGCAGATCCGTCGCGCGCGCACCGCGTCCGACAGCGTGTCGAGCGCCGCGCCGGTCGACGCGTCATCGGCGTCGAGCAACGCGCCGAGCACCTGCTCGTCCGGATCGCAGGCCGCGATGTGCTCGGCTGCATCCGCCGCGATGGTCCGCGGCGTGCGTTCAGGCGCCGCGTCGCGCTCGGGCCGCCGCCACCTGCCGTGCAGATCGCGCCATCGCACGACCAGCCCGTAGAGCAGCGCACCGCCCGGCACGGCCGCGTCGTCGGGTACCGCTGCCGAATCGTCGGCCGTCGTACACCGTGTGACCCAGCTCGCGAATTCGAGCAGCGATGCATCGTGGGCAACCGTCGCCGCGTCGAGCGCCACGGCCACGCCGGCATCCCGCAGCCGGCCGAGCAGCGTCCGCACGCCGTCGTGCGCACCGCCGCACGGCTGCAGCAGCACTTCCAGCTCGTCCTCGTGGCGGCACGCGAGCGCACGGTGCCGCTCGAGCGCGGCGGGCTCGAGCAGCGCCTGCGCCGCATGCCGGACGATCACGATCGCGCGATCGTCCCGCCGCTCGACGATCGCACCGATCCGGCGCCGGGCGCGCGCCACCGCGCAGCTCACGTGTCGCTCCCGAGCGCGCACGCACGCATCACAGCGACCCCTGGAATTCGAGCACGCGCGTCTTGAATTCGTCGGGCACGGCCAGCGTCGTGTTGTTCGCGTAATCGAACATCACGTGCGTCGACACGCCGCGCGCGACGATGGTCTGGTCGTCGCGCTCCATCAGGTGTTCGAGATCGAAGCTCTTGCTGCCGAAGCGCACGATGCTCGAGCGGACGGTCAGGTTGTCGCCGAACTGGGCCGGTGCGAGGTACTCGCACTGCGTCTTCACCATGATGTGCGGCAGTTTCTCGGTGCGCGGCAGGCCGAGCAGATCGAACATGTAGCAGAGGTACGAATGCTGCAGATAGTCGTAATAGACGGGGCTGCTCACATGCCCCATCGAATCCGTATCGCGATACTTGACGTGAATGGGGGTTTCGTAATGCCGTTTCGACATGGTGACTCTCCGCAATGACTGGGTTGAGTTATATTTTCGAGCCCGAATGGCCTGTCGGGCATCCGAAAATTAATCGAACGACTATCGGGCCGCCACTATCAGAACGAATAGCGAAGCGTGGTGGAAAGCCGCATGCGGACGCATTCGCCGCTGCAAGATCACAGCCTGATTTTCGAACGAAAACCCAATGAACGTTCCATTCGACACCCGCGAACAGGCATGACGACAGGATCCTCAATTATCGAATCCGACGCTTATTTACCTCATTCATAAGGTTATGAATTAGAAACTGATAACTATGTTAGTTGCGCGCCGAAAGCACCATTCAATACAGTCGCGCTGTAGTAAAAAGTCACGTTCATTATCGACAGGAGGGCAGTCCCCATGCATGCAAACGCCTGGACGACAAACCGCGACGCCGTGCTGCGCTTGCCGTCCCCTGCGGATCTGGCCGGCGCGCTGCCGCCGGCGTGGCGCGCGTCGCGCACAGTTCATACGACCCGCCGCGCGATCGTCGACGTGCTCGACGGCGCCGACGACCGGCTCGTGGTCATCGCCGGCCCGTGTTCGATACACGATCCCGACGCCGCGCGCGACTACGCGGCACGGCTCGCGCTGCAACGCGCGCGCTTCGCGGACGAGCTGGAAATCGTGATGCGCGTGTATTTCGAGAAGCCGCGTACGACGGTCGGCTGGAAGGGGCTGATCAACGATCCGCTGCTGGACGGCAGCGACCGGATCGACGTCGGACTGCATACGGCCCGCGCGCTGCTGTGCGACATCAACGGCGCGGAGATGCCGGCCGCGACCGAGTTGCTCGATCCGCTGTCGCCGCGCTACCTGGCCGATCTGATCGCCTGGGGCGCGATCGGCGCGCGCACCGTCGAGTCGCAGGTGCATCGCGAGCTCGCGTCGTCGCTGCCGATTCCGATCGGCTTCAAGAACGGCACCGACGGCAATGTCCAGGTCGCCGTCGACGCGATGCGCGCGGCGGCGCACGCGCACCGGTTCCTGTCGATCGATGCAGGCGGCCGGCTATGCGCGAGCGCGTCGCCCGGCAATCCGCATACGCACGTCGTGCTGCGCGGCGGACGCGAACCGAATTTCGACGCGGCCGCGGTGAACGCCGCCTGCGAACGCATGACGGCCGCGCACTTCGCACCGCGCGTGATGATCGACGTCAGCCACGGCAACAGCCGCCGCCAGTACCGGAACCAGCTCGCCGTCGGCGCGGAAGTCGCCGCGCAGGTGGCGGCCGGCGATACGCGCATCGTCGGCGTGCTGATCGAATCGAACCTGATCGAAGGGCGGCAGGATCTCGTGCCCGGCGTGCCGCTGCGCTACGGGCAGAGCATCACGGATGCGTGCCTGTCGTTCGCCGATACCGCGCAGTTGTTCGAGACGCTCGCGCACGCGGTGCGTACGCGGCGACGCGGCCACCCGCTGCCGCTCGGCGCCGAGTTCGCGCACGAGCCGCTGCTCGCCTGCTGCGCGTGAGCGGCCCGGCGCGACACGCTCAGATGGCGGCTTCGTCAAGGATGCGCGTCGCGTCGCCGGCCCACGCGTCGCGATAGCGGGCCAGCCAGTGCTCGGCCTGCGTGGGCGCACCGGCGACGATCTCGTCGAGCGGCGCGAGATACATCGATTCATCGCGGCCGGCCGCATCCGTGCGCGCCCGCGCGCGCAGGCCGCGATGCGCGATCGCGAGCGCATCGGCCGCGATCGCGCGTAACGACCGGCCGCCGGCCAGCGTATCGAGCCCCGTACACGGCACGTCGCGACGCAGCGCGAGCAGCGTGCCGCGGTCGATCTCGGCAGCCAGCGTCCCGGCATCCGACAGTGCCGCCGGATCGTACAGCAGGCCGGTCCAGAACGCGGACAGCGCGACCATCATGTCGGGCGAGCCGGCATCGGCGCCGCGCATCTCGAGATAGCGCTTGAGCCGGACCTCGGTGAACACGGTCGTCAGATGGTCCGCGAAATCGCCCAGCGTCGGCGTCTCGCCTTCGAGGTGCGGAATGCGCCGCCGCATGAAATCGCGGAACGTGTGCCCGGTCGCGTCCGCATAACGATCGCCGCGCCGCACGAAATACATCGGCACGTTGTCGAGCAGCCAGCTCACGTAGCGCTCGAAGCCGAAGCTGCGCGACAGGAACAGCGCCGGCGCGCCGCAGCGATCCTCGTCGGTATCGAGCCACGTGTGCGCGCGCGTCGACAGCAGGCCCGACGGGCGGCCGTCGCGGAGCGGCGAATTCGCGAACAGCGCGGTGGCGACCGGCTGCAACGCGAGCGACACGCGCATCTTGCGCGCCATGTCGCTTTCCGATGCGAAATCGAGGTTGACCTGCACGGTGCAGGTGCGCTGCATCATGTCGAGCCCGCGCGTGCCGACCCGCGGCATGTAGCGCCGCATGATCGCGTAGCGCTGCTTCGGCATCCACGGCAGCGCGTCGCGCGACAGGTGAGGGTGAAAACCGAGCGGCACGCAGCGCAGGCCGAGCGGATCGCATGCCGCGCGGGCCGCGGCGAGGTGCGCGTGCAGCTCGGCGTGCGTGTCGTGCAGCGTATCGAGCGGGGCGCCCGACAGTTCGAGCTGGCCGGCCGGCTCGAGCGAGATCGCGGCGCCGTCGCGCTGGATCACGCCGACGGTCTGCCCGGCATCGACGATCGGCGTCCCGTCGCCGCGCAGCCGCGCCAGCACCTCGGCGATGCCGGACGGCCCTTCATAACGCGCAGCCGCATGCGTCGCGCGGGAAACGACGAACTTCTCGTGCTCGGTACCGATCCGGAACTGCGCGGCCGGCTTGCAGCCGGCGGCCAGATGATCGGCGAGCTGCTGCTCGGAGACGATCGGCGTGTTGTCCGATCCGACGGCGTTCGACATCGACATCCTCCACAGGTCACATTGGGCGACCGACCGGCCGGTCGCACGGCGACTATAGCGACGTCGATGCGCGCGCAGTACTGGCAGGGGTGATAGGGGCGGTGCGAGGCCGCGCGACATTACGGCTGCTTGCGCTTCGCGAAGTAATGCGCGGGCGAATCGCCGAACGCGCGGCGGAACATCGCGATGAAATTGCTCGGCGTCGCATAGCCGAGCGCGTCGGCGATGTTGGCGACGCTGTCGCCGTTCGCCAGACGTTCGAGCGCATGCGTGAGCCGCGCCTGTTGCCGCCACTGCGCGAAGCTCGTGCCGGTTTCCGCGACGAACAGCCGGCTCAGCGTGCGGGCGGACAGCCCGGCCCACTCGGCCCACGCGTCGAGCGTGCGGCTGTCGTGCGGCTGCCCGAGGATCGCATTCGCGATCCGCAGCAACCGCCGGTCGTGCGGCATCGGCAAGTGCAGCGGTTCGTGCGGCGCGCGGCGCATCTCGTCGAGCAGCACGACGCTCATGCGCGCCTGTTCGATGTCGAGCCGGTCCTGGTCGGCCCACGACACCGCGCGCCGCACGAGCGCGCGCATCAGATCGGTGATCGCGATCACGCACGGCTGGTCCGGCATGCGGCGGCTCGCGGCTGGCGCGATCACGACGCTCCAGCCGCTCAACGCGCCGCTGATGCTGACCTTGTGCTGCTCGCCCGGCGGAATCCAGCCCGCGCGATGCGGCGGCAGCAGCCACGAACCGTGCGGCGTGCGCACGTGCGCGAACCCGCTTTCGACGCAGAACACCTGGCCGCGCAGATGGCTGTGCCAGTCGACCTCGCGCGTGCCGAGCTGGTAGGTATTGCTGCCGTCGTCCTCGCCCCAGACGGCGATCAGCGACGGGCCGTCCGCGCGTTCGCTCGGATCGGCGTCGGCGCGTTGCGCCGCGCGGGCGGGAGAGGCTTCTCGGATGGGCATGGCCGGAATTCATTATTTTTTGTCTAAACAACATTATCAGCTTTACCCGGGAGCGTCCAACAATGCGTGTCGTGTTCAAACCCAAACGAAGCAGAGGAACGCGATGCACGCAGCACTTGCTCCCTCGCCACGCGATGCCGTCGCGCGGCGCGTCCTGTCGCGCATGGCCGCAATCGTGGCGCTCGCCATGCTCGGCGCATGCGCGAGCCGCGACGGGCTCGCGCCGGCCGGCACGCTGCGCGGCGCCGATACGCTCGCCGCAGCGCGCAGCCTCGCGCATGCGCCGGCCGCCGACTGGCCGGCCGCCGACTGGTGGGTTGCGCTGAACGATGCGCAGTTGAATGCGCTGATCGACGAAGCGCTTGCCGGCAATCCCGATCTCGCGACCGCCGATGCGCGTGCGCGCGAGGCGCAGGCGCTCGTGATCGAAGCACAGGCTGCCCGCTTGCCGCATCTGGTCGGCCGCGCGGGCGCGAAAGGGGAACGCACGTCCGGCACGCAGTTCTCGAAAGGCGAGGGCGGCGGCGTCTTCAGCCACACGCGCGAAATCAATCTCGGCCTGAGCTGGGATCTCGATTTGTGGGGCGGCCGCCGCGCGGCGTGGGAAGCCGCGCTCGGCGAAGCGCGGGCCGCGCAGATCGATGCACGGGCCGCGCGCGTGCTGCTGTCCGTCAACGTCGCGCGCGCCTACGTGAATCTCGCCTATGCGTTCGATCAGCAGGACGTCGCGCGGGCCGAATACGATCGCGCCGACGAAGCACTGTCGCTGACGCGTCAGCGTGTCACGAAAGGCATCGACAACGTCGCGCAGCAGCGCCAGGCGGAAAGCGAAGTCGCGGCCGCGATGCGCGAGCAGGCACGCGCGGCGCAGGCGATCGACAGCGCGCGCATCGCGCTCGCGATCCTGCTCGGCGCGGGCCCCGATCGCGGCCTTGCGCTCGCGCGGCCCGCGCCGCTGCCCACCGCCGCGCTCGCGGTGCCGGCCGACCTGCCGGCCGCGCTGCTCGGCCGGCGCGCCGATCTCGTCGCCGCACGCTGGCGGGTGGAAGCCGCGAGCCGCAACGTCGCGGCCGCCCGCGCGGACTTCCTGCCCGACGTGAGTCTCACCGCGCTGATCGGCCTCGCGACGCGCGGCGGTGCATCGCTGTTCCAGGCAGCGTCGCGCACCTACAACGTCAGCCCGGCCGTGAGCCTGCCGATCTTCGACGGCGGCGAACGGCGCGGCGTGCTGCGCAAGCGCGACGCGCAATACGACGTCGCGGTCGCCAGCTACAACAAGACGCTGATCGGCGCGATCGGCGAGGTGGCCGACGATCTGCACCGGCTGCATTCGCTTGCCGTGCAGGCCGATGCGCAGCAGCGCGCATTCGATTCCGCCAGCGATGCATGGCGGCTCGCGGACGCGCGCTACCGCGCGGGCGTCGGCAGCTACCTCGACGCGCTCGTCGTGCGCCAGCAACTCCTGATCGCGAGCCGCGAAGTCGCCGCATTGCGCGCCCAGCGCGCGGACCAGTCGCTGCAGCTCGTTGCCGCGCTCGGCGGCGGCTTCCGCGCCGAGCCGGACGACGTCGCGCTCGCCGCCACTCCTTCCCACCGTCCTTGACATCGAACCATGAGCAGCGACAACACCCTGCAGACTCCCGCGCGGCCCGCAGCCGCCGATCCGGCCAGCGCCCGCCAGCAACCGTCGGCCGACCACACCGGCGCGCCGCGCGCGCCAGGCGGGTCGGACGCCCGCACGCAACCGGCACCGGGCGGCGCCGCACCGGCCACGCCGCCGCCCGCAAGACGCAAGCACCTCGTGCGTGCGCTCGTCGCCGCGTTCGCGCTCGGCATCGTCGGCTGGGGCATCTGGTACGGGCTCGTCGGCCGCTGGTACGAGTCCACCGACAACGCATACGCACAAGGCAACGTCGTCGAGCTGACGCCGCAGGTGACGGGCACCGTCGTGTCGATCGACGCGGACGACGGCGACCTCGTCCGCGCCGGCACGCCGCTCGTCCGTCTCGACGCGAGCGACGCGCAGATCGCGCTCGCGGCCGCACAGGCCGACCTCGCGGCCACGGTGCGCAAGGTGCGCGGCCTGTACAGCAACGAGCGCGGGCTCGCGAACAGCATCGACGGCGCGCGCGCCGATCTCGACGCGCGGCGCACCGCGCTCGACAAGGCGAAGGCCGACTACCGGCGCCGCGAGGATCTCGGCCGCTCCGGCGCGATCTCGCGCGAGGAGCTCGCGCATGCGCTCGATACGCTGACGTCCGCGCAAAGCGCGTACGCCGCCGCGCAAAGCGCGCTCGCGACGTTGAGCGAACAGCACCAGACGAGCAAGGCGCTCGTCGACGACACCGCGGTCGCGTCGCATCCCGACGTCGAGGCCGCGGCGTCGCGGCTGCGCGCGGCCTATCTTGCCCGTGCGCGCACCGACATCGTCGCGCCCGTCACCGGCTATGTCGCCAAGCGCACGGTGCAGGTCGGCCAACGCGTGTCGCCCGGCGTGCCGCTGCTCGCCGTCGTGCCGCTGCGCGAGCTGTGGGTCGACGCGAACTTCACCGAAAAGCAGCTCGAGCACATGCGGATCGGGCAACCGGTCGAGCTGACGGCCGACCTGTACGGCGACGCCGTGCGTTATAAGGGCCGCGTGCAGAGCCTCGGCGTCGGCACCGGCAGCGCGTTCTCGCTGCTGCCCGCGCAGAACGCGACCGGCAACTGGATCAAGATCGTGCAGCGCCTGCCGGTGCGCATCGAGCTGACGGATCCATCGCAACTCGACGCGCATCCGCTGCGCATCGGCCTGTCGATGCACGCGCGCGTCGACCAGCACGACCGCAGCGGTGCGATGCTGTCGCGCCGCGCGCAGGACGCGCCGGTGTTCAGGACCGACGTGTACCGCGACGAGCTCGCGCGCGCCGACAGCCTGATCGCCGACGTCGTGCATGCGAACCTCCCGGCGGCGGTGCGTGCGGAGCGTGTGCGATGAGCGGCCCGATGCCGACCGCGGACAGCGGTTTTCGCCCGTCGAGCGTCGCGCTGACGACGTTCGGCCTCGCGCTCGCGGTGTTCATGCAGGTGCTCGACGGCACCGTCGCGAACGTCTCACTGCCGACGATCGCCGGCAACTTCGGCGTCAGCACGACGCAGAGCGCATGGGTCGTCACGACGTTCTCGGTCAGCAATGCGATCGCGTTGCCGCTGACGGGGTTTCTCGTCAAGCGTGTCGGGCAGGTCCGGCTGTTCGTGTGGGCGACGCTGGCGTTCACGTTCGCGTCGCTCCTGTGCGGCCTCGCGCAAAACCTGCCGCAGCTCGTCGCGTTCCGCGCGCTGCAGGGCCTCGTGGCCGGGCCGATGATCCCGACCACCCAGGCGCTGATGCTGTCGATCTACCCGCCGCAGCGGCGCGGCTTCGCGCTGTCGATGATCGCGATGGTGACCGTCGTCGCGCCGATCGCGGGCCCCGTGTTCGGCGGCTGGGTGACGGAACATTACTCGTGGCGCTGGGCGTTCCTGATCAATCTGCCGATCGGCGTGTTCGCCGCGATGTGCGTGTTCGCGCAGATGCGCGCGCGCGTCGAGACGACGGTCGCCGCGCGCGTCGACTATGTCGGGCTCGCCGCGCTCGTCGTCGGCGTCGGCGCGCTGCAGATCGTGCTCGACAAGGGCAACGAAGCCGACTGGTTCAATTCGACGTTCATCGTCGTGATGTCGGTGGTCGCCGCGTTCGGGATCGCGCTGTTCCTGATCTGGGAACTCAACGAGCCGAACCCGATCGTGAACCTGCGGCTGTTCGCACATCGCAACTTCGCGGCCGGCACGCTGACGCTCGTGCTCGCGTACTCGGCGTTCTTCGCGGTCAACGTGATCGTGCCGCAGTGGCTGCAGCGCACGCTCGGCTATACGGCGTTCTGGGCCGGGCTGGCCGTCGCGCCGATGGGCGTGATCCCCGTGCTGATGACGCCGTTCATGGGCAAGTATGCGCCGCGCTTCAACATGCGCGTGCTCGTGTGCTGCGCGTTCGCGATCCTCGGCACGTCGTCGTTCCTGCGCGCGGGCTTCGTACCCGACGTCGACTTCACGCACATCGCGCTGATCCAGCTGCTGCAAGGCCTCGGCCTCGCGCTGTTCATCATGCCGATCAACAGCATCCTGCTGTCCGACCTGAAGCCGGACGAGATCGCCGCGGGCTCCGGCCTGTCGACGTTCCTGCGCACGCTCGGCGCGAGCTTCGCCGTGTCGATCACGTCGTTCCTGTGGGACCGGCGCGCGATCCTGCATCACGCGCAGCTCAGCGAACACCTGAGCAGGTTCGATCCGGCCGTTCGCGCCGAACTCACGCAGTTGGGCGGCGGCGATCCGCAACGCGCGGCAGCGCTGCTCGGCAATCTGGTCGACGCGCAGGCGTACCAGATCTCGTTCAACGACGTGTCGTTCGCGCTCGGCTGCGTGTATCTCGCCGTGATCGCGGTGGTGTGGCTCGCCCGCCCGCCGTTCGGCCCCGGCGCTGCCGCGAAACGATGAAGCGGGTGCCGCGCGGCCCGTTCCGACCCATGCTGTTCAACTCGATGGAGACTGACCCGATGCCTACCCACCACGCTGGAAACGCGCCGTCCGCACTGGCGACGCTCGCCGTGTTCGACGTCACGGAATTCCCGCTCGTCGTCGTGCGCAACGACGCCATTGCCGCCGGCGGCTACGCGCAGCGCTGGCTCGACGACATGCACGCGCTGATGCGGCACGGCGAGCCGTTTGTCATGATCTTTCCGCCGGCCCGCCCCGACGAGCCGCACGACGACCGCAAGGAGCGCGGCATGTGGCTCAAGCAGAACCGCGCCGCGCTCGCCGCGGTCTGCCGCGCGCTCGTGTCGGTCGAACCGGACCCGAACGAGCGTGAAGCGGCCATCGCGAACGCATCCGGCATCGAAAAGGCGTTCGGGATCCCGTTCGACGTGACGGCTTCGCTCGACGACGCGAAGCAGGCGGGTCGGCGACGTCTGACCGAGGCGGTCTAGCGCGGCCCGTTCGCGCGCAACGCCTCGAACCGGTTGCGCAAGTCCGCCTGATTGCAGATTCCAACTAATAAACGGGGTGGCTTGTATGAAAGGACTGGATTGTCTGAAATGGTTGGTACCCGGCGACACGGACGCGTCATGGCAGCGGATGACCGACGCGGCCGCCGGCATGGGGTTCGACAAGGTCGTGCTGATCGTGCTGCCGTTTGCCGGCGCATCGTTCGATCTCGCGCGCAAGTGGAGCAGCGGCGTGCCGGGCTGGACGGCGCTGTACCGGCAGCGGCAGTTCGACCGCATCGACCCGATGCTGCAGCATTGCTTCCGTTCGGCGCTGCCGCTCGTCTGGGACGCCGCGCTGTTCGGGCTGCCCGGGCAACGGCCATGCTACGAGGCGGCGGCCGCGTACGGCATGCGCAGCGGCGTCGTGTTGCCCGTGCGCGGCCCGAAGGGGGAGGTCGGCATGCTGTCGTGCGCGAGCGCGGACGATCTCGCCACCACGTGCGAGCGCTGCGACCGGCATCTGGCGGCGCTCACGCTGCTGCGCGACATCGCCTGCGAAGCGATCGCCGGCACGCGCTGCCACGCACCGCCCGACAGCGTGCCGCGTCTGAGCCGGCGGGAGGTCGAGTGCCTGCGCTGGCATGCGGCCGGCAAGACCTCGTGGGAAATCGGCCACATCCTGAACGTGACCGAGTCGTGCATCAACTTCCACTTCATGAACATCCGCCGCAAGTTCAACGTGTCACGTCGGCACGAAGCCGTGCTGCGCGCGGTCGAGTGGGGGCTGATCAGCATCTCCGACGTGACCGTGCAGACCTGATGCCGGCGTCCCGTCGAGCCAGCGGTCGAGAAACGCGCTGAGCCACGCGGCCGTCGCGCGGTCGTGCCGGCAGCCTTCGTTCGCCTGCGTCGCGAGATCCTGCGCGCCGGGCACCCCCAGCTTGTGCGCGGCCGCCGTGCTCCAGCGCCGCATCATCGGATAGCTCACTTCCGGATGGAACTGGACACCGTACGCGCGCGGCCCGTAACGGACGGCCTGGTTCTCAAAATGCTCGCCGGTCGCGAGGATCTCGAGCCCCGCGACGCGCTCGAAGCCCTCGCGATGCCACTGATACACATGCGACGGCCATGAACCGAGCCGCCGGCCGGCCGGCGTCGCGGCGATCGGCCAGTAGCCGATTTCCGCGCGCCCGTCGCGATGCGCGTTCACGCGACCGCCCAGGTGGCGGATCATCATCTGCGCGCCGAGGCAGACGCCGAGAAATGGCGCCGCCTCGCGCAGCGGCACGCCGATCCAGTCGATCTCGTCGCGGATCCAGCGATCGCCGTCGTTGGCGCTCATCGGGCCGCCGAACACCACGGCGCCCGCATGGTCGGCGAGCGTCGCCGGCAACGGATCGCCGAGCGGCGGGCGCCGGATGTCGAGCGGATGGCCGCGGGCGGCGAGCAGCCGGCCGATCCGGCCGGGGCTCGACTGTTCGCGATGCAGCACGATCAGGATCGGACGAAGGGCGGAATGCGTCATGTCGTGAGGTCGGTAGAAGGTCAGCCCGGCTGGCCGCGCAACGCGTCGAACGACACCATCACCTGTTCGCGGTAGGCGGGCCGTCGGCACAGGCGGGCGTACCAGGCCTCGACGTGCGGCAACGGCGGCCGCTCGACGTCGAGCGAGAAATAGCGGAACAGCGTCGCGCCGGCCGGGATGTCGGCCAGGCCCGGCGTCGCGCCGCCGAGAAACGGCTGGGTCGACAGCAGCCGGTCGAGCAGCCGGTAATGCGTCGCGCTGCGCGCGGCCTTGTCGCGCACGATCGCATCGTCGCGCCGCTCCGGCGGCGTTCGCACGAGTGCCCAGAACAACCCGGTCATCACGTCGGGTTCGAGCGCGGTCTGCGACCAGTCCATCCAGCGCTCCGCGCGCGAACGGGCGAACGTGTCGCGGCACCAGAACGGATTGTTCGGCACGCGCGCGGCCAGATAGCGCAGGATCGTGTGCGACTCCCACACGACGTCGCCGTCCCAGTCGATCACCGGGATCCGGCAGGTCGGATTCAGCGCCGCGAACGCGGGCGTCTGCAGCGAGCCGTGCTCGCCGCCGGCCGGAATATGCCGGTAAGGCAGGCCGAGCTCGCCGATGAGCCACAACACCTTCTGCACGTTGAACGACGTGCGGCGGCCCCAGACGGTCAGCATCGCGCCGCATCCTCGCAGGCGGCAGTCGACGCGCACGCCGCGTAGCGGTCGAGGCCCGCCGCCAGATCGGCGATCAGGTCGTCCGCATCCTCGAGCCCGATGTGCAGGCGCACGCCGCGGCTGCCGGCCGGCCAGCGCGCCGCGAGGCCGTGCGCGTCCAGTTCGAACGGCAGCGCGAGGCTCTCGTAGCCGCCCCACGAATAGCCGAGCCCGAACAACGTCAGATGATCGAGAAACGCGTCGATCGCATGTGCGGGAGCCGGTTGCAGCACGATCGAGAACAGCCCCGACGCGCCACGGAAATCGCGGCGCCACAGTGCGTGGCCCGCGTCGCCCGGCAACGCCGGATACAGCACGCGCTGCACTTCGGCGCGCGTCGCGAGCCAGCTCGCGACCGCAAGCGCATTGCGCTGATGCTGCCGCAGCCGCACGCCGAGCGTGCGCAGCCCGCGCAGCGCGAGATACACGTCGTCGGGGCCGGCGCACAGTCCGAGATCGCCATGCAGTTGCTTCAGCGCGGGCCATGCGCGCGCGTTGGCCGACACGGTGCCGAGCATCGCATCCGAGTGCCCGACCAGATACTTGGTGCCGGCCTGGATCGACAGGTCGATCCCGAATGCATGCGGCTGAAAGAACAGCGGCGTGGCCCAGCTGTTGTCCGCGAGGACCAGCGCACCGTGCGCGTGCGCGAGCCGCACGAGGGCAGGGATGTCATGCATGTCGAACGTGTAGGAGCCGGGCACCTCGACGTACAGTGCACGCGTGTTCGGACGAAACGCGGCTGCGACGGGCGTGCTGCCGTCGTACCACGTCGTCTCGACGCCGAGCCGCGCAAGCACGCCTTCGCATGCGTGACGCACCGGGCCGTAGACCGATGCGGTCATCAGCAGATGGTCGCCGGGCTTCAGGCACGACAGCAGCGCGAGCGTGCACGCGGACAGGCCCGACGGGCACAGCACCGCGCCGGCGCCGCCTTCGAGGCGCGTCACCGCGCGCTCGAGCGCGTCCGTCGTCGGTGTGCCGCGACGGCCGTAGATATACGGCTGCGTGCGGTTCAGCAGATCCGACACCGTCGGGCTGAGCACGGTCGACGCATGGTAGACAGGCGGATTGACGAAGCCGTGCCACGCGGCGCTGTCGCGGCCCGCGTGCGCGAGCCGCGTGTCGTCGTGCAGGCCGTCATGCGCGCCGTCGCGCGGCGGCGGCGGTTCGTCACGCTTCACGGCCATAGCGCACACCGTTCCCAGCGCGCGCCGGCGCGACGATAGGCCTGCCGCGCGAAACGGCGCGAACTGTCGGCCCGCCAGAACTCGACTTCGTCGGGGGCCAGCGCATACAGGTGCCAGTCGGGCGACACGAGCGCCGGATCGGCGGCCAGCCGTTCGAGCTGCGCGTCGATCGCACGCGTCAGGTCGGCCGGATCGTCGAGCCGTTCGCTTTGCCGTCCGGCCAGGATGCTCGCGCGCGACCGCTCGGGGCGGCTCGCGAAATCGGCATGGCCTTCTGCGTCCGGCAACCGCTCGACCGGACCGCTCAGCCGGATCTGGCTCGCGATCGCGGGCCAGTAGAACGTCAGCGCCGCGAACGGCCGGTTCGCGAGCTGGCGGCCCTTCGGACTGCGTGCGTTCGCCGCGAAATGCCAGCCGCGCGCGTCGACGTTCAGCAGCACGACGGAACGGGCATCGGGCCGTCCGTCCGGGCGCACCGTCGACAGCGTCGTCACCTGCGGTTCGAGCGCGCCGGCGGTCACGGCCTCGTCGAGCCAGCGTTCGAACTGCGCGTGCGGCGTGTCGGCCCAGTGGTCGGCCGGCACGTGCGGCGCGGCATGCGCGAGGGTTTTCAGCGCCTTCAGGCGCGTGGCGATCGTATCCATGGCGGTACTCACGCGATGCCGAATTGCGTCGCGCGGGCGATCAGCCGATGCGCGGCGAGATAGTCGGGGACTTCCGCGAGGAAGCCGTCGACGACGGCCGCGGCCACGCGGCGGCCGCCGGAGGTACGCCGCGCGTGATCGAACGCGTCGATCACGCGACGGGCGAGGGCGACCTCGTCGGCCGTCGGCGTCAGCACGCGATTGACGACCGGCACGAATTGCGCGTTGACGATCGCTTTCGCCTGGTAGCCGAGGCTGCGCGACACGCGCATGTCGAGTTCCGCGCCTTCGTTGTCGGCATAGCTGTACGGGCAGTCGATCGCGGTCACGCCGACCGCCGCGCATTCGACGCGAAAGCGCGAGCGCACGTAGTCGAGCTCGCGGCCCGCACGGGTGCGCTCGGCGCCCATGTCGGCCACCATGTCCTCGGTCGCGACGAGCACGGCCGACACGCGCGGGCTCGAGCGCGCGATCGCCATCGTGTTCACGAGGCCGAGCGTCGTCTCGACGTTCGGCACCAGTTCGGTCGAGCCCGGCACGATGTCGTATTCGCGCTCGAAGCGCGTGACGGCTTCGTCGAGCGCGACGACCTGCTCGGGCGTCGCGACGTACGACATCATCACGATGTCCGGGCGGCCGCGCATCGCGGCGCGCAGGTCGTCGATGCCGCCCGCGTCGAGCGGATTCACGCGCACGGACGCCAGCACGCCGGCATCGCGCCAGCCCGCGAGCACCCGCTCGCTCAGTTCGCGCGCGGCCGGGCGCCGGTCGGGCGGCGTAAAGGTTTCGAGTTCCTGGATCAGCACATCCGCGCCGCTCGCGGTGCCGGCAACGAGCGCATCGTGATCGGCGCCGGCGAGAAACAGCCAAGAGCGGCGCAGGCGGGAAGGGCGTCGGTTCGTCGGTGTCATGCGTGGTTTCCTGTAAGGTGCGCGGTGCGCGCGGCGATGGCGCGGGCGATCAGCCGGCGCGCATCATCTGGTTGAAGATGTTCTTGCGATGCATTTCCTCGGTGCCGCCGACGCTCATGAAGCCCAGTGCGTCCGCCGCGAACGCGGCCACCGGCCCGGCCTGGTAGCCGAGGCTGCCGTACAGCCGCACGAGGCCGAGCGCACTGTCGACGAGATCCTGAGCGCCGACGAGCTTCGCGATCGAGCATGTCATCAGCGCGTGCGGGTGATCCGTCAGCAACTGCGCGAGCGCGCCTCGCGCGAGCCACGTGCCGCGCTCGATGCCGATCTGCAAATCGACGAGGCGGCGCTGCACGTACTGGTGGACATCGATCGTGCTGTCGAAACTGCGTCGCTCGCGGCAATAGCCGATCGCGTCGCGCAGATAGGGCGCCGTCACCTGGGCGGCGACGAGGCCGTAATAGAGCCGGCCGAGCGAGATGATGTCGATCAGGTTGCCGAGCCCGGCGCCCGGTTCGCCGAGCAGCTGCCCGCGCGTGATCGGACAGTCGTCGAAATGCAGCGCGCCGGTGGGCAGGTCGTCGAGGCCGAGCTTGCGGTCGGGCGGGCTCACCGTGATGCCCGGCTGGTCGCGATCGACGATCACGAGCGCGGTGTTGCGCCGGCCCGGCGTTTCGATGCGCGTGACGACGAGGATGAAACGCGCGAGCGGCGCATGCGCGATATTGAATTTGCTGCCGGTCAGCCTGTAGCCGTCGCCGTGCTCGGCGAGCGTCGTCGCGATGCTGCGCACGTCGGTGCCGGTGCCCGGCTCGGCAATCGCGGTCGCGCTCAGTTCGCCACGCAGGATCGCACCGAAATAGCGGTCCTGCTGCGCGGCCGTGCCATACCGTTCGAGCGCGCGCACCATGCCGGCCTGCGCGATCACCGACAACAGCAGCGCCGGGCGGCGGATCGATGACGCAAGCCCTTCGAGCGCCGCGGAAAAGTGCCACCAGCCGTGACCGTCGCCGCCATACGTCTGCGGCACGATCATGTCCCACAGTCCTTCCTGCCCGAGCTTCATCCAGCCGGCTTCGTCGAATCCGGCGGGCGCGCGGCCGTCGCGTTCCACGGCGGCGGCGATTCCGGCGCCGATATCGCGAAACCGCGCCCGCGTCGCGTGCTGCTCCTGCGTCCAGTCAAATGGCATCTGTCGTGTCTCCGGTCGAAGCGGCGCGGCCTTCGACGGCGCGCCAGCGATGACGACAAGGTTAAGGGGGCACGGACAGCGCAGGTACTGGCAGTAGTGGTAGTTGCCGCGCCAATGACGGCGATGACACCGGCACATGGCGTGCCGGCTTCGCGTTGCCGGTCCATTGTTTCCGCACGACCAACTGTGAAGTCTTCCGCCAGGCATTTATCGGGTGGGCGGCCGTCCCGATAATCGATGCATAAGGTCAGGGCAGGGTACGCGGCGATCCGGTGGCGACGCGCCCGACCGGCAGGAAAAGGCGGAGGGCACGATGGATACGATGGCGCCCGAATGGGCGGCCTGCGTCACGGCCGGGCAGGATGCGCCGGCGCTCGGCGTCCGGCGCGTCTGGGACGCGCGGGACGGAACGCCGATCCTCCTGCGTGCGATCGAGCCCGACGATCTCGACATCGAACGCGAACTGGTCGACCGGCTGTCGAGCCGCAGCCGCTACCTGAGGTTGATGTCCGCACGTAAGCCGACCGAAGACGAATTGATCCGATGGACCCGCATCGATCGCCGGCGGGAAGGCGCGGTGATCGCGACGATCCGCGCCGGCGGTCGCGAGCGTTTGATCGGCGTTGCGCGTTATGCGATTGACGATGGAGCAACCGAGATCGTCGAATGCGCGATCGTGATCGACGACGCATGGCAGCGGCAAGGGCTCGGCCGTATGCTGCTGTCGAGCCTGATCGATCTCGCGCGGCGCTCGGGCATGCGGCAGATGGTCGGCACGATGCTGACCGAGAACGATGCGATGAAAGGCCTTGCGCGTTCCGTCGGATTCACGCTGTCGCGTCAGCCGGGGAGTGCATTCGTGACGGATCTGCGGCTCGACCTGGATACCGTTGGGGAGCCTGACGAAGGGCGCTTGCAGGCATCCGGGCCGTCAGGACACGCGGCAAATCACGGGGATTCACCCGCTCTTGCCGGATCGTAGAACAACGCAAAGAGCTCGGATTGCGACCCGACACCGAGCTTTGCGTAGATATGCTTTTTATGCGCACGCACGGTCTCGAACGAGATCGACAGTTTCTCGCCGATCGCGCGCGACGAGAACCCGCTCAACGACAACATCGCCACTTCGATTTCGCGCGTCGTCAACGCACCGCGTCCGCTCTTGCCGGTCAGCGTGCCGAAGCGCGCGTGCGGATCGGGCAGCTCGCTTTCCGTTGCACGCGGCGCCTCCTTCACGGCGAACGTCTCGAAGCGCAGGCGCTGCTGCATCAACGACAGCACCCACGGCGTGTACAGCGTGAGCAAGGCTATCTCGCGCTCGTCGTACTTGCTCGTCTTGCCGAGCGAAAAACCCAGCGTGTGATCGCGATCGATCACGACGTTGAAATGCACTTCGTCGCCGACGATGTTCTTCTTGAAATAGCGCTGGTAGTACTCGGTCATCCGGAAGTTGTCCGGCGCGACGTCGGCCAGCGTATAGAAGCCCGACGCCTGCGTTTCGAATGCGGCGAGATAGAACGGATCGAGCTGGTAGAGCGCGGCAAGGTAGTCCTGGAACATCAGGTCGATCTTGCCGTCCGGCATCGCCTGTTCGGCGAGCACGAGCGGCGCGCCATCGCGTGCGAAACGCAGCGCGACCCAGTTGTCGAAATCCAGATGCCGTTCGAGCACGCGCGTGAGGCGCGCCCAGAAATGCGGGCCATCGAGCGCGTCGATGGCCGAACCAATCTCCCGATGAAAAGCGAGATCTCGCCATTCGAGGTCCATCGTGTGCTCCGGTGAGGGTAACCCTGGTGGGGAATTTCTGGTCAAAAATAATAACCCGATAATCGACCTCACTTCGGCAGGCGGCGGTGGAGGCTGCTGTGCTCGACGAAGCGTCGCATGCGCGATGCAATGGATACGACACGCGAATGAAAGGGTATTGGAAGGAGTGGGCTTCATGCAGGTAGAACTCGCACAACTCGCGCTGGTCGACGGCGACGTCGCACACAACACGCGCAAGGTGATCGACACGATCGGGCGCGTCGATGTGGCAGGCGGCACGAAGCTGGTCGTGTTCCCCGAAACGACACTGTCGGGCTTCCCCACGCGGGACAACGTCGCCGATGTCGCGCAGACGCTCGACGGTCCCGCGTTGTCCGCGGTACGCGATGCGGCACGACAGAAGGGCGTCGCCGTCGCGGTCGGCCTCGCGGAACGCGACGGCGGACGGTTCTACAACAGCACGGTGCTCGTCGACGATCAGGGCGAGCTCGTGCTGCGCTATCGCAAGACCCATCTGTGGGCGTCGGATGTCGGCGTATTCACGCCGGGCGACCGTTTCGTAACCTGTCCGTGGAATGGCCTGACGGTGGGCCTGCTGATCTGCTACGACATCGAATTCCCCGAGACGGCGCGCGCGATCGGTGCGCTCGATGCCGATCTGTTGATCGTCACCAACGGCAACATGGATCCGTTCGGCCCCGTGCATCGCCGTGCGATCGCGGCGCGTGCGATGGAGAACCAGATGTTCGCGCTGATGGTGAATCGCTGCGGCTCCGGTGATGACGGCCTGACATTCGCCGGCCAGTCCGCACTGGTCGATCCGTTCGGCGAGAGCAGGCTCGAGCTCGGCCGGGACGAAGCCGTCGTGCAGACGAGCCTCGATCTGACGCGTCTCGAAGCAAGCCGCGAACACTACAGCTATCTGCACGACGCACGCGTGACACTCGGTCTCGCGCCCATCGAGGAGCCGAACGGACGCCGCGCGCTGATGATCGACGCGCGCCGTCACCGCACCGGGTAATCCGGCTCACTCGCTGTTCCTCTGCGACATCGCGCGGGCGTCACGCCCGGCGGTGCCGGCTCATTCCATTGAAAGGCCTGCCACAGGCACTCGATCGGCCTCGAAGGCCCAGGAGATAACATGCAAGCGTCGTCATCCCACGAACCCGCGCGCCTGAAGCGCACGCTCGGCTTGCCCTCCGTGCTGCTGTTCGGCCTCGCCTATATGGCGCCGCTGATTGTCTACGGTACGTACGGCGTGCTCGCCAAGGCCAGCGACGACACGGCCGCGCTCGCGTACCTGCTCGCTCTGGTGGCCATTGCGTTCACCGCGCTCAGCTACGGCAAGCTTGCGCGGCTCTTTCCGGCGGCAGGTTCCGCTTACACGTACACGCGCAAGACGTTCAACCCGCATCTGGGCTTCATGATCGGCTGGGCGACGCTGCTCGACTATTTTTTCCTGCCGATGGTGATCTGGCTGATCGGCGCGGCCTATCTGAACGCGGCATTTCCGCATGTGCCGACGTGGATCTGGATCGTCGCGTTCATCGTGCTGACGAGCGGCCTGAACATCGTCGGCATCGAACTGGCGGCACGCTTCAACATCGTGCTGATGATCGTGCAACTGGCGATCGTCGCGATGTTCGTCGTGCTGTGCTGGCACTACGCGTCGGCGGCGGCAGGCGCGGGCGGTATCGCGATGGCGGAGCCGTTCTTCAAGCCGCATGTGCCGTTCGGCGCGACGATGGCCGGTGCCGCGATCGCCGCGTACTCGTACCTCGGCTTCGACGCCGTATCGACGCTGACCGAGGAAACGATCGATCCGAAAAAGAACATGCCGCGCGCGATCCTGCTGATTGCGCTGATCGGTGGCGCGATCTTCGTGATCGCTGCGTACACGATGCAGCTCGCACACCCCGGCGTCGAGTTCAAGGACACGGATTCGGCTGCATTCGAAGTCGCGAGGATGATCGGCGGCGACCTGTTCGTGACGGTGTTCCTGGCAGGCCTGATCCTCGCGCAGTTCGCATCGGGCATCTCCGCGCAGGCGAGCGTCGGCCGGCTGCTGTATGCGATGGGCCGCGATGAAATCCTGCCGAAGCGGATCTTCGGGTTCATTCACCCGCGCTTCAAGACGCCCGCGATCAACATCACGCTGGCCGGCGTCGTCGGATTGATCGCGTTGAAGCTGGATGTCGCCACGTCGACGTCGTTCATCAACTTCGGTGCGTTCCTTGCCTTTACGGCCGTCAATCTGTGCGTGATTCGGCTGTACCTGTCGGGCAATCACGGCGGCGAGCGCAGGATCGGCGTGCTCGGCGGCATCGTCTTTCCGGTGATCGGCGCGGTGGCCGATATATGGCTGCTCGTCAGCCTCGAGAAGACGGCGCTCGTGCTCGGCGTCGTGTGGTTCGCGCTCGGGCTCGTGTATCTGTGCTGGATTACGCGGCTGTTTCGGCAGGCACCGCCGGAAGTGGCGATTTGACGGGACTCGACGAAACCGATGACCAGCCGGCGGACGGTCAGCTTACGCGGCCCGAAAGCGACATTTCAACTTTGCTCAGATGCGACATTTCAACTTTGCTCTTACAACTTGTGTCATACCCGGATTCAGATGTCCACCTTCCAGCTATTTAAAAATGTCCGGTTTTAAGGTTGGTTTTGCTGTGTCTTTTTCCTCGTTTTGACCGTTACGCAGTGTCGAAGGTCGGCGCCTGAACG